>DASSGR010000238.1:0-10854 GCA_035693425.1 Solirubrobacteraceae bacterium
GTGGCGGCGGAAGCGCGGGAGGTCGCTGCTGGCGGCTCCCTCACGGATGCCAGCCGAGGAACCTGACGTCGATCCGGCAAGGGTCCCAGAGGCGACCGGGGTTGGAATCGACCGGTTGCCCGAGGCCGAGGAGCCTCTGCAGAGTTTGTTTCAGACATTGCGGCTGTGGAACCGAGGGCCGGGGCTCGAGAGAGAGGGCCGAGAGCGCCGAGCGCAGCTCACCGCCCGGCTCGGCGCCGCGTTCACGCTCGACCCCGGACGGCGCCACACGCACCAAGCCGCTCGGTCAGAGCGGATAAGGAGGTGGCGAGTGCAGCTATGAGGCCGATTTTGTGCTGGCCGGTTTAGCGTCGCCGTGTCGCCTCCGGCATGCGGCCGGTCGGCATCTGTAGTTGAGCGTCCTGGTTGACGTTTGGTCGCGGCTGCTATGGGAACGTGACTCGGGCGGAGAACACGTCGAGCGCGTTTGGTCCGTTGCCCGTCCACAGCAGCTGGGCCTTGGTGTCGGTCGAGGCGGTGGCGATGTAGTCGCCGAGGAAGAAGTTCTGGCAGTTGGGCGGGTCGACGAACGCGAGGCATGCGCCGAACTTGTCGCCGTCAAAGCCGATCGTTGTCACGCTGACGGTCGACCAGCTTGCGCCGCCGTTGGTGGTGGAGGACTCGCTGACGCAGTTCAGGGTGTCGTTGATCGGATCGCAGCTGCGGTCGTAGAACACGAGGTCGACGCGACCGGTGCTCGGTGATGCCGAGAGCCACGGGAAGAACTGCGTCTGAGTTGTGGGGTCGACGCGGAACGCCGGCGAGAAGCCCGCGACCGAGTCGGGGCGCAGTGCATGCGCCGTCCAGACTTGAGGGACGCCGGTGGAGTCGTCGGTGTAGGCGACCACCAGGCGCCCCTTTGAGTCGGTGGTGGACCACACGTCAGTGGAGTCGCGATACAGCGAGTTCGGCAGCCCTGAGTAGGCGCCGGGAATTGGTGCGACGGTCGCGTCAGCTCCCCAGGTCGCGCCGCCGTCGTGCGAGATGTCGGCCATCGCGGCGTTGTTCGTCAGGGACTTCTCGTTCGGACCGTTGGTCCACGTCATCAGCACGTCGCCGTTGGGCGCGACGCTCGGACGGGCGTCCTGGTCGAACTGATTGTTGCTGTCAGAGACGCGGACCGGACCGCTCCAGGTCGCGCCGTTGTTATCGGAGTAGGCGATGTCGATCGGCGACCGGCCACTCCCGCTGAACTCTGCAAAGCCGACGTAGATCCGCCCGTAATGCAGGGAGGACCTGTTGGTATCGACGGTCATCGTCTCGTGATCCGGGGTTTTGCCGTTCGAGCCCTTGATGGCGCCGTTCGAGCTGCCGGTCGTGATCACGCTCGCGGGCAGGCGCCACGCGGCCAGGCCGTAGCTGCCGTTGGTGTCGTTGCGGTCGGCGACCTTCCTCGGGTCGAACGTGGTCGCCAGCAGCTGGATCTGGTTGCCAGTCGCGGTGCCGAAGGCCTGGCAGACGACGTCGAACTGCTTGAACTTCGGGTTATAGACGACGGCCGGGTCGCCCGCGATGGTGAACGTTTGGTTCAGTCCCGGCACGCTCGGATCATTGGTGGTTGTCGTCAAGCCGGGGACGAAGGACTCGGGCGCCCACGTCGTGCCGCCGTCGGTCGAGTAGGAGAAGCCGCAGCCGTCGTTGAAGTGCCAGTCGTTCCACGCCGCAGCCAGCAGCGAGCCGTCGGGGCTCATCCCCAGCGACTCTTCGTTGGCGGCAAACTGGCTGTTGGTCACGTTTAACGGAGCGGACACCTTCTGCGCGGCCGCCGGTCCAGCAACGAGGATCGCGGCGGTGACCCCAACCGCCAGAGAAAGACGACGTCGCACGGCACGACCTCCAAGATCGTTTGACGTTGCTCGTATATCAGATGCGACGCGGGCGGCCGGCCGCCATCTTCCGGATCAGGCGCCTGACAGCGGATGCTCAGGGAGGTCGGCGTGACCGAGTCGAGCGGACCCGACGCTCATCGACGACCGCAACGGCTTGCCGATCGCCCGCAGAACCGCTTCATGGACCCGCCGCACGACGGTGGGGGCGCCATTGGGCGCCCCCGCCGGTCGTGAGGCTTGCGTTAAGGCGTGGGATCGGAGAAGACGCCGCCGAAGATGTCCTCGTTGCCGAACTGCGGTGGGCAGTCGGTCACCGGTGACGGTGCTGCGATCGGGTTGCCGTCGATCAGGGATTGGCGGTAGGCGTCGACCGCGGGGCAGTCCGCGGCGTTGCGCACGTCCATCCACACCGCCGCGCCGTAGGTGCGGGTCGCGGCCGCGAAGTTGTAGTCATAGACGGCTTCGCGGTTCAGGGTCCTGGTGGTCCCGCGCGCGTCGCCGACCATCCCGCGGTGGAGGGTCGACCATGCCGACAGCGCGCCGCCCGCGCCAACGTCCGCGTGGCGGACCACGCCCTGCATGTTGCGAGGGCTGGCCGTGGTCCTCTGGAACGGCTGCAGGTAGGCGTTGTAGACCAGGTACACGTCAGTACCGGTCGGCGAGATCGCGATCGCCGGGTTGTCCGGCCGGTCACCAGCCTGAGCGGCATTGCTCGGCGACGACCACGTCTGGCCCTGGTCGGTGGAGGTCTGCACCAGCGCCTGCTCGTGGTTGAGCCCGCTGCGCGCGTCTGGCCACGTGAGCACCAGCGTGTTGCTCGCGCCAGCGCCGTCCGGGGCGCCGTTGGCGATCGACAGGCTCGGGAAACTGTCGGTCCGCGTCCCGGCGAACCCGTCGAACACAAACCGGCGCGAGACCGCGTCGAACACGCCGACGTCGACCACATCGGCGATCGGCCTCGGCTTGTCGAAGTTCGAACCGCCGTCGAACGAGCGGGCCAGATACATCACGCTCTGGCCGTTGGCGGTGCCCTCCCACACCACGTAGACCACGCCGGTGCTGTCGGTGCGCACCGCGCAACCCTGCCGGCCGCCCGACTGCGCGTTGCTGACGGCAGACGTCAGCTGGCGCTGGCGCCAGGTACTGCCGCCGTCAGACGACGCCGACAAGACGATCGGCTGCGCCTTGCCGCTGGGGGCACGGAACGCGGTGTTGCACACGTACACGTTGCCGAAGAAGCGGCTCGAGCTGGCGTTGTCTGCCCAGATGTCCTCCTTGTCGGACAACAGGGCCGCGTTCTGGCGGCTGACGACCACCGGGTCCATCCACGCGCTCTGATCACCCGCCGCCGCCGCAGCGACGTTGTCGGTGCGCGACACGGTGGCCGCTGAGGAGCCCTTAAACGGCGTCTGGCCCGTCAGCGGGAACGCCAGGTTGGCGTAATACAGCCGCGAGCCGTTTGCCCACGAAAATCCGCCAGGCCCAGGCTTGGGGCCGAACGCCAGCGCCGGGTCGCCGTGCGACGACATCCCGTTCTCAAAATAGTTCGGCAGCGTGTGGATCGGCCCGATATGCGTGGTCCCGCTCTGCGCCGTCAGCCCGTGCGGATAGGTCGGCTGCACCCAAGACCTGCCGCCGGTCAGCGAGAAGTAGATCCCCGAGATGCCGATGTCGGGCGTCAGATCACAGCTGCTGCCCTTACACGGCGAGCTGTCGACCAGATCGTTACCCCCAGCGGCCAACACGTCAGGGTGATTCGCGTCCACGGCCAACGCGGGCTCGTTGACCGCGTCCGGCAGATATGGGGTCGGCGGCCCAGCGACCGACACCTTGTGGTCCGTCGCGGCGCCGGCGCTCGCAGGCAAGACAGACACCCCGGCCACCAAGAACAACAGCAGGGACAACAGCGAGGAGAGGACGGAGCGGTACCCGCGCATAACCAAATTCCTTCCGTCGATTCGGACACCGGACCGAACCCGCCGCAAGCGATCCTACCCCGTCTTCACCGTCGCAAATCGGACAACCGTCGGGTTGGATTGCGCCGTGGCGCGGGCCCAAAACACGGCACTCCGGCGCCACCGTTCACGGGACGCCGCGGCCTGAGGAGAGGCACAGCGAGCTCACATCGCGGTCTAGAAGCTGACGGAGAAGGAGGTGACTCTGGGAGAGGCAGCGCGAGACCGGCGGCTAGACGTCGCGTCGTCCGAAGATTACGAGTGTCCCAGCGGCGACGACGGTCGCGTAGATGCTCAGAATGACCAGGGCACGCGTGTAACTGGCCGTGGTCGTCCCGCCGTGAGCTAGCGCGCTGAGGAGCTGGCCGGGTAGCCATCGATCGCCGCTGCTCCAGAAGCGGCTAATGATCGCTTCGCCCGGGAGCGCGTAGGCGACGCCGATCGTGATCGCGAGCGCCGACGAGCGCAGGAGGATTGCGAGTGCGGTACCGAGGATCCCGTAGCCGACCGATGCGAGGTAGACGTGCAGGATCGTTTGGCCGAGATCGTCGAGGCCAGCGCCGGTGGTCCAGGGGGAGGTGTTGATTCCTTTTGATGGTCCGAGCGCGAATGCGACGCCGGCGGCGACCGAGACCGCGAGCGCGATCGCGATGCCGACGAAGGCGGCGAGCGCGAGGAACTTGCCGGTCAGAAGTTGGCCGCGGCGGGGTTGGCAGACGAGCAGGATGCGCAGCGTGCCTTGGCTGTACTCGATAGCGACCGCGCCGGCGAATAGGCACAGCGAGACGATCCCGATCAGGTTGGAGGCGGTGAGCACGCCGTGGACGAACCCGTCGGGTCTCGAGAGCTGCGCGATCGTGACGTGGAAGCGCGCGCCTGCGCCTGGCGGGAACGTCCTCCGGGTCCGTTCGATCGTCAGCGCGGTGGCGAACACGCTGCACAACAGGCCGCCGCCGACGCCCCAGACGAGCATGCTGCGGCGGCGCAGCTTTCTCCATTCGCTCGAGAATGCCCCGAGCATCAGGGTCTCGGGTCTTCGGCCTGGTCGGTGATCGAGAAGTAGGCCTCCTCGAGCGAGGCGCGGATGCTTCGCAGCCCCCGCAGCGTGATCCCGGCGCCCATCGCGCGGCGGTTGAGCTCGGCGGCCCAGCTACCGGACGCCTGGACCCGGACGGCGTCGCGGTCTATCCGCGCCGGGTACCCGCCGGCGGCGCATACCTCGAGCAGCCGGGCCAGGTCGGCCACGTGCTCCGGAATCGCCACCAGTTCGGAGCGCTGGGCCGCGAGCAGATCGTCGATCGCGCCTTGGAAGACGATCCGTCCCTTATCGATCATCACCAGGTAGTCACAGATCGCCTGGACCTCGGCGAGCATGTGGCTTGAGACAAACACGGTGGTGCTGTGGTCGGCGAGGGTGCGCAGCAGCGAGCGGATCTCGCGCATGCCTGCCGGGTCAAGGCCGTTTGCAGGCTCGTCGAGGATCACCAGCTCGGGGGCGGGCAGCAGCGCGGCCGCCACCCCAAGTCGCTGCTTCATCCCCAGCGAATAAGAGCGGACGAGATCGTCGCCGCGATCTGACAGTCCGACCAGCTCGAGCACCTCGGCGATCCGGGCGCGGTCGAGTCGCGACAGGCGCGTCAGGACTTCGAGGTTGCGTCGGCCCGACAGGGTGGGGTAGAACGCCGGCGCCTCGATCAAGGCGCCGACCCGCGATAGATACGCCGCGGGGCGGCTGACCGAATGACCGAGCACCTCGGCCGTGCCACCGGTCGGGCGGATCAACCCCACCAGCATCCCGACCGTCGTCGTCTTGCCGGCTCCGTTGGGGCCAACGAACCCGGAGACGACACCGCCGGGCAGCTCGAAGTCAACGGCATCGACCGCCAGCCGCGAGCCATAGCGCTTCGTCAGACCCGCGGCAACTACCGCCGCTCGGGCTCGGCCGACCCGCACGCCGTCGCCGATCCCGACTCTCGCCCGATGAGTGATCATCCGATCCGCATAGGTAGCGTTGCTATATGTTCGCACACCCGTAGAATCGCTACCTATGAAGCCGGAGGTGCTCAAAGGGCATCTGGATTCGATCCTCCTGGCGGCGCTCGAGCCGCAGCCGCTCCACGGCTACGCGATCATGGAAAAGCTGCGAGCGCGCAGCCGCGCGAGCATCGATCTGCCGACCGGCACGGTGTATCCCGCGCTTCATAGGCTCGAGCGGGCAGGGCTGATCGAAAGCGACTGGTCAACGGTGTCCGGACGCAGGCGCCGCACCTACCGGCTCACCACCGCTGGTCGGCGCAAGCTCCGGGAGGATCGCGCTTCTTGGCGCCAGTTCTCCAAAACCGTCTCAATGCTGCTCGATACAGCGCCCGCAAAAGCGACGCCATGAACGAAGCGACCGACAACATCGGATCATTCCTGCAGGCGGTCGCCGCTCGCCTGCCGGGACCCAGGATCCACCGCGCGGCGATCCTCGCCGAACTACACGACGGACTGCTCGCGGCAACCGAGTCCAACCAGCAGGCCGGACACGAGCACGCCGAGGCGGTCAGACTCGCGCTCGCCGAGTTCGGCGACGCCAGGACGCTCGCCGCCGCGTTCCGGCCTGAGCTCATGATCGCGCGTTGCCGGCAAACCGCCCTCGCGCTCTTTGCGGCGACTGCGCTCGTCGTCGCGCTGTGGCTCGCGGCGGCACGCTCACGTCACACCAGGGGAGCGACCGGCCTATTCGACAGCCCGGTCGATCACCTCGCCGCAGCCGTCCTGATCGGAGTCATCGTCGCCAGCGGGTTATTGACGCTCGTCACCACCGGGCGGCCCGCGCGCCGGGTCGCGCTACCGCCGCAGACGTCGCTGCTCGCCGCCGTCGCGATGGGACTAGTCACCGCCCTCGCCGACCTAGCCGCCGTCGCCGTTCTCGGCGTGCGGCTGGCTCACTTCCCAGGGACGATCCACGCGCTCGCACTCACGGCCGCGATCACCGGCAGCTGCACCAGCGTGCTCCTCGCCACCCGCGCGAGCTGGTCATGCGCCACGCTGATCAAAGCCCCGCAATGAAGTGACACAGCCACACTCAGGCCAGCCCGCTGGTTTGTCGCCGCTGGGGAGTCTCGATCAGGCCGCCGCTCTCAGCGGACCGGAAGCCGCGCCGGCGTGACTGCTTGAGCCGTCGCAATGCCACAACGCTCGGTCGGTCGCACCTGGAAGCGAGTGATCGGACCCGAGGGCCCTGCTCCGCTCCCATCGCGAGCATCTCGCGAGGGCCGCCAATTTCAGTGTGTTGCGCGGAAACCGAGCCAGCGAAGAGTGTCGCAATGATCGAGCACCGGCAGCGCCGCGCGTGTCCGTAGCAGAGGCACCACGCGATGTCAGAGGGCTCGGTCGAGCTCGCGAGCTTCGAGAGCCAAACGATCAAGAGCACCAGCATCCAACATGAGCGATGCTCGCACGCGCCATCGCCCATCGGCGGTGTAGTCGTCTTGCAACGTCACGTCGAGCGTTACGTGGCCTAGCCCGTCGTGCCGGGAGGCGAGTCGCAGCCCGAGAGCTTCGTATCGTTTCTCACCTTGCCAGCCGCGCCATTCGGCGGCTAGCTCTGCGAACCAGGCATCGAGGTGAAGTTCCTCGCCGCTGCAGCGCTCGGGTACCGTCCCCTCTGCCATGAGGTCGGCGAAAGCAATCCGAGCACGCCAGTGACCTCCAGGCTTGGTGGTCCAGATGTGAAGCTGGTCATCGCCGAAGTTGGACCGCACCAAGAGCTCGCCGGGCACAGCCAGACAGAGTAGGACCGCTGCCCCCTTGATCGACCTCCGGCAGCCCTGCTCATAGCCCGCAGGTCGCCGACCAGCTCGCGTTGTTCGCCCACGCGCCATTGACCAGAACGATCGTCGGCTTCGCCCGCGCACTTGCCCCGGAGGCGGCCCGCGCCTCGGAGCGCGCGCCGTCGACCGTGACCGTCGCAGCGATCACAAGCGTGACGCCCAGTACCACCCAGAGACAGGGGCGACGATATGTGATGGATCGGTGCACGAGCGCCTTCCTTTCGGTCTGGGACCAAACGAACCCAACCCGCCTGGTCGACGGGCCGCTGCACATCGTGGCTCCTTCTCGCGCGGCTGTCTTGAGTCGCTTGACCCGTTCTTCTTACTCGTCACGCTTTCAGCGGTCTGGCGTCGGCGGTCTCGACCCAGCGGTCAACCAGCCATCCGCGATCAGCGCACCGTCGCCAGCGTCCTCGACGGCTCGTGAGCTATGAGCTCTGCGTCCGCTAGGACGGTGGCGAGCAGCTCGCCGTCTCGGCGACGACGCTCGCAGCAGACCCAGTCCAGGCCGATCAGAGGCCTATCAGGCCACGCTCGACAAATCGTTGCCGGCCCGGAAAGATCGCGCGACTATGTGATGTCGGATCATCGTCGCGAGGCACACTGCACCCAGCACCAGGCCGAGTTTGCCGCCGATGTTGACGGCTTCCCGACCGAGGCACGGGCCAGGCCGAACACGCGCCACTCGCCCATGACCGCGGAATGCAACCCACCGCTCCCACAGCCAAGACAGAGCTGGAGATCAGGCCGATCGACCCTGCGGACAAGGCCGCGCTCGCGTCAGCCGTCGAGCAGAGCAGCGACGAGGCCGTCTACCGCCGGTTCCTGAACCCACACGGGCGGCTCACCGCGGCTGAGCTCCGCTACCTGACTGAGGTCGACCACCACGACCACGAGGCGTTGCTGGCCATCGATCCAGGTAGTGGCAAGAGCGTAGGTGTCGCCCGCTACATCCGGGATCATGAACGACCTGACAGGGCGGAGATCGCGATCGCAGTCCTCGAGCCCTGGCAGAGTCGCGGGGTTGGCAAAACGCTACTGGGCCATCTCGCCGATCGGGCCCGGGACGAGGGCATCACCGAGTTCACAGGCCTCATGCTGTCCGATAACACGCGCATGCGACGGCTACTCGCAAACTTGGGTACGCCCCGGCTGCTCAATTCTGGAGCGGGAGCGATCGAGCTTGTGGTCGACCTTGACCCGGTCCACCCGTTGCCTACATGACGGACCAGCCGCTGTTACCCCACCGGCGACGGTGCGGGAGCCAGTGACCCGCTATGCAGTCGCGGCGTCCAACACGACTCCGACACCGACCGACCCCGCTTCTGCTCCCACGGACCGCCGGACGTCCCCGTCGGCGCTAACCGCCGCCCTCGCACTTCTCCCGGGCCGGGGCCACGCTGTCGAGTTGATCGCGTCGCGCTCGAGTATGTCCTGCCCGGCCTAGGCGCACGCGCCACGATCCGCCTCGCACGGCATGCGTCGCTCCGAGACGCCGGCATGAAATCCATCTGACTGATCGGAGGGTCGTGGGAATGGGGCGGGCAAGAGCCCGGGGGCTAGGTGGGCGGCGTTCATCGCGATCGCCGAGCACGTGGACTTCGGACGGCGCTACACCAGCCGCACGAACCGGCAACGTAACCCCGGGCGTTGAACAGGGAACGGTTCGGGGGTGCGTGGTTGGCATAGTGTGGCCACGTGGTCCATGCAGGTGTTGAGTTCTGGGATCAGTTCTTCCGGCAGCGGCTGGAGTCAGGCAATGATCTGGACTGGGCAGGCGTGTGGACCGGGCCGTTTCTGGTCCCGCTGCGGCAGGCGGGCGTACGCAGCATCCTGGAGCTGGGATGCGGAACGGGCAACGACGCGGCCCGGTTGGCCGGTGAGGGTTACTCGGTCACGGCGATAGATCTGTCGAGCGAGGCCGTCGCGCAGGCGCGGGCCAAGTTCGGGTCGCTGGCGAGGTTCATCGTGGCCGACATGACCCAGCGGCTTCCCTTTCCCGATGGGAGCTTTGACGCGGTCATGTCCAACGTCGCCCTGCACATGTTTCCTGACGGGGTGACCCGCGCGGTGTTCGCGCAGGTCGCGCGGCTCGTGCGCCCAGGCGGGCTGTTCGTGTTCCACGTCAACTCGCTGGAGGACCGGCCGCTGCGCGCCCGCAATCTGCCCGCGCGCGAACTTGAGCCGGATTACGTGGCCGAGGAGTCTGGCCAGACCATGCACTTCTTCTCCGAAGCCTACCTGCGCGAACTCCTGGCGGGATGGCAGCAGGTGCAGCTGATCCCGCTCCCGATTCACAACACGGGTGAGCCACGCAAGCATGTCTGGCGCGGCGTAGCCCACCGCTGAGCCATCGGGGGACGGTTCGGCCACCTGCGGCTGGCAGAGCGTCCTACGTGGCCCGAAACCGGGGGCCTGCCGAGTCGCCATCCGAGTCGTGCAGTCTCACAGCGTTGAGAGCGCGACAGCGGTCGCGCCAAAGCGAGCCGCCGCGACTGCCAGCAGCTCGCATCAGGGATGGTGCGATCGGTGGTAGGCGGCGATCTGCTGACGCGGTCTACGCGGGCTCAGGCTCCAGCGCGGTGAAATTGGGTGAGTGCCGCTGGCAGACGAACATCGCGGACGGCCCCTCCGCGAGCCGTGGGGTGCCAGTTGCCACGGCTCACGATCGCATTGGTGTGCTCTCCATGGCCGAGCAGGCGATCGCCTCGGGCCAACGCGATCGTAGGACGGCAGCCAGGGCTCCTGCGAAGCGATCGCCGGAGAGGCGACTGCCGCCGGGTGAACGCAGCACGATCGCGGAGGGCTCACCGCAGGACACGGCTCACGGGGTCAGGACTCTAATGCTGCCGCTCTCAGGCCGCCGCTGGGTCCGCTTCGCAGATTGAACAGCCCGCGGCGAGTGGGTCAACTTGCTTCACGGGAGTTCAGGCATCGATTGATCGACCGTGGTATCGCCGTGACTGGATGAGTGGGCAAGCGGGCTCGGCGTGCTTGACGTGCCGGGGTTGGCCGGGGAGGATCGGCATGACCGTGTCGGAGAGACCGAGGTGGGACCGTGATCACGCACATCATCGAGATCAACCGCAGCCCGGAGGACGTGTTCGCCTATCTCGACCAGCTCGAGCGACATGGAGAGTGGCAGGGCGAGATTGTCTCGGCGACGCGCGAGACCGACGGCCCGGTGGGCGTCGGAACGCGGGTCCGGGAGAT
>DASSGR010000239.1:0-33192 GCA_035693425.1 Solirubrobacteraceae bacterium
GAGGGGCATCGACGGCACGGTCGTGCCGACCAGGACCTGATCGCCCTCGCGCGCCTCCAGGCACCAGTCGCATAACAGCGCCGCGAACGCGTCGGGATCCGGCCTCACGGCGCCTGCAGCTCCGGGAAGTTCTCGGTGACGTGCTCGCGCAGCGAGTCGCGCACGAACCGGCGCTCGTCCTGCGTCGCCGCCCGGTATCGGGCCAGCAACTCCTTCTGGCGGCTGATCTGCAAGCCGGCGATCGTCCACGAGACCGCCAGGCGCTCGAACAGCAGCTCCACCGCCCGCTGCCAGGCGTCCTCGCGGTCAAAGCCGCCGGCGAGCGTTTCGGCGTACTCGCCGCGAGCCGCGGGCGTCAGCGAACCCCGAAGGGTCAGGACGTTGCCGTCGTGGTCGGGGTAGTCCGACGTCGGCGCCTGCAGCTTCTCGCGCGTGGCACGCTGGCGGCTGCGTCGTCCCACGGTCAGGTGGCGGAGGCGGCGTGCTCCAGCTGGGCGACGACGTCGCCGCGCACCGGATTCGCGTGGCCCGCCCAGGCCACCGACGGCGACATCGAGGCGAGCTTGCGGATCGAGGCGCGGGCCTGGTCGGTGTCCATGGTGAAGGCCGGAAGCGGCACGCGCGCTGCACCCTTGATGCCGGTCTGGGGGTCCACCGTGTAGAAGCAGTCGGACACAAGAGCGAGCCGATCCGAGTCTCGAAACAGCCCGATCAGGCCCGGCGCGTGCCCGGGCAGCTCGATCACCCGGAAGCCCGCGACCTCGTCGCCCTCCTGCACGGTGCCGGCGATCTGCACCGCGCCGCCGTCCCATGCGGGCAGCAGCCGCTTGTACAACGCGCGGCCGTGGGGGGCGAGTTTGGAGAGGTCCCAGTACGGGCGAAGCGGCTCGGATGACTCGGCCGCCTCGCGGTCGGCCGGATGGCAGTAGACAGGCACGCCGAGCCCCGGCGCCGAGCCCCGGTGATCGCAGTCCGCGTGGCCGAGGACGACCCGCTTGATGCCGCCCAGGCGCACGCCGGCGGTGTGCACGGCGCTCGTCATGTCGCTGATCCCGGCGTCGAACACCGTCACGCCGCCCTCGTCGGCGATGAAGTACACGTTCATCGTCTTGGCTGGGAAGCCGCCGCGCACGACCCACACCCCGTCGGCGATCGGCTCGGGGCCGGTCCCGTGCACCCAGTTCTGGACCTTCGTGCGCAGGTTGGCGGCCTTCGTCAGCCGGGTCTCGGCGGACGATCCGGCAGCCGGGAGCATCCCGAGCTGGCGCGCGAGGTCGCCGGTGTCGATGTAGGCGTCGTTACGGACGATCAGCTCGTCCTCCGATGAGGCGGTCACGACGTCGCATCCCTCGATCGCGATCTTCGCGCCGTTGGGGTTGAACCCCTGGAATGTCCCGGGGCCGGCGAATGTCCCGCTGGCCCGCCAGCGAACGGCCGTCTTGTCGCCGCCGACGACCTCGTCGATCACCTCGAGCTTGAAGTCCGGGAAGGCCTCGAACAGCTCGGAGAAGTATTTGCGGATGCCGTCGGGTGCGACGAGCTCCTGCTGGCCGACGAGTCGATCGACCGCTCCGGGCCGCCAGCACGCCAGCGCGGCGTCGAGATCGTGGGCGCCGAGCGCGTCGAAGTAACGTCGCGCGACGGTTGCCGAGGTGGTCGTCACAGCGCCGCAGTCTACGCGGCAGCAATATGGTGCGCGGATGAGCAACGTGCGCGAACTGGGGCGCGGTGAACGGGTCGTGCCGGGGCTCTGGAGGCTGCGGCTGCCGCTGCCGTGGCCGGGTGTCCCGCACTGCAACGCCTGGGCGATCGCCGCGGGGTCGGGGGTCGTCCTGGTGGACACCGGGATGCACCAGCCCGGATCGATGGCGCAGCTCGAGCGGGCGATGGAGCAGATGCGGCTGCGCGTCGAGCACGTGAACCTGCTCGCCTGCACCCACGCGCATTCGGATCACTGGGGGCAGGCGGCGACCATCTGCGACCGCGCCGGCTGCGAGCTGTGGATGCACCCCAACCACGAGCACGCGACGCAAACCGCCGGCAACCCAGAGCTGGCGCTGGCGCGGCGGATCGAAGTGGGCCGTCAGAGCGGCGTTCCGGAGGCCGCGCTCGAGCGTTACGCCGAGCGGGTTCGCGACATGCCGTCCGGAATCGCCCGCGTGATCGAGCCGGATCGGGCCCTGGTCGACGGCGTCGAGATCGAGACCGACCTCGGCACCTGGTCGGTCTACGAGACGCCCGGCCACGCTCCCTCGCACGTGTGCCTGTTCCAGCCCGAGCGGCGACTGATGATCTCGGGCGACCACCTGCTGGGTCGCATCTCCCTGTTCTTTGACTACGGCTGGACGCCCGACCCAGTCGGGGAGTTCCTCGACTCACTCGATGTGGTTGAGCGCCTTGACGCGCGCCTGTGCCTGTCGGGGCACGGCAAGCCGTTCGTCGACGTCCCCGGGCACATCGACGGCAACCGCAAGCTCATCGCCGAGCGGCTGGAGGCGGTGCTGGGGGCGCTGGGCAGCGAGCCGCGGACGGCGGTCGAGATCAGCCCGGAGGTCTACAACCAGCCTCTGACCGGTGCGCAGGCTCGGTGGATGCTGGTGCAGACGCTCTCCTACCTGCAGCACCTTGACCGGCAGGGGCTCGTGGCGAAGGTCAGCGACAACGGCGTGGAGCGCTGGCGCGCGGCCTGAGTGCGGTGCCCTCGCGCCGGGGGCCGCGAGCCGGGAAAAACTGCCCACACGCCGTGAACCACCGCGAGGTGAGGACGATTTGGGTCGCATATGAGGCCATATCGCCCGAACCGCGGGAGTGATTTGGGCGGTTGGGCGGTTTTGCACCGTTCGGCCGGCGCGCCCCATCTGACGCGGAAAACTGCACACGCGCCGGCCGCGATCGCGAGGTCCGAGTGACATTTTCGCCCGGCCCGCAGCGAATTTCGAGCCACCCCCAGACCAACGTTGACACAACCTTGTCAAGGTTGGTACAGTCCCCGCGATGCGCATCGACGAGATCCTCGCCTCGGCGGTCGAGCCCGTGTTTTCCTTCGAGTTCTTCCCGCCCAAGACCGACGAGGGCGAGCGCAACCTGCGCAGTGCGCTCGAGGCCCTGTCACCGCTCGAGCCGGACTTCGTCTCGGTCACGTACGGCGCCGGTGGGTCGACCCGGGCCCGGACGGTAGAGCTCACCAAATGGATCAAGCAGGACCTCGGCATCGAGGCGATGGCGCACCTGACGTGCGTCGGTGCCTCGCGCGACGAGCTGCGCGGCGTGCTCGACGGGGTCGCCGCCGCCGGCATCGACAACGTGCTGGCGCTGCGCGGCGACCCGCCGCAAGGCCAGACCGAATGGAGGCCGCACCCGCACGGGCTGCGCTACTCGAACGAGCTGGCGACGCTGATCTGCGACGGTTATCCGTTCAGCGTCGGCGCGGCATGCTTTCCGGAGGTCCACCAGGAGTCGCCCGACCTCGCCCACGACATCCGCTTCCTCAAGCGCAAGCTCGAGTGCGGCGTCTCGTTTCTGATCACGAACCTGTTCTTCGACAACGAGCTGTACTTCAGGTTCGTCGAGGAGGCCCAGGCGAGCGGGATCGACGTCCCGATCATCCCGGGGATCATGCCGATCACCGACGTCAAGCAGATCAAGACGATCACCGGGATGTGCGGCGCGACGATCCCCGAGCGCCTGCTCGAGCAGCTCGAGCTCCGCGCCGAGGATCCCGAGGCGGTGCTCCAGCTCGGGGTCTCCTACGCGACGCTGCAGTGCGCCGAGCTGCTTGCGCGCGGCGCCCCCGGCATCCACTTCTACACGCTCAACCGCTCTCCCGCGACCAGGGCGATCCTGTCGGCCCTGAAGCTGCTGCGCCCCTGGGTGCGGCGGGAAGTGGTCAGGACGGCGGGATGATCTCGAGCGCGTGGGCGACCGTCGCCTGCCCGTCGAGCTCGTAGCGGATGTCGACCTCGTCGTTGCGCTTGTAGGTCCCGATCCCCCAGAAGCCCCAAAACCACGCCCACGGCCCCAGCTTCTGGCGCACGAGCTCGCGCTCGAAGCGCAGCTCCCCGCCGGTGATGCGATAGTCGACGCCGAGCTCCTGGCGCACGCCGTTGACGTAGACCTCAAACGGCGATCTCACCCCAGGCGGAAGCACCACGCGCCAGTACGGCATCGTCCGCTCAGCCCTCCCGGTCGCCCGGCAGCAGAGACAGGATCGCCGCGTCGGCGCGCCGGCCACCGACGCGCAGATAGCCGCGCAGGACCCCCTCGTCGACGAACCCGGCAGCGTGCGCGGCGCGGATCATGGGCTCATTGTCGGGCGTCGTCGTGACCTGCACGCGCTCGAGCTCGGTGTTCTCGAGCACCCAGTTCGCCGCCATCCGCAGCGCGGGCCCGGCCATGCGGCGACCGCGCGCCTGTGGCGCCAGCCAGATCCCGAGCTCGGCGCGGTCGTTGTCCCAATCCACATCCCGGACGTAGACCTGCCCGCGGCAGACTTCCGAGCCGGGGTCGGTGATCGTCAGCGTCAGGCGCGTCCCGGCGGCCCGCTCCGTCGCAGCTCGCTCCTCGCGGCGCCCCAGCTCGGCGCCGCTCGGCGGCCGTTGCTCGCCGAGCAACAGGTGTAGCTGCGGGTCGTCCTGATAGGCGATCAGGATCTCCGGGATGTCGCGCTCGGCCGACAGGCGCACGATCACGCGCTCGTCGGTCAGCGGTTCTGCCGGCGCTGGAATCCGTGGCATGTCGGGTTGGGACCGTACTCTGTCGCAGCGTGAAAGCGGACCAGATCGCGTACAGCATCCGGCGCTCTTCCCGCGCGCGCCGGGTGAGGGTGACCGTCGATGCCACCAACGGCGTCGAGGTCGTGCTGCCGCGTCGCGCGCCCGAGCGCGAGGCAGCAGCCGCTGTGCGCGAACTCGCGCCGTGGATCGACCGGCGCCTGGCCGAGCTCGAGCGGACGCGCGCGGCGATCGCCGCGCGAGGGCAGACCGTGCCCTACCTGGGCCAAGTGCTCCGCCTCGTTGAGCAGCCGGGCCGGACCCGCGTGCACCGTCGTCACGACGAGCTGCTCGTCCCGGTCGGCGAGCAGCGCACGCCCGCACTCGAGCGCTGGTACCGCCGGGCGGCGCGAGACGAGATCGCCCCGCGACTGGACGCCGCCTGCGCGCAGACCTCCAACTCCTACACCGCCCTGACGATCCGCAGCCAGCGCACGCGGTGGGCGAGCTGCTCGCACACCGGCGCTATGAGCTTCAACTGGCGCCTGCTACTGGCCCCCGAGCCCGTCCTGGACTACGTGGTCTGGCACGAGGTCTGCCACCTCGAGGTGCTCGACCACTCGCCGCGCTTCTGGGCGCTGCTCGAACGGCGCTGCCCGGACTACCGCCAGCATCTCCGCTGGCTGCGCAGGCACGGGGGCACGCTGGTCCTGTAGCGGTCAGTCGCCGGTAGGCACGACCCCGGCCGACTCGACCATCAGGATCGCTGTGCGAACCGCAGCGCGCGTGCGGTGCTCGACGCCCCTGGGGACGGTGTAGCCCTGATGGGGCTCGAGCGTGACCGTGTCGCGATCCTCGAGATCGATCAGCAGCCGTCCCTCGAGCACCAGGAAGAACTCGTCCTGGTCATCGTGGTGATGCCAGTGGAAGTCGCCCTCGATCACGCCGAGCCGGACCACGGACTCGTTGACCGTCGTCAGCGTCTGGTTGAACCAGGGCTCGTGGGCGGCGATCTCTGCCGGGATGTCGACCAGCGTCAGGCTGCCGTACTTGTCGTCGAGATGGATGTCGTAGTCCTGGCCACTCATGCCCTCTCCTCGTTGGCGTTGCTCACGGCGCGGCGCAGGGCGCTGAACGCGCTCTCGCCCTTGCGCTGTTTGACGACCTCCCGCCGCACGCGCCCCACATATGCTTCGGTCGAGCCGTCGCCGCGCACGTCGACGCCGGCGCGCACGCTTGGCACCAGTCGCTGGGGTCCGGACAGCTCGATCCGCGCGGCCACCTGCTGGACGGGGTCAAAGCGTCTTGTGCGGACGTCGACCGGGTCCATGTTCGTGGTCTTGGCCAGCTCTCGGCCGCGGGCCTCGACCGCGTCGAGCGCAGCGTCGAGCGCGTCGAAGCGCTCGCGCTCGACGCGCGGACCTGTCCTTATCGTGACCTTCCAGCCCACCCCGCGCCGGCGGCCTGTGGGCTACTTGCGCTGATCGATCGGGACGTAGTCGACGTCGCGGCTGCCCGTGTAGATCTGCCGCGGACGCGCGATCTTCTGCTCGGGGTCGTCGATCATCTCCAGCCACTGGGCGATCCAGCCGCTGGTGCGCCCGATCGCGAACATCACCGGGAACATCTCCATCGGCATCCCCAGCGCCTCGTAGAGCAGGCCCGAATAGAAGTCGACGTTCGGGTAGAGCTTGCGGTCGATGAAATAGTTGTCCTCGAGCGCGATCTTCTCGAGCTCGAGCGCGATGTCAAGCAGCGGGTTGGTGCCTGTCACCTCGAGCGCCTCGTCGACCGCCGACTTGATGATCTTCGCGCGCGGGTCGTAGTTCTTATAGACCCGGTGGCCGAAGCCCATCAGGCGCTCCTTGCCGTCCTTTACGCCCTTGACGAAGTCCGGGATGTTCTCTTTGGTCTCGATCCGGCGAAGCATCCGCAGCGCGGCTTCGTTGGCGCCACCGTGCAGCGGTCCATACAGCGCCGCAACGCCCGCCGCGACCGCCGAATACGGATCTACCTGCGAGGAGCCGACGCCGCGTACGGCGCTCGTCGAACAGTTCTGCTCGTGGTCGGCGTGCAGGATGAACAGCACGTCGAGGGCGTGCTCGAGGCGCGGGTCGGGGCCGTACTTCAGCTCGGTCATCTTGTAGATCATCGAGAGGAAGTTGCCCGGGTAGGACAGGTCGTTGTCGGGATACACGTATGGCATCCCGCGGTTGTGGCGATAGGAGAACGCCGCGAGCGTCGGCATCTTCGCGATCAGCCGGATGATCTGCATGTAGCGGACGTCCTCGTCCTTGATTGCCGCCGCCTCCGGATAGAACGTCGACAGCGCACCGACGGACGCCAGCAGCATGCCCATGGGGTGGGCGTCGTAGCGGAAGCCCTGCATGAACTCCTTGATGTTCTCGTGCACGAACGTGTGGATCGTGATCTCGTGCGTCCACTCGTCGAGCTGGTCCTGGGTGGGGAGCTCACCGTGGATCAACAGGTAGGCGACCTCGAGGTAGCTCGACTGCTCGGCCAGCTGCTCGATCGGGTACCCGCGGTACTGCAGGATCCCCGCCTCGCCGTCGATGTAGGTGATCGCCGAGCGGCACGACGCCGTCGCCATGAAGGCCGGGTCGTAGCTCATCAGCCCGAAGTCGTCGTCGTGGGTCTTGATATTGCGAAGCTCGGTCGCCTTGATCGTGCCGTCCTCGATCGGGACCTCGTACTGCTTGCCCGTTCGGTTGTCGGTGACGGTCAGAGTCTCGTTGGACTCGCCTACCTCGGCGCCGTTTTGCTGCTGGGTCTCTGTGGTCATGCAATACCTCTCGGGCAAGTTGTCAGGTGGCCGAGCACCGCATCAAATACCCACTCTAGTACCCAGATGTGCCCAGCGACCCACCTGGCGGGGCGCAGAGATACTCAGCTTGTGACGATGGCCATCGCGATCGCGATCACCACGATCGTGAAGGTTATGGCGATCACGGCGCGCTGGCCCCGCAGGTCGCCGGGGAAGTCGGGCCGGTTGAGGCCGATCGCGGCGAGGATCACCGCCCACACCGCGAGCGCGCCGCCCGCGATGAAGAATGGAACCTTGGACGTTCCGGAGGCGGCCAGCAGCAGCGTTGACACGGCGCGCGAGCCTACCCGATCTTCGAGGCGTCGGTTGCCACGGCGTCGGGCTCGCGGACGCCCTCGTACCGGCTCGCTGTGGCGGCCCGCTGGCCCTGGTAGTGACTGCCGAGCTCGGGGCTCCCGTATGGGCGCAGGGCCGGCCGGTCGAGCGCCATGAACGACAGCTGCGCGATCAGCCCTCCCGGGTACAGCTTGATCGGGACGCGCGTGAGGTTGTTGAGCTCGAGCGTGAGCGTGCCCTTCCATCCCGGGTCGCAGAAGCCGGCGGTGGCGTGGACGATCAGACCCAGCCGGCCGAGGCTGGACTTGCCCTCGATCCGGGCGACGATGTCGTCGGGGAGCTCGACCCACTCGAGCGTCCGGCCCAGGCAGAACTCGCCCGGATGGATGACGAACGACTCCTCGGCGCCGACGACGACCTCCTCGGTGAGGTTCTCGGGCGGCTTGCGCAGGTCGATGAACGAGGCGCGGTAGTTGTGGAACACCCGGAACGAATCGCCGAGGCGCAGGTCGACGCTCGCCGGCTGGACGAGCGCCGGATCCCAGGGATCGATCCGGATCCGGCCATCCTCCACTAGGCGCAGGATGGTGCCGTCCGAGAGGACCGATGCAGCCGACTGTGTCATTCGTCGCGGAGACTAATGGCCCAGGGTGCGGGCACGGGCACGCGTGGTGCGAACACGGGCCGGCGGCTGGGGCGCCGGGTCGCCGTGCGGCCCGCGGCGCGGCTTGCGTGGGAACGGCTTTGGCGGGTGCGGACGCTGCCGGCGGATGCCGCCGTCGTCATCGGAAGATGGCGTCTCGTCGGGGTCCTGCTTGATCGCCCACCAGACGATGTAGATCAGTCCGGCCAGCGGGATCTTGAGCGCCAGCATGAACCACAGAAATCCCCAGGTCACGACTCGGCGATCGTATCGAATCGCACGCGGAGGGTGCCAGTGGGCCTCTCGGGAACGTTGTGCCTGAAAGGGCGAGGTCCGGGGGCCGTCAGGCAAGGACGCAGGACCCGTGGCGCAGCAGCGCTGCGCGAGGGTCCGAGGACGCAGCCTGGCGGTCATCCGGGCCCGCCATTTCGGGTGCAACGTTCCGGAGAGGTCCACGGCTCCAAACCCCTCCGATTGTCAGTCTCGTAACGCGACCGGCTTCTCGATGAAATGGGTGATTCGCTGGAGCTCGGAGACCCGCTCGGCGATCTCGTCGCTGGTCAGGGTCGTCATCCGCTCCACGCCGAACGCCTCGACGTTGAACGAGGCGAGTGTGGTGCCGTAGGCCATCGCGCGCCGCAGCAGGCCGTGATCGAGCTCCTCACCCGGGTGAGCGGCGATGTAGCCCATGAAACCCCCCGCGAAGCTGTCGCCTGCGCCGGTCGGGTCGATGACCGTCTCCAGCGGGAACGCCGGCAGCCCGAAGAACCCCTCGTCGGTGATCATCGCCGCTCCGTATTCGCCCTGCTTGGCGACGATCACGCTCGGCCCCCACTCACGCACCTGGCGGGCGGCGAGCACGAGGTTGGGCTGCTCGGTGAGCTGCTTGAGCTCTGCGTCGTTGAACAGGATGCAGTCGACGCCGCTGATCGTCTCGATCAGCGAGTCTCGCGCGCTTTCGATCCAGAAGTTCATCGAGTCAAGGGCTACAAACCGGGCGCTGCTGCACTGGGCTCGGACCTGGCGCTGGAGGTCGGGCTGGATGTTCGCCAGGAACACCACGTCTGCGCCGCCGGAGATCTCCGAAAGCTTCGGCTCAAACCCCTCGAACACGCCCAGCTGCGTGTCGAGTGTCTTGCGGTCGTTGAGGTCCCAGCCGTACTCGCCGGCCCAGAAGAAGGTCTTTCCGCCGGGGACGTACTCGATGTCGTCGGTGTCGATTCCGCGCGCCAGGAGCACGGCGTACTCGTCCTCGCCGAAGTCGTCGCCGACCGGGCCGACCACGTGGACGGTGTCGAAGAACGACGCCGCCAGCGAGAAGTGGACGGCTGAACCGCCGAGCATCTTCTCCCGCGTGCCAAACGGCGTCTTCACCGCGTCGAACGCGATCGAGCCTACGACCGTGACAGACATGAGGCGGGGAAGGCTAGCGTGGGCGGCGGTTCAGGCGGTCTCGGCAAAGCGAAACGTCGACCTGCCCGTTCCGTCCGCCCAGTTCATCCTGCCGCCATCCAGCGCGAAGCGCATGCGCACCTCGAGGCCACCCGACGATCGCTTGGCGATCTCGAACTTGTCACAGACCTGCGAGATCAGCGAGAGGCCGAACCCCAGGCCCGGGCTCTGAATCTGCGGTCGCATGCCGAGGCCGTCGTCGGCGATCTGCACCCACAGCTCGCCCGCCGCTAGCCCGGCATCCAGCTGGATCCGACCTGAATCGTCGTCGTAGGCGTGCACCACGACGTTGGTCGTAGCCTCCGATACCGCCAGCCGAATCGAGTCGAGTTGGTCATCGGTGGCGCCCGCCGACCGCGCGAACGTGCTCAGCGCCTCACGGGCACGGGGAACCGAGTCCGCGACGGCGGGGTACGTGTGGCTCATAGTCTGCCCGCGACCCATTGAGGTCTCGATACCCGTCTGACTCCGATACCAAGCCGGAAAGGTCGAACTGCTGACCTTCTTTTCGCTGCACCGGTTTAGTGAAGGCGCCGTCGTATCGCGCTGGTCAGACGGATTGTTGATGTAGCAAACTATTTAGGTTCCCTATCTTTTCACGGCTACACTCCGTATTCGAGATGAACGACGCAGCCGTCGCGCCACCTGCGGTGCCAGAAGCGCTCACGCGCTACACCGGCTTCCTCCTCAGCAAGATGGGCACGATCGCGCAGAAGCGCTTCTCGTCTCGCCTCGAAGCGCTCGAGTTGACGCCGCGCATGTGGGGCACCCTGAACATGCTCGAGGCCGCAGCGCCGATCACACAGCACGGCCTGTGCAAGCACACCGGGATGGATCCGAGCTCGATGGTCGCGACGATCGACGACCTCGAGAAGCAGGGCCTGGTCGAGCGCCGGGCTCACCCCAGCGATCGGCGCGCCTACGCCCTGCACGTCACCGACGCCGGCCGGGAGACGCTGTCCCAGGGCCGAGAGGTGGTCCAGGAGGTACAGGACGAGCTGCTGGCGCCGCTCGACGACGCTGAGCGCGAGCAGCTTCGGAGCCTGCTGCTGCGGCTTGTGACGGCCGCCGGCAACACTTCTTAACCGCCCTCCGGCGGCCCCGGACCGCCGCATTACCCTGTAACCAGATGTTGACGATCCTCGGAGCCGGCGGCTGGCTTCCCGCCTATGGACGCCAGACCGCGTCCGCGGTGCTGCGCAGCGGCGACGAGGCGGTGATGATCGACGCCGGGACCGGCATCGCGCGCCTGATCGAGCAGCCGGACGTCCTGGCCGGGGTCAATCGCCTGCACATCCTGCTCACGCACTTTCACCTCGACCACATCGCCGGTCTGGCGTACCTGCCCGCGCTCGGCATCTGTGACGACACCACGCTGTGGGGCCCGGGCCGGCTTCTGTATGACACGAGCACCGAGGCCGTGCTGTCCGCGGTGTCGCACGAGCCGGTGCATCCGGTTCCGCTCGAGGAGCAGGACATCCAGGTGCGCGATATCCCGGCCGGCGAGTTCGAGCTGGCCGGCAGGCGGATAACGACACGCAGGCAGGACCGCCACTCCGCTCCATCGCTGGCGATGCGCTTCGACGACGACCTGACCTGGATCACCGACACGGCGTTCGACCCGGACTCCGCCGCGTTTGCGCAGGGCAGCAGGCTGATCGCCCACGAGGCCTGGTTCACCCGCAGCAGCGTCCGCAACCCCGACATCCACTCCGCGGCTCACCAGGCCGCCGAGGTTGCCGCACTGGCGGGCTGCGAGCGGTTACTGCTGATCCACCTGCCGCCGTTCGAGGAGTCGGTCGACGCGCTTGTGGCCGAGGCTCAGGCCGTGCTCGCGGACGTCACGCCCGCACGCGACGCCACCGCCGTCCCCGGACTCTGACGGACGGCACCACGCGCCGCCGCCGCGAGCGCGGCGCCGACGCCGAGCAGCAGCCACGTGACCGGATCCTCGAGGAAGTCCGCGTACAGCAGGGTGTGGAACACCAATGCCAGGAACGCCGCCGCGATCGCCGCCCGCGGAGGGTCGCCGCGAGCGCCGCGCAGCAGAACCGCGAGCGAGACGAGCACCAACGCGATATACGCGATCTCGCCGATCAGGCCCTGCTCGGCGGCGATCGTGATCGCGATCGTGTGGGACGCCGCCAGCGTCTGGGAGCTGCGGGGATGGCGCTTGCGGTACTCGGTCACGAAAGCTCCGGAGCCATACCCCCAGAGCGGGCGCGCCTTGAACATGTCAATGCCGCCTGAGACCAGGCCGGCGCGACCACTCGAGGCCCCGTTGAGGCCCTGGTTGAGGCCGAATGTCTTCGGTGACAAGGCGACTGCGGTGGCGCCGATCGCAACGACCACAACCGCCGTGATGACCGCCCGCGACACCCGCCAGCGGAGCGCCGCCAACGTCGCCAGTCCGACGAGCAGCGCTCCAAGACTCGACCGCGACAGCGTCAGCACCAGGCCGACCCACAGGACCGCAAGCACGCCTGTTGCGACCAACTGGTCGCGCTGGTTTCGGTTGTACAGCAGCACCGCGGCGAGAAGCACGATCACCAGCGCCAAGAACCTTCCGAAGATGTCGGGGTCGAAGAACACCGAGTTGACCGTGAAGTACGTGTGCAGGTCGTTGGCGACGACGAGGCGGGGGTTGAGGATGATCGTCTTGGTCGCGTACTCCACGAACCCGACGATCGCGAACAGCACAGCGAGGGCGGCCACCAACTCCATGCATCTGCGGATCAACTGGCGGTCCCACTCCACCTTGCGCAGCAGCACGAACATCAGCGCGAACGGGACGTAGAAGAACACCATCTGCTGCAACGCCTTCTCGAAGTCGGGCGAGTACACCGCCTGGGCTCCGTAGAGCACCACGTACAGCGCAAGCAGCCGCTCGATCCACGGCGTGAAGCGGCGGCACTCGCTCGCCGTCCGAGCCTTCGCCTGACCGTCGCCGTCGCGACGGCTGGGTCGGGGAAGCGGCGGAGCCGGCGCACGCTCGTCCTCGCGGAGCGCCGGCACGATAAACGCGAGCGCGCCCGCCGCGACGACCACGTACAGCGGCACCAGCAGGTTCGATGTCGTTCCCCCGGCCTGGATCGGGATCCGGAAGGGGACGGCGAGGACCACGAGCGGCGCCAGCAGCCGCGGTCGCCGGGCGATCACCACCGCGATCGCAGCGACCACGGCTAACGCGAGCGCCGCAGCGACGAGCCCGAGCAACGGGTGGCGGTGCACGGTCCGCAGCTGTGGCGAGTGCCAGATGTCGGCCAGCAGCAGCACCGGCGCCAGGGCCAGCGCGCCGAGCATCGCACCCGCCTTGACGCGGTCGTTGCCGGCCAGCAGCGTCACCGCCACGAGTGCCGCCGCAACCACGACCCCAAACTTCGGCAACGGTCCCGACAGGGCGGCAAACGCGGTCACGCCGGGGATCATCCTCTACCCTGTCGCCGGATGTCCCGTGCAAAGCGCCGCATAGGCACGCGCGTCGCCACCGCCGCTGTCTGCCTCCTCACCGCACTCGCCGCATCCGCTTGCGGCTCGGCCGTCAAGCCGGCGACGGGCAGCCGCGGCCAGATCGACTATCCGGCGACCGCCAAGTCCAATCGCATCGAATGCCTGACCGACAAGCACCTGCCCGTGCAGAAGGTCGGACTCAACGAGCTGTTGATCGGCACACAGCCGACGGGTCCGAGGGTTGTGTTCGCGCCGACCGAGGGTGCCGCTCAGGCAGACCAAATATCCGGGCAGCTTCAGCAGCAGGGCGCCGAGGTGATCGGAGGGGCGCTGCTTTACCCGGACGCGGCGCCGGACAAGGAGCTCGGCACGATCGAGAACTGCCTGGCGAAGGGTGTTAAGGGTTAGCGATACCGCATAAGCCGATGCCAACAGTCGATCGTCATAGAATGCGCGTTCGACGCCCGCGCACCGTCGCGCGGGCTGTTGTACGTGTGCTGCCGTCGCGCGATCGGCTCGCGAGCGCGGCAATCGATCCCCCTTTGACTTGTCTGTCCCCAGCGCAGAGCTGACCGTACCGTCCGCACGCGCCGACGCTCGCGCGGCGTGGGCGACGCTGAGCGCGCGCGTTGCCGGAGGCCGGCAGTACCTGGTGATGGCGGGCGTCGCGCTGGCGATCGCGGCGCTGTCGCTGCTGATTCCCTCGACTCCGAGCTACGACCCGTGGTCGTGGCTGGTGTGGGGTCGCGAGATCGCCCACCTAGATCTCCAGACGACCGGCGGCCCCACCTGGAAGCCGCTGCCGGTGGTCTTCACCACCGTGTTCTCCCTGTTCGGGAAGGCCGCCCCCGACCTGTGGCTGGTCGTGGGCAGGGCCGGCGCCCTGATGGCGGTGGCGATGGTGTTCAAGATGTGCGTGCGGCTGACCCGCCAGCTAGCCGTGCGCGGCGACGAGGACGAGGCCCGCTCTGGCGCCATCGGACCCGCGATCCTGGCTGGACTGGTAGCCACGTTCGGACTCACGTTCGCCGGCGGGTTCATCACCTCCAGTGCGCTCGGCTACTCCGAAGGGCTGATGACCGCGCTGGTCCTGATCGCGGTGGACCGGCACCTGGACGGGCGCCACCGCCAGGCCTTCGCCGTCGGGTTCGCGGCCGCGCTGGACCGCCCCGAGATCTGGCTGTTCTGGGGCCCGTACGGGCTCTGGCTGTTCTGGAAGGACCCGGGTGCGCGCAAGCTTGTGATCGCGCTGTTCGCGTTGATCCCGATCCTTTGGTTCCTACCGGAGTACTGGGGCTCGGGCCATTTCTTCCGCGGCGTCACGCGAGCCCACACGCCGCGCTCCAACAGCGCCGCGTTCGCGAAGTGCCCGTTCTGCACCGAGTTCGCCAAGCATGCTTGGCCGACGGTCCCATCGCGGACCAAGGCCGTCGCGATCCTCGCGGGACTGGCTGCCGCGGTGGGGCTGTGGCGCGCGTTTCGCGCCGGCGGGCGCGCGGCGCTGGCGACGCCTCGGCGCCAGGCCATGGCCGGGATCGCAATCGCGGCTGCGCTGGGCTTCGGCTGGTGGGTCGTGATCTCGGTGATGACACAGATCGGCTTCTCGGGCAACGACCGCTATCTGATCCTCGGCGCGGCGCTGGTCGAGATCGCCGGCGGCGTCGGCTTCGGCTGGGCGGCGATCGAGATCAGCCACTGGCTGGCGCGCCGGTTGGGCGCGGCACCCGGGCGATTGGCCTCGGGCGTCGGCAACTGGGCGGTGGCGGGCGCGATCGGCGCCTGCTTCCTGCTGCTTCCCCAGTGGATCGGTGGCCTCGTGCACATCCGCAAGATCCACAAGGCGCTCGTCTACCAGGCGCATCTGCGCGACGACCTCACCAAGGCGGTGGCCAACGTCGGCGGTCCGGGTCGCGTACTGCGCTGTGGGACAGTCATGACCGAGGGCTTCCAGGTACCGATGGTCGCGTGGGCGCTCGGCGTCCACACGCTCCAGATCGAGGCCCCGCCGAATGGCGGGCCGGCGCCCCCGGCGCCCAACGTGATCTTCCGGACCCGGGCGCAGCGCAACGCCACCCCGCTTCCGCTGTTGTCCGATTGGCCCAACGTGCACTTTCAGCGTGTGGATCACGTACGAACCTTCAGCGTGTACTCCAACTGCACAGGTAACGTGACGCTCTGATGGCCACCACCGTCGCCCGCCCGCGGCCCACCGTCCCCAAAGTCGACGTAACTACTCCGCGCTGGTTCGAGCGACTGCCGGTCTGGGCCAGCATGGGCGGCTTCCTGCTGATCCTGATGCTGGCGTCGGCGTTCATGCGCACGCGCTACCTGAGTGGCCAGTTCTGGATGGACGAGGCGATCACGACCGGGATCGCGTCGCACCCGTTGTCGGCAATTCCCGGGATCCTGCGCCACGACGGCAACCCGCCGCTCTACTACATGCTGCTCCACGTCTGGATCCAGATCTTCGGAGCGAGCGAGTCCGCCACGCACGCGCTGTCGCTGGTGTTCGGGCTGCTGACGATCCCGGTCGGCTTCTGGGCGGGCTGGAGCCTGTTCGGGCGCCGAGCGGGGATGATGGCCGCGACGCTGCTCGCGTTCAGCGCGTTCCTGACGCAGTACGCCCAGGAGACGCGGATGTACGAGCTGATGGGGCTGCTCGGGCTGTTTGCGACCGCCGGCTTCCTGCACGGCTTCGTGTTCGGCAGACGCAAGTACCTGATCATGTTCTCGGTATCGCTCGCGCTGATGCTCTACACCCAGTCGTGGGGCGTGTTCTTCTGGCTGGGGTCGGCGATCGCGCTGATTCCCGTCTACTTGCGCAGCGACGACCGTCGCGCGCTCATCCGTGACGCCGCGCTGGCCTTCATCGGCGCCGGGATCCTGTACCTGCCGTGGCTTCCGAACTTCCTCTACCAGGCCAAGCACACGGCCGCGCCGTGGGATTCTTCGCCCCACTTCGGGGCGCCCGTGCAGCTGTCGCGCAACCTGCTCGGCGGTGACCGGGTCTCGATCGCGCTGCTGCTCGCGGCGACGATCGGCGTCGCCGAGCTGTTCACGCGCGCGCACCGGCGAACCCGCGAGGCAACCGTGATGTGGACGCTGATCGCGATTCCCGCCGCCACGCTCGCACTGGCCTGGATCGCCTCGCAGATCACCCCCGCGTGGGTGCCGCGGTACTTCGCGCCGGTGCTCGGCGCGATCGTGCTGCTGGCCGCGTTCGGATGCGCGCGCGCCGGGATCGTCGGGATCGTCGCGATCGTGTTCTCGGTGATCTTCCTGATCAACCCGTCCTCGTACACGCCCGCCTACAAGTCAGACGTGCGCGACATCAGCGGTGAGATGACTCCGTATATGCACGCCGGCGACCTGGTGATCTCGGCCCAACCCGAGCAGATCCCGCTGACCTGGTACTACCTTCGGCCCAACCTGCGATATGCGAGCACGATCGGCGCGGTGTCCGATCCCAGCTACATGGACTGGATCGACGCGCTCAACCGCCTGCAGGACGCCAACCCACAGGCGACGCTTGCTCCGCTGCTTGCTAGCCTCAAGCCCGGCCAGCAGATCCTGTACGTGCGCCCGTTGACGGAGGGCGCGTCGAACTGGAAGGCGCCGTGGACACAGCTGGTGCGAAGACGCGCCGCGCAGTGGGGCGCGCTGCTTGCCGCCGACAAGAGCCTGCGCCGGGTGGCCGTGGCCCCCCACAACTACCGAGGCGCATGCTGTGTCGCAGACAGCGCCGTCCTCTATCAGAAGGTCTCCTGATCTCCGCATGACCGAACAGACTCAGAACACCGGCTCCGGCGCGTCTAACATCACGCCCGACCGGCCGGTTGTGGTGCTCGGCGGCGGCCCGGCGGGTCTGACCGCCGGCTATCTGCTGGCCAAGCAGGGCAAGCCGGTGATCGTGCTCGAGTCAACCGACCAGGTCGGCGGGATCGCACGCACCGAGGTTCGCGAGGGATACCGCTTCGACCTCGGCGGCCACCGCTTCTTCACGAAGGCCAAGGAGGTCGACGACCTCTGGCACGAGATCATGAAGGAGGAGTTCCTCCGCCGCCCGCGGCAGTCGCGGATCTACTGGAACAACAAGTTCCTCGAGTACCCGCTGCAGGGCATGGACGTGATCAAGAAGCTGGGTCCGGTCGACCTCACCAAGGCGCTCGTCTCCTACCTGTACGCAGCGGTCAAGCCCAAGGGCCGCGAGGACACCTTCGAGGAGTGGGTCACCAACCGCTTTGGCCGCTGGCTGTTCAACCAGTTCTTCAAGTCCTACACCGAGAAGGTGTGGGGCGTGTCCACCTCCGAGATCCGCTCTGAGTGGGCCGCCCAGCGGATCAAGGGCCTGTCGTTCTTCGCCGCGGCGAAGTCCGCGTTCTTCGGCAACAGGGGCAACAAGATCAAGTCGCTGATCTCGGAGTTCAACTACCCCCGCTACGGCCCGGGCCAGATGTGGGAGCAGATGACCGCCGACATCCGCGCCAAGGGCGGCGAGGTGCGCCTGAACGCTCCCGTCACCCGTCTGCGAATGGCCCCTGACGGCCGCGTGACCGAGGTCGTCGCGGGCGGTGAGACGCTCACGCCCTCATACGTGATCTCGTCGCTGCCGCTGCGCAGCACCGTCGGCATCTCCGAGCCCGACGCGCCCGGCGAGGTCCGGGACGCGGCGCGCGGACTGCGCTACCGCGACTTCCTGACGGTCGCGCTGGTGATCGAGAACGAGAACCTGTTCCCGGACAACTGGATCTACATCCACGATCCCACCGTCACCGTGGGACGCATCCAGAACTTCCGCTCGTGGAGCCCCTGGATGGTCCCCAACGACCGCGACGCGTCGATCGGGATGGAGTACTTCTGCTTCGAGGGCGACAACCTCTGGAACATGGCCGACGACGACCTGGTCGCGCTGGCCACGCGCGAGATCCAGCAGCTCGGCCTCGCCAAGGCCACCAGCGTCAAGTTCGGCTTCGCGGTGCGTGTCCACAAGGCCTACCCGATGTACGACGCCGAGTACGGCGAGCGGGTCGAGATCATCCGCGGCTGGCTCGACGGCGTCTCGAATCTGCAGCAGGTTGGGCGCAACGGCCTGCATCGCTACAACAACTCCGACCATTCGATGCTCACCGCGATGCGGGCGGTCGACAACATCCTGCTCGGCACAAACCACGACATCTGGGCGGTCAACGCCGAGAGCGTGTATCACGAAGAGGATGTCGCAGACGAGCACCCCTACGTGGATGCGCCCGAGACTCCCGCGATGGAGCAGCCCCTCGCCGCGGAGTAGCGGACGTTGACGTCCTTGGTCCGCTCGGCTGTCGTGCTGGCGCTCGCGAGCGCCGCGCTGACCCTTCCGGCGAGCGCGCTGGGCCAAACCACCAACCCGCTCTCCCCGCTCACCCCCTCGCCGACGCCGGCGCCCACCACGACGGCGACGCCGACGGTGATCACGTCGACGCAGACCCAGACGTCGGGCAGCAGCGCCCTGAGCGGAACCGGCGCGATCGTGATCGCGATCGGTGCGCTCGTCCTAATCGGTGGGATCTCGTTCTTCATCTGGTACGACGCCCGTCGCCGCGCGCCTATCCGCCACCGCGCGGCCGCTGCCGCGGCGGGCGGGGACGCCCGGCCCGGATCCAAGGCCAAGGCCAAGCCGCGCAAGCTCAGTCCGGCGGAGCGCAGGCGGCGAAAGCGCGGACGGGCAAGGTAGCCGCTTCGGTCCGCAGCACGGGGCTCAGCCTCGCCCGGGCGCGGCGGATCGCGCTTGCGGCCCAGGGCTTCGACAGACCGCGGCCGGCGCGGCCGGCGGGCGTCAGGCAGATCTCCGCGCTGATCAAGCAGCTCGGCCTCCTCCAGCTCGACTCGGTCAACGTCTTCAGCCGGGCGCACTACATGCCGGTCTTCTCGCGGCTCGGGCCGTACGACCGTTCGATCCTGGACCGCATCGCCGGTCACGGCAACGGCACGATCGACCGCCGCCTGGTGGAGTACTGGGCGCACGAGGCGTCGCTGATCCCGGTCGAGCTTCATCCGCTGTTTCGCTGGCGGATGGCCGATGTCGACCGCGAGGCCTGGGGATCGATCTCGCGAGTGATCCGCGAGCGCCCCGAGCTCGTCGCCGAGACGCTGGAACTGGTCGCCGAGCAGGGACCGATCCGCGCGCGGGACACCGGCGCGGTGCGCCCGCCGCCTGTGGACGGGCGCATGTGGAACTGGCACGAGGGCAAGGTCGCGCTCGAGCACCTGTTCTTCACCGGCCAGGTCGGCGCCGCGCGGCGAGTGAACTTCGAGCGCCTGTACGACACGATCGACCGCGTCCTCCCCGCCGAGGTTCTAGAGCGTCCGACGCTCAGCGAGGCGGATGCCCAGCGCGAGCTCGTGCGGATCGCGGCCCGGGCGCTCGGCGTCGCGACCGAGCCCGACATCGGCGACTACTTCAGGCTCCCACGGGCCGACTCGAAGGCACGGGCGGCCGAGCTCGTCGAGTCCGGGGAGCTGCTCGCGGTGAGCGTCGAAGGCTGGACTGCTCCCGCGTATCTCTGGCCGGAGGCGCGCGCACCCCGGCGGATCGCGGCCCGCGCGCTGCTGTCCCCGTTTGACTCGTTGATCTGGTTTCGCCAGCGCACCGAGCGGCTGTTCGGCTTCCGCTACCGGATCGAGATCTACACCCCGGCGGCCAAGCGCCAGTACGGCTACTACGTGCTGCCGTTCCTGCTCGGTGAGGAACTCGTCGCCCGGGTCGATCTCAAGTCCGACCGCCAGCAGGGTGTCCTGCTCGTCCAGGGCGCGTTCGCCGAGGACGGGGTCGATCGGGATTTCGTGGCGTTTGAGCTCGCCGCCGAGCTGCGGTTGGTTGCGCGATGGCTCGAGCTTGACGGCGTGGTCGTCGTGCGCAACGGCGACCTCGCCGGCGCGCTCGCCGCGGCCATGTAGGGGCTACACGGGGAAGTTCCAGAAGAACGTGTTGCCCCGGTGGTCGATCGTGAAGACGCCGGTGCGCTTGTAGCCGTGCGGAACCTTGCCGGTGTAGACGACCTTGAGCCGCGTGAACACCTTGAAGCCCGAGAGGACGCGGGGCCGGTAGGCAGTCAGGTTGACGCTGAAGGGGGTGAACTTGCCTGCGGCGCAGAACGGGGTGCAGTCGTTAAGCCAGTTGGCGCCTGTGGCGCGACCTTCGTTGGCGGTCCACTTGGACCAGTGCAGCCGTCCGAACTTGGGGTGGTTACTGGCGGTGCCGCGGCCGGCGAACACGCCGGTGGCGTCGCCCGTCCAGATGATCTGAAACGGTTTGATCTTCAGGGTCTTGCCGGGCTGTCCGACCCCGTCGGAGACGAGAATCCGCGTCCTGCCGGCCAGCGCGGCGCTCGCTCCCAGCGCAAGTAACAAGCATGTCGTGATCGCCACCGCGCCCGTGCGGATTGCGTGCCTGCTCATGTCGACTCCCTTCGATTACAGCGTGACTGCTTTGCCGGCGGACACCATAGTGCCCGGCGGGCAGTACCACGTCATCACCTCGATCTCCAGGCGGCCGGCCTGGACCGCCGGATCGGCTTCGGCGAGGCGGCGTGCCTCTTCGAGCGATCCGGTGCGGTAGAAGGTGAAGCCGCGCAGCGATTCGTCCGGCTGATCCGTCACCGGGCCGTTGGTCACGACCTGGCCTGACTCGCGAAGCGACGCGTGGTAATCGAGGTGCTCGCGCTGGATGCGCTCCAGCGTCGCCTCGTCGTAGTCGCGCGGTTCGCGGGGGCGGCGGAGTACGACGAGTTCGAACGCTTCGAGGTCCACGGGGGAGGGCATTCTGGCACGCTGCCGAGGCCCAGCGGGCAGAAAAAAGGCCGGCCGCGAGCGAGCTTGCGACCGGCCCTTGCTGCAGTCTTCGTGCGTCTAGCGCTTGTTCCAGCTGAGCGCGCGCTCACCGCGCCGCTCCAGCCGGTTCAGCGTGCGGCGACGGCTCGCGGTGCGAACCGCGAACTGCGCGGTGCGCTTGACGGCGTCACGCGCCTCGAGCGCCGCGCCGACCTGGATCGCGACACCCCGGCGGGCGCCAAGTGCCACCGCCTCGAACCGAGTGGTGGCGGCGTCCAGCTCACGAGCGATCGCGGTGGAACCGGTCAGCGCCGTGGTGCGGGCCGAATGTCCGGTCCGCGACGCCGACCGCGTCGTCCGCTTGGCAGTACGGCGAGTCTGGGTCGCCGACCGCCGAGTGGCGGCCGTTGAACGGCTTGCTGCGTTTCTCTTACGAGTCGCGGCGGCTTTCTTGCCCGCCTGCTCTCTCTGTGTTCTTGTCTGTGTGGCCATACAAGTGGCCTACCCATGAGTCATCAAGCCAAACAGGTGTTCGTAGGCCGTCAACGATGCCTGACTAGAAGTTGTCCATGATTGGGAACGCCGGCTCGGCATCGAGGCACGCCTTCAGGTAGACCGCGGCCCCGATGTCGCCCGTCCAAAGCGTGTAGCGCCCACGCCCGTAGCGCTCCCGGTCTCGCGCCACCTGATCGATCGCGTGCATCGCAAACCGACGGGCGCGCCCGAGCCAGCGCTCATCGCCAGTGAGGTCGTAGAGCTTGAGGAACGCGAACCCGTTGCCAGCGGTTCCGTGGCACAGCCCATGGCCTTTGCGCAGCGGCCCGGCTCGCCACGTCATCTCGCCGCCGGCGATCGCCATCTCCGGCGGCATCAGGTCGGCCAGCGTGGTGATGATCCCGGGGGCGCCGTGGCACCACTGGACGCGAGCCCACTGCTCCTGTTCGCTCCAGGGGCGATCCTCCGGGGGCCAGTTGAGCAGGTCCTCCTCGTGATGGGCGGTCCGAGTCAGCAGGCTTGCTACTCGGGCCTTGAGGACGTCGTCATCGACGAAGCCGCGCAGCGCGTGGACGTTTGAGGCGAACCCATGACCGGCGCCGATGTGTGGCCGCAGGCGGCCGTACAGGTGATGCGTCCACATGTCCGTTGCCGTATCCCACTGCTCGTAGAGCAGCGCCGCGCTCTCCTGCCACTCCTGGTCGAGGCCGCACGCCCGCGCGGCGAGCATCGTGCCGGGCGAACCCCACAGAAGCTCCCACGTCTCGTACTCGCGATTAGCGCGGACGAGGAAGCTCAGGCGGCGCTCGTCGGCCACCGGTGCGCCAAGCTTCTGCGCCACCGCGAGGATGCCGGTCTCGCCGAGCAACAGGCTTGGGGCGTGCGTGCTCTCCTCGGCTGCCGGGGCTGAGCGGTAGCGCTGCAGGGTGGTCCTGATCGCGGCCCGGAGATCCTGATTTGAACCGAGCCTGTGCAGCCCCCAGATCATCCCCGCGCCGCCCAGGTACACCGAGCAGAACCGCTCCTCCTGCGGGACCTCGTCCAGCGGGTGGGTAGGCCACACTCCGTTCTCCGCTGCGGCCTCGGCGTCGGCGACGACCTCCGCGATCGCGTCGCGCGCCTTGTCCGGATCCCACTCCTGATTCGTGAGCGGTTCGTGCTCGTCGGGGCGCCACAGCATCTCCGCGTTACATGTTCGCGTGGCAGTCACTCCAACTCAAAGCCGCGCACCGCTTGCCTCGCGCGCAGCAGTTGTCGCTCAACCGTCCGGGTCGTGTCGCCCGTGTGCCGCGCCATCTCCGCGTAGCTGAGGCCGAAGCCCTGCAGCCACATCAACCGCTGCTGGCGCGCCGGCAGGCGCTCAAGCTGCCCGAGTCGGTCGTGCGCCACCGCTAGCTCTTCGGGGTCCGGCGCGGACAGACGCATCTTCCCGTCACCCGCTTGCTCGAGCGTAGCTTCGAGCGAGTGGTCTCGGCCGTCACGCCTGACCAGCTTGAACGCCTCGTGCTGAGCCGTCTTGACCAGCCAGGGCAGCGTCGTGGCTTGCCTGACGCGGTCACGGTGGCTCACGAGCGTGACCCACGCGAACTGACACGCATCCTCGATCACTGGGTCCGGCGCCCGAACGTCGCGACGGACGATCCGTTCGAGGCGTTTGGAGAGCTGCCCGTACAGCTGGGCGAGGTCCTTCGAGCTATCGGTTGGTGGGGACTCATCGAACCTCCTCATCGCAATCCTCCGGCCTATTGAATCTAATTGAGACTAATTTGAGGCGATCAAATCTAGCACAGACTGTTTGACTCAATTAGAGTCTTATACGCTTTTTACTATCACTTGGGTCGAGGAGGGGAAGATGCAACTTCCGCCATGGGACGGTCTCGCAGCTGTCACCGCCACGCCGAACCCGAAGGCGCTGCCCGGCAGCAACGTCCTGCAGCAGTTGGTCAACGGCGCCGAAGCCTGGGCACTCGCCATCGCCCTGCTGGGCGCGTTCATCGGCGCCGCGCTTTGGGCGGTCGCGTCGCACACGCACAATCACCACTACGCCGCGCGGGGCCGGATGGCGGCGCTGATCTCGGCTGCCTCCGCGCTCATCGTCGGGGCAGCCCCTGGACTGGTCAACTTCTTCGAGCGGCTCGGGACGACGGCCAAATGACGCTGCGCGGCGTCCTCGTCGTGCTCGCCACGATGGCGCTCGCCGCGGGTGCAGCGGCGTCACCGGCGATGGCGGCGAACCGGGTCAAGAAGGTCTGCGGCGCGGCCGACCTGGCGAACGACGCGGTCGGCAAGACCTGCATGGCCGCGACCAACGTCGCCGGCGCGGTCAACGCCCGGAAGGACCTCATCGGCAGTCAGCTCGGCGGGGCCGCCAACCCCCTGCTCAACACTGGGGTGAGCGCGGTCGCTACCTCGGCCATCGCGATTGGGATCGGTGCGTGGACGCTGGGCGGTGCGAAGTACGCCCTGCGAGAGACGGCGGTCGTGCTAGGCGACACGAGCAGCCCACAGCTGCGGTCGACCTGGTTCTCCTCGACCTACTGGCGCGTCGCCGGCATCGCGGTGCTCCTGACTCTGCCGTTCCTATTCGCCGCGGCGGTCCACGCTCTGCTGCGCTCCGACCTGGCGTTGCTGCTGCGGGCCGCGTTCGGCTACCTCCCGCTGGCAATGCTCGCCGTGAGCATCGCCGCGCCGGTGACGATGCTGCTGCTCGCGGCGTCCGATCAGCTCTCGGCGATCGTCTCCTCGGCAACGGGGAACGCGAGCGATCGCTTCGTCAGCTTCTCCGTCGGAGCGCTCGGCGAGCTCACCGTTGCTGCCGGCCCGTTCATGGCGTTCTTCCTGTGCCTATTTGTCGTCGCGGGGGCGGTGGTGCTGTGGATCGAGCTGTTGATGCGAGAGGCCGCCGTCTACGTGATCGTGCTGATGCTGCCCCTGGCTTTCGCCGGCATGGTGTGGCCGGCGCGACGTGTCTGGGCGATCCGCGCCGTCGAACTGCTCGTCGCACTCGTGATGTCGAAGTTCGCGATCGTCGCAGTGCTGTCGCTCGGCGGCGCGGCGCTGGTCTCGGGCTCGAGTGCTGCCTCGCATAGCGTGACCGCCGCGCTAGCCGGGGCGGTACTGCTGATCATGGGCGCGTTCACGCCGTGGGCGCTGCTGCGGCTGCTGCCCCTCGCCGAGGTCGCCGCGAGCGCCGCTGGGTCGCTGTCGCGAGAGACGCGTAATCGGGCCCACTCCGATCTGGCGAGTCTCGTTGCACATTCTGCCCCTGATTGGGCGGCTGACATGACGGCACGCCTCCGCGACGACGCGTCGGCTGCGACTCCGCTGCCTCCTGCGGCTAGGGAGCAGCTCGACGACGCTACACCTGCGACGCCGCAAGGAGGCGACGGAGTCGCAGGCCGACTCGCGGAGGAGGCCCCCCGGGAGGCTGAAGAAGCCACTCAAGCAGAAGCTGCGCCCGTGTCCGAGGGCGAGCCTGCCTCCGAGACGGATGCTCACTACGAGACGCACGACGTTGGCATCGACGAGATGTGGAAGCCCGAGAACAGGGGCCGGTGGGCGCCGTGAGCGAGCGGCTGAGCTACCGGTTCGGGCCGCTCGAGCGGCGGGGGATCCTGGGGCCGGTCCGCGCCGGCCAGGCGGGAACGATCGCCTTGGGCGCACTTCTGGCGATCGAGATCCTCGACCGAGCGGCCACGACGACCGGCGCCGTGCTCGCCACGATCGCGTTCGGGACGCTGGTGCTTCTCGCGCTGGCTCCCGTGGGCCGCCGGACGGCAGAGGAATGGGCTCCGGTGATCGCCAAGTTCGCGCTCAGGCGATTGCTGCGCCGCAGCTGGTTTCGCTCGCGGCTGCCAATGCGCGGACTGGTCGGCGACGAGCACTCGGCCCCCGGGCGCCGGACGATCGCGCAACCGCGACCGGAGCTCCCCCGCGAGCTGCGCGGCGTGTCGATCGTGCAGGCTGGCTATCGCGACCGTTCGATCGGCGTGATCCGCGAGCAGCGCGGACGGCGCCTGACCGCGGTGCTGGCGTGCCGCGTGGTCGCGTTCTCACTGCTCGATCCCGAGGCGCAGGAGCGGCGACTGGCGCGCTGGGGGCTGGTGCTCGCCGGCACGGCCGGCACGTCGGTGCGCAGGCTCCAATGGATCGAGCGCACCGCCCCGGCCCAGGGCGACGAGCTGGCCCGGTGGCTGCAGTCAGCACGCGATCCGGCTGTTCCGCCGCGCGGCACCGCGATGATCGAGTCCTACCTCGAGCTGATCGACGCGACCACCAAGGTCACCCAGGAGCACGAGCTCCTGGTCGCGGTCCAGGTGGACGGCCGCCAGCGCGACCGCGGCGCTGGCTCGGCCTCGGACGCACTGGTCGAGCAGACCGAGCGGATCGCGCAGGGGCTCGAGGCGGCGGAGGTGACCGTGCTCGGAGCGCTCAGCCCACGCCAGATCGCCCGCACGCTGCGCACCGCGTTTGACCCGTACTGCCGCACTGAGCTCGCGGCGCTCGAGGCAGCCGACCCCGAGCGCCAAGGCCTGGACCAGGCCAATGCTTGGCCGCTGGGAGCTCGCGAGGCCTGGGATTACTACCGCAGCGACGGAGCAGTTCATGCCACGCATTGGGTAGGCGCTTGGCCGCGCGTGGACGTCTCGCCGATGTTCATGGACGCGCTGCTCTCCCGCTCAAGCGCCGTGCGCACGGTTGCCGTGACGTTTGAGCCGATCTCGCCCGAGCGCTCGACCCGCGAGGTCGAGGCTGCCGTCACCAGAGACCGTGCCGATCACGACTTGCGCCTTCGATTCGGGCAGTCCGAAACCGCTCGTCAACGCCAGGCGGAGGAGTCGACGCTCCGGCGCGAGGCCGAGCTCGCCGCGGGGCACGGCGAGGTGAGGCTCGCCGGGTTCGTGACGGTCTCCGGCCGCGATGCCGACGATCTGCGCCGCGGTTGCGCGGAGGTTCACGAGCATGCCGCGCGCGCGAGGCTGGAGCTGCACCGGATGTACGGGCAGCAGGCCGACGCGTTCACGTTCACGCTGCCGCTGTGCCGGGGGCTGAGGTGAGCATCCGCGCCGCCGAGCGCCCGGGGCACCGCTGTACGACACGCCACGCCCAGGCGGTCTATCCGTTCATCGCCGCGGGCGGGCTCGGTGGCCGCGGCATGTTCGTCGGCCGCGAAGCCTCCGGCGGCGCGTTCTGTTTCGACCCCTGGGTCCTATACGGGGACGGCACGCTCGACGACCCGAACGTGATCGTGCTCGGAAAGCTCGGCCAGGGCAAGAGCGCACTGGTGAAGACGCTGCTGTGGCGGATGCTCCTGTTCGGCCGCCGCGCGTTCGTGCTCGACGTCAAGCGCGAGTACGGCCCTCTGTGCGAGGCGGCGGGCGCCTCGCCGATCTCCCTCGTTCCCGGCGGCGGCATCCGCCTCAACCCGCTCGCCTCTCGTCCCGACGAACGCGCGCAACTGGAGCTGCTGCGAGCCGTAGCCGTGACCGCGATCGGCGGCCAGCTGTCCCAGGTCGAGGCCGCCGCGCTGCGCGAGGCGCTGCGCACGGTACGCGAGCGGGGTGTGCGCGAGCCCACCCTTCCGGACATCGCCGCCGTGATGTTCGAGCCGACCGCGGAGATGGCGGCCCGCCTGTGCACGGACGCGGTGCGCCTCGCGACCGATGTCAGGCGCGCCGCACTCGCGCTCCAGGACCTTTGCGAAGGGCCGTTGCGGGGCATGTTCGACGGGCCGACGACCCCGGGGCTCGACCTGGACTCAAAGCTCGTCGTGCTCGATCTGCACGCGGTCAAGGACTCTCCGGCCGTGGGCATCCTGATGGCCTGCGCGACCGCCTGGATGAGCGCGCTGCTCGCGCGGATGGCCGAGCGACCCGGACGCGAGCGGATGATCAACGTCGCCGACGAGTCCTGGAAGATCGTCCAGCACACCGGGTTGGGCGAGTGGTTTCAGTCCAACTTCAAGCTCGCGCGCCAGTTCGGGGTGATGAACCTCGTCGTCCTGCACAAGCTCGCGGACCTCAGCGCCGCAGGCGATGCCGGCTCGCGCTCGGCGCGGATCGCCGAGGGCCTGGTCGCAGACGCCTCGACGCGGGTCGTCTACCACCAGGACGAGAGCCAGGTGCCGCTGACGCGCACGTTGCTGGGACTGTCGGAGAGCGAGGCGCGGCTGATCGCGATGCTCTCGCCCGGCCAGGCGCTGTGGCGCGTCGGCAGCCGCTCGTTCGTCGTCCAGCATTACCGCTCGACGCTGGAGGCGCAGCTGACGAACACCGACACGGGAATGCGCCTGACGACCGAGGCTGTGATGCGGGGATGAGCGCGCAGCGGACGCCCGGCCTTTCCGACGGGGCGATGCTCGCAGCGATTACGTGCGTGGTCGGGGTCGGCGCGCTGCTGTGGCTATGGGGAGAGCTGGCGGGAGCGTTGTTCGGCCACGGCTGGCCTCCCGTGGCCGGAGGGCAGCTCCCGAGCGTCCTGATCAGGCTCCCCGCACGACTCTCGGACCCCGCGACCGCGTGGCCGGAGCCCGTGCGGCCGTGGCTGCCGGGGCCGCTGGGGTTCTATGCGGCACTGCTCGTGGTCGTGGCGGCCGGTGCGGTGGCGGCGCTGCTCGCGAGCCGTGCGATCGCAATCACGCGCCCGGGGTTACGGGCCGATCGCGGCGCGAGGTGGGCCCGCGCAACCGATCTCAGAGCGCTGCGAGGACCTTCCCGGTCGCGGAGCGGAGCCCGGCTCGCGCTCGGCCGGCAAGGATCGAGGGTGCTGTGGGCAGAACAGCGGCACGCGCTGGTCGCCTTTGGGCCACCACAGTCGGGGAAGTCGGCGGGACTTGCGGTGCCGGCGCTACTCGAATGGCAAGGCCCGGCAGTTGCCTCGTCGATCAAGACCGACCTGCTCGGAGTCACCGCCGCACGCCGTCGCAGGCTCGGGACGGTGTTCGTGTTCGACCCGTTCGGACTGGCTGGGGAGCAGTCGCACACGTGGTCCCCCATCCGGGGAGCGACCACCTGGGACGGCGCGCTCGAGGTCGCATGGCGGCTGGCGTCCGCGGGCGAGGTCGACCAGCGCGGCGTCGACGGCGGCGACTTCTGGGCGATCGCTGCCGAGCAGCGGCTCGCGCCGCTGCTGTACGTGGCGGCGCGAACGGGCTCGGGCATCGACAGCGTGGTCCGCTGGGCCTATGGCCAAGGCAGCCGTGAACTGCATGAGGCGCTGGCCAGGGCAACCGGCGAGGCCGACGACGACGCCGAGTTGACCGACGCCAACGCCGCATACGACGCGGTGCGCGCGTTCGAGTGCCAGGCCGATCGCACACGATCCTCGATCGAGGCCACCACGCAGGCACTGCTTCGCGCGTACCGGTTCGCCCGCGTCGCGCATTCGGCGCGCTCGTGCGAGATCACCGCCGACCGTCTGCTCGACGAGCGGGCCACCCTGTATCTGATCGGCGATGCCAAGGCATCCAAGCTGCTGCGGCCGATCTTCCTGGCGCTGCTGTCGGAGGTCATCGATCGCGCATACGAGCGAGCGACGCTGGCGGGCGGCCGCCTCGAACTGCCGCTGCTGCTGTGCCTGGACGAGGCGGGCAACGTCGCGCCGCTGCCGAATCTCGCCGAGATCGCATCGACGGCTCCGAGCCACAACATCCAGCTGGTCTCGATCTTCCACGACCTCGCCCAGGCCAGGTCGCGCTACGGGAGGCAGGCCGAGACGGTCGTCAACAGCCACCGCGCCCGAATGCTGCTCCCAGGCGTCGCCGACCTCGAGACGCTGCGCTACTTCGGCGGCCTGGTCGGCGAAGAGGAGGCTCCGGACCTGACTCGGACCACCGGGGCCGGCGGCATCACACGCTCGACTGCGCGGCGACGCCGCCCCTTGCTTGCCCCCGAAGCCCTGCGCCAGCTGCCCGACGGTCACGCGCTCCTGCTGTACGGGCGGCTGGCGCCGGCTCGGCTGCGGCTGCGGTTGTGGTTTGAGGATCGCCACCTGCGTCGCTTGGCGGGCGGGCGATGAGCTGGCTGGACGGCGAGGACGGCGCTTGGGACGAGCGCAGCGACGACCTCGACGAGGAGCAGCCGCGCAGCTGGCCGCTCGACTGGCGCAGCCTCTATCCCCGCGAGCGGTGGCTGTGGTTCGAGCAGCTCTGGTCCGACGTGTGCGCGCTGCGGGAGCGCTACCGGCTGGCCGTGCGCTCAGGATGGTGGGAGGACAGCCTGCAGGTCGAGGCCTTGGCGGCGCTGGCGGCATGGGTGCATCTCTATGACTCCGGCGACTGGAATGACCCACCTGGCAAGCTCGCGCTGCTGTACGACCTGGAGCGCGCCGCGGCGCTGTTGCGCGACGGCGGCGAGCCATTTCATCCCGACCGCGACCGTATTGCGTTCGCGCGGCACCTGATCGAGCTCGGGTGCCAGCCGCCGCCCGGGCGTTCTCCTCCGGGCCAGTGATGCGATCCTCACCCGGTGTCACGCTTCTCGATCGGCGCAAGTGTCAGCCTCGACCAGCTCGAGCGAGATCCACATCCGGTGCTGGCGCAGCTGCGCGTGTCGGAGCCGGTCTCGTGGATTCCCGCCATGGATTGCTGGCTCGTCACCAGGCACGATCTCGCGCTGCGGGTGATCCGCGACGCGGCGACCTATACCGTCGACGATCCACGCTTCTCGACGGGCCGCGTGATCGGCCCGAGCATGCTCAGTCTCGACGGCGAGACCCACGCGCGCCACCGGGCCCCGTTTGCCCCGCCCTTCAAGCCACTGGCAGTTCGCGACCGGTTCGCCGAGGTCGTAACCGTCGAGGCACGACGACTGGTCGAGCAGCTGGCGCCGGCGGGCCAGGCCGAGCTGCGGCGTTCGCTGGCGGGACCACTCGCCGCCTACGCGATGACCCGAGCGCTTGGCCTGGGACCCGGGGAGGTGGCGGCGGTGCTGACGTGGTACGACGCGATCGTCAGCGCCGTCACCGAGATCACGGCGGGTTCCGACGTGCCGGACTCCGGGCGCGAGGCGTTCTCGGCTCTGCGCGACCGACTGCTCGAGGTGATCCGCTCCGAGGACCACGAGTCGCTGCTGGCGGCGGCTGCCTCCGACACCGAGCTCAGCGACGACGAGATCGTGTCCAACGCCGCGGTGCTCCTGTTCGGCGGGATCGAGACGACAGAGGGGATGATCGTCAACGCCGTGCTGGCCCTGCTGGAGCGGCCCGACGAGTTGGCGCGCGTCCGCCGTGAACCGTCGCTGCTCGACACCGCGATCGAAGAATCGCTCCGCCTCGAGCCCGCCGCCGCCGTCGTGGACCGCTACGCGGCCGGCGACGTGGAGCTCGACGGCATCGCGATCGGCGACGGAGACCCCGTGCGCGTGTCGATCGCCGCCGCAAACCGCGACCCCACGGTGTTCACGGACCCCGACCGCTTCGACCTAGACCGGCCGAACGCCGGCCGGCATCTGGCATTCGCCCACGGGCCCCACGTGTGCGTCGGCGTGCATCTCGCGCGCTTGGAGGCACTGACCGCGCTCACCATCCTGCTCGACCGCCTCCCGGCGCTGCGCCTGGACCCCGAGCAGCCCGCGGCGGTGCGAGGGCTGGTGTTCCGAAAGCCGCCGGCCCTGCACGTCGTCTGGTGACCTCGTGCGGGATGATGGGCGAAGCGACTCGACACGAGGAGGGGTTCCTTGGCGCTGACCAAGCAGGGCAGCCAGAAGTTTGACCAGCGGAGCCTGCAGGAGGAGATGGTCGAGGCCATCCGCCACCCCATGCTCGTTCTCGATCTGCCGGTCCATTCGCTGCACAGACACGGCATCGGCAACGAGAACGCCTACGAGCTGATCTCGAGCGAGCTGCTCCTCGACGGGCAGGCGCGGCTGAATCTGGCCACGTTCGTGACTACCTGGATGCCGTCGACGGCGGCACGACTGATGGCCGAGACCGCGGACAAGAACATGATCGACAAGGACGAGTATCCGCAGACCGCCGAGCTCGAGGCCCGGTGCGTGCGCATGCTCGCGCAGCTGTGGAACTCCCCCGACCACGGGCGCGCGACAGGATGCTCGACGACGGGGTCGAGCGAGGCGGCGATGCTGGCCGGGCTGGCGCTGAAATGGCGGTGGCGGGAACGCATGCGCGCGGCCGGAAAGCCGGCCGACCGACCGAACCTGGTGATGGGGATAAACGTCCAGGTGTGCTGGGACAAGTTCTGCCGCTACTGGGACGTGGAGCCGCGGCTGGTTCCGATGGACGGTGATCGCTACCACCTCGGGCCCGATGAGGCCGTCGCACAGTGCGACGAGAACACGATCGGTGTCGTCGCGATCCTCGGCTCGACGTTCGACGGAAGCTATGAGCCGGTTGCCGACATCGCCCGCGCGCTTGACGCGCTCCAAGCTGAACGCGGAATCGACGTCCCGCTGCACGTCGACGCCGCTTCAGGCGGCTTCGTCGCCCCATTTCTCCAGCCGGAGCTCCAATGGGACTTCCGGATCGATCGCGTGCAGTCGATCAACGCCTCGGGTCACAAGTACGGGCTGGTGTACCCAGGGGTGGGGTGGGCGATCTGGCGAGACCATGAGGCGTTGCCGAAGGACTTGGTGTTCGACGTCAACTACCTCGGCGGTCACATGCCGACGTTCGCGCTGAACTTCTCGCGTCCGGGCAGCGAGGTGGTCGCGCAGTACTTCATGTTCGCCGCGCTCGGATTTGAGGGCTATCGCAAGGTGCTGCACGGCGCACAACAGGTCGCCACGTATCTGGCGTCGTCGATCGCGGAGATCGGCCCGTACCGTCTGTTGACGGACGGCAGCGACCTACCGGTGTTCGCCTTTGCGCTTGCCCCGGAAGTGAGCAACTACACGGTGTTCGACGTATCCGACCGCCTGCGACAGAACGGCTGGCTGGTACCCGCGTACACCTTCCCCGAGAACCGACAGGATCTGAGCGTGCTGCGTGTCGTGATTCGCGCCGGCATGACCCACGAGATGGCTGACCTGTTGCTGGACGATCTGCGCCGTCAGACGAAGTTCCTCGAGTCCTTGGAGGCGCCCCTGCCCAGTGGCCGCCAGCACGAGGCCTTCGCCCACAACTGACAGGCCCGCTCACAGCAGCTTCGACAGCCGCCGTCCCGCCGCTCGCAGCTGCGATGGCGTCCCGGCCTCCAGCACGACCTGGAGGTCGAGCACTCTCGCCCCGAAGGAGTCCAGCTCGCGCGTGCCCACGACGGCGTAGCACGGTACGCCGGACTGGCGCGCGCGGGTGGCGATCTCCGAGACGAGCTTTCCGGCCAGGCTTTGCTCGTCGAGCTTCCCTTCGCCGGTGACCACGGCGCGGGCAGCCAGCATCCGGCGGTCGAACTCGACGGCATCGAGGATGAACGAAGCACCCGGGACGAGCTCGGCCCCGAACGCCGCCCACAGGCCCCCGGACAGCCCGCCGGCGGCGCCGGTCATGGGGACTCCGCGCGGGTCTCGATCCAGGCGACCTGCCATGTCGTTCAGGCGCTTGGTCAGCCGTCGTACCTCGTC
>DASSGR010000240.1:0-3003 GCA_035693425.1 Solirubrobacteraceae bacterium
TCCTGTCTCCCCGATTGGAGAAAAGCCCCGCTCAGGCGGCCGCGCATAGGGGGTCGATCGCCGGGCCCGGTTGACATGCGGTCTGGATTGCCAAAGGAGGTGCCGGGACTGTCGGCTCGGCACACTGGGCTGACCGAGCAGGCGGACTCGTTCCTTGGCGCTCGAGGGGGCACGCGTCATCCTTCGGTCAAATGAGCGGAGCATCGCCACCAGTTCTGGGGTCAGGAACAGCGTTGCTTGGCCGGGAGCGTGAACGCGAGGCGCTCGACCGGTTGCTGGACGGTGGGCGCGCTGGGCGCGGGGGCGTCCTGGTGGTCCACGGAGAGCCAGGGATAGGCAAAACCGCGCTGCTGGAACGCGCAGTCGAGAGAGGGCGGGAGTTTCGCGTGGCCAGCATTTGCGGAGTTGAGAGTGAAATGGAGCTGGCGTTCGCGGCCCTGCAGCAGCTGTGCAGCCCGTACCTAGAGCTGATGGAGAACCTTTCGGAGCCGCAGCGCGACGCGCTTGCGGTCGCGTTCGGACTCGGTGTGGGGCCAGCTCCAAATCCGTTCCTGGTCGGACTGGCGGTCCTCGGCCTGCTCGCCGAGGTTGCCGAGGAGCAGCCGCTTCTGTGCGTCGTCGATGACGCGCAGTGGCTCGATACCGCCTCCGCGCGGGCATTGGCCTTTGTGGGGCACCGCCTGTTGGCGGAGAAGATCACGCTTGTCTTTGCGACACGAGAGCTGGGCGAGGAGCTGCGGGGCCTACCTGACCTAGAGGTGCGCGGGCTTTGCGACGGCGACGCGAGCGCACTGTTGAGTTCTGTGGTCCCGTTTCTGCTCGACGAGCAAGTGCGCGGTCGGATCGTCTCCGAGACGCGGGGGAATCCGCTGGCGTTGTTGGAGCTACCGCGAGGGTTGACCCCGGCGCAGCTTGCTGGAGGATTGGGGCTCGTCGCGGCAGGGGCTTTGGCGGGCAGGATCGAGGAGAGCTTCGCGCGGCGGCTGGAAGGCTTCTGCGATGACACGCGTCTGCTGTTGTTGCTGGCGGCCGCGGATCCGGTCGGCGACCCGCTGTTGCTGTGGCGCGCGTCGGAGAAGCTCGGAATTCCGGCCGGGGCCGCCGATGAGATGGAGGCCGACGGCCTGCTCACGCTCGGAGAGCAAGTCACCTTCCGACATCCGCTGGTGCGCTCCGCGGTGTACGGATCAGCCCCGGCCGAGCAAAGGCGAGCTGTCCATTCCGCGTTGGCGGAGGTGACGGATCGCCGAGCGGACGGGGATCGCCGCGCGTGGCACCTGGCCGCTGCGGCGTCGGCCCCGGACGAAGAGGTGGCGTCGGAGCTTGAGCGCTCGGCGGGTCGTGCGCAGGCGCGCGGTGGGCTGGCCGCCGCGGCGGCGTTTCTGCAGCGGTCGGTCGCTCTGACCGGTGACCCCGCGCGAAGGACGGACCGAGCGCTCGCTGCCGCACGAGCGAATCTATACGCCGGCGCGTTCGATGCGGCGCTGAGGCTCCTTCCGATAGCGGAGGCGGGTTCGCCGGACGAGCTCCAACGGGCCCACGCGGAGCTGCTGCGCGCTCAGATCGCGTTTGCCTCGACGCGCGGGAGCGCGGCGCCGACGCTCCTGCTCAAGGCAGCGCGCGGGCTCGAAAGCGTAGACCTCGACCTCGCACGCGCAACCTACCTCGAGGCGCTCTCCGCGGCGATGTTCGCCGGACGCCTTGCCCGTCTAGGCTCAGGTGTGCACGAGGTGGCGCGGGCTGCGATGGCCGCGCCCCGGCCGTTGGGGCGTCAGCGCGTGCCGGACGTGCTGCTCGACGGACTGGCAACGCTGTTCGTCGAGGGCTATCGGCCTGCCCTCCCGATCCTCAGGCAGGCAGAGAGCGCATTCGATGCTGAAATGCCCGTGGCCGAGCAACTGCATTGGCTGTGGCTGGCCTCCGTCTTCTCGGTGCTTCTGTGGGACGACGTTCGCTGGGAGACGCTATCCGAGCGAAACGTCCAGCTCGCCCGTGAGACTGGCGCGCTGGGCGAGCTCACGCATGCTCTCGGCATGCGCGCCCACGTGCACTTCTTCGCGGGCGAGCTCGCGACAGCAGCGTCACTGGTCGACGAAATCCGGGCGGCGGCCGAGGCCACGGGCGGCAACCTACCCCCGTACGCCGGGGTGGGACTCGCGGCGATGCGCGGTCGCGATGCTGAGACCGTCGGTCTGATCGATGACTGCCGGGCACAACTGACGCGCCGAGGGGAAGGGATCGGGATCTCGGTGCTCGATTGGGCCGAGGCAGTGCTCTACAACGGCCTCGCGCGCTACGAGGAGGCCTGCGCAGCAGCCGTCCGAGTGGCCGAACACCCAGACGACGTCAACTCGTCGAGCTGGGGGATGGTCGAGCTGATCGAGGCCGCCGTTCGAGCCGGGACACCGGAGCTCGCGGCCGAGGCTCACGGGCGTCTCTTGGACATGACCCAGGCAAGCGCCACCGACTGGGGGCTGGGGGTCGCAGCTCGCTCGCGGGCGCTGCTGACGGGGGACGCCGGGGCTGAATCGCTCTACCGTGAGGCGATTGAGCGACTCGGCCGTACGCGGCTTCGTCCCGAGCTCGCACGCGCGCGTCTTCTTTACGGCGAGTGGCTCAGACGTCAGCGTCGTCTCGCGGACGCTCGCGGGGAGTTGCGGATCGCTCTCGAGATGTTCAACGACTTCGGCATGGAGGCGTTCGCCCAGCGCACACATCGCGAGCTAAGGGCGACGGGTGAGCATCCCCGGAGGCGGACCCCGGACACGCGAGACCAGCTCACTCCGCAGGAGACGCAGATCGCTCGCCTCGCAGCGGAAGGTCGCACCAACCGAGAGATCGCCGCTCAACTGTTCATCAGCCCGAACACGGTCGACTACCACCTTCGCAAGGCATTCCGCAAGCTCGACGTCAAATGGCGCACACAGCTCGTGCACCGGCTGCGATAGACCCGCTGCCAGCGAATCCGTTGATCGTCGCTAATTATTGACCTGACCTCCTCGG
>DASSGR010000241.1:0-4676 GCA_035693425.1 Solirubrobacteraceae bacterium
GGCGGCCGGGGATGACCGTCTCGAGCAACGCGCGCGCGTCGCCGTCGTCGAGCCCGCGTAACGGCAGCTCTGGCAGGCCCACCAGTTGGTGCTCGCCGCTCGGCTCCCGGACGGCGAACAAGAGCGCGACCGGCTCGGCCAGAAGCCGACGTGCGACGAAGCCGAGCACGCGCGCCGAGGCATCATCGAGCCACTGGAGATCGTCGACGACGCAGAACAGCGGCCGCTCCTCGGCGCCGGCCGACAGCAGACCGAGCGTCGCCAACGCGACGAGAAAGCGGTCAGGCGGATCGCCGGACTCCAGGCCCAACGCAATGCCGATGGCCACTTGCTGAGGCTGCGGGAGCACATCTAGTTGGTCGAGCATCGGCGTGCACAGCTGGTGCAGCCCCGCGTACGCCAACTCCATCTCCGACTCAACACCGGCGATCTGAGCGACCCGAAAGCCTGACGCTTGCTGAACTGCGTAACGCAGCAGCGCGGTCTTGCCGATGCCGGCTTCGCCACGGATGACGAGCACGGCACTGTGCCCGCCGCGCACGTCCTCGAGCAGCCGCTCCAGCGCCGCGCTCTCGCTCGTTCGGCCCCGAAACCCCGGCTGAGGCTGGTCAGCCATGGACGCCCAAGGCTAAACGAGTCAGACCCGGGCATGCACTAGGGACTACCCGGGTGCGACGCACGACCGAAAGCGCGACTGTGATCCCAGCGCACAAGCCAAGGAGGTCAAAATGAGCACAACCGAAACCCCGACTCAGGCCTCAGACAACGCGACGGAGAGCCTCAGCTACGACGTCTTCGTCAACGACCCGCCGCCGCAGGATGGCGTCCTTCCCAACGGCGAGCCGAAGCGGTTCTCGCCCACGGCCAGCACGCTGATCTTCGGGAGCAAGGACGCGGTGCTCACCGACCCTGGGCTGACCGCAGATCAGGCGCGCGTCCTCGGCGACTGGGTCGCGGCACACGACCGGAACCTCACCGACATCTTCATCACCCACGGACACGGCGATCACTGGTTCGCCGCCGGACTGCTGGCGCAGCGGTTTGGCGCACGAGTCGTCGCGTCGGCGGGAACGATCGCCCAGATGCAAGCTAACCTGGCGACGCGGTCATTCCTCTGGGACAAGGTTTTCCCGGGCATCCCGCCATCGCCGGTCACGGCGGTGACCGCGCCGGACAATCGCCTCACGCTCGAAGGGCACGAGCTGGTGATCGTCGAGGTCGGCGACACCGACAGCACCGACACCAGCGTCCTGCATGTGCCGGATCTAGGGCTGGTCGTCGCCGGCGACGTGATCTACAACGGCGTTCACATGTATCTCGCACAGATCGGGCTCGTCGGCGGCTTCGGGCCGTGGCGCGACGCGATCGACAAGGTGCAAGCGCTGGAGCCCCGTCACATCGTCGCCGGTCACCAGAACAAGGCGCTTGACGACGACGCCCGGCGGACGATCGCGGAGACCCGTCAATACCTCGAAGACGCCGAGGAGCTCCTGCGGACCGAGAACACCGCCGTCGACTTCTTCAACGCCAAGCTCGAGCGCTACCCCAACCACCTCGGACGGTTCGTCCTGTGGGCAGGAGCCAGTGTGCTCTACGGCCTCCGCGAGCACCCCGAGCAAGATGTCGCCCAGATCATTCTCGGCTCCTGGCTTGGAACCGCGTGACAGCCCGGAGCGACAGAACTTCAACGCACAGACAAGGAATAGACATGTCAACCATTCACTACAGCCACACAACAATCTCGACGCCCGAGCAGTTCATCGCCGGGCTCACCGACTTCGGCCCAGGTCGCGAGAAGCTGTTCGGCAAGAGCGCTGACGGCTACCTCAAGGTCCACAGCGCAGGACAGCATGAGGCCGACGTCACGGAGGGCTCAGGAGGCGTCTGGGAGCGCCTGCACTACGACTGGTCCGATCCCAACCGGGTCGTGCTGACGGTGACCGACTCCAACACCTGGGGAGGTCACTCGGGTTACACCTACACGTTCACGCGCCGGCCCGACGGCACCACCGACGTCCATGTCGTGAACGTCCGCGAGGGCAAGAACCTCAAGGGACGCGGGCTCGCGCTTGTGCTCGGCACGGTCGGCAAAGGCGTCCTCGTCAAGGAGTTCGACAAGACCATCAAGGCCATCGAAACGCGGAACGCGGCGGCGAGCCCGTCCGATTCCCAGCCCACAACAACGCCCACCGCGTCATGACCCAACCGGCTAGCCGAACACCTCTCGGGTGAACTTCTCCGTGAGCCGTTCGCAATCCCCGCCGAGGGGACGCGGGCGGCTCACTGGCGCGAAGGCGCCGCGGATCTGACTCAGCAGTGGGCGAAGCGCGGGTGACGGCTCGCGCGCTTGCGCGTACAGAGCTTGGGAGGCGATCGCGGCCAGCACCGCGAGTGCCGCGTCCAGGCAGCGTCCGATTGCGGTCGCTTTGCGCCAGGCCAGGAAGTTCAATGCAGGGACGTCGTTCTGGCCGAACCCACCGAGCGAGAGGATCGTCGGAGCGGCGATCGCACGGGCTTCTTCGGCCCAGCCGTTCTGGACCATGTGCAAAGGCTTCACGGTCCACTCGTCATGACCGACGAGCGGCGCGGTGATGGAGCTCTGAAACAGGTGATCGGTCAGCCGCTGCGCCAGTTGGCATAGGTCCGCCTGCGCGAAGGCGAGCCCGTCGATGGCAGGCACAGCCTGCGCATTGTGGTAGCCCCCATTGGAATACACAGCACCGAGCGGCCGCTGCGGGTCGGGCGGCAGGTAAACGGGGTTGTCGGTGATCGCGCTCAGCGACACGGTCGCTGAGCGTTCGGCCGCTGCCTGCGCCCTACGCGCCGCGCCGAGCACCCGTGGCAGGATCCGCAGCGACACCGACGCCTGATGGCGCTGGCGGACGCGATCGCTCCCGGTCAGCAGCGCGCGCAAGGAACGCAGAGCTTCGGCCTCGTGCTCATCGCCCCACAGCTCCTCAAGCTCTGCCGCGTAGTGCTCGTCGGGCGCACCGGCGACCTCGGCGACGAGCGCAAAGACCGACTCCGCCAGCTCCAATCGCCGCCGGCCCGCCAGCGCCACGTCAGCGATCAGCGCCGCTGCGCATGGGGAACCGTTGATCAGGGCCATCCGCTCCTTGGCCGTCAGCGACAGCTGCTCGCTCATCCCGTAAAACAAGGTTCCAAGCGCCAGGACTTCCCCCGAGCCGCCATTGGACTCCCCCGCCACGGCGGGCAACTTGGAGGCATCGAGCATGCTCGCCACGGCCTGTGCGGTCTGACCCCGTACCCCCGCGTGTCCCTCGAGGACGTGCGAGCCGCGCCACCACGATTGCCCGCACCACGCGCTCCGGCAGCGCTTCGCCAAACGACATTGCGGTCCACAGCCGAGTCGGTCGCTCCTCCCTCCCCGCGTCGTCAAGCGCCGCGGCGGCAGCATCACCCGGAGCCGAAGTGACGCCATAGATCAACGATTGCGGGTCCTCCCGAAGCCGATCCGCGACGAGCGCCTCGAACGTCTCGTGGCAGCGATCCATCAGCGCCAGCGCCTCCGGTGCGATCTCGAGACTCGCCCGGCGCCACGCGACCGCGTGGATCACCTCCAGCGTGATGTCGGTCCGACTCCGGACTGAGACGGATCCGCTGTCGACAGACGCGCTCACGCCTCGATCGTAATGTGCCCCTCTCGGCGAGGCACCTATGACGCGGGGAGCGCCAGCAACAGCGTGATCGCATCGCAGCAGTCGTCCTCGAGCGTGGGCACCTCGCTGGTGCGGCCGGTTGCCACGAGCTCGTACACGAGGTCGTAGACCGCGCCCACCGCGGCCGCATAGCGCCTGGGAGGCAGCTCGGGCAAGCCTGCCTGCGCGGCGCGGGCCGACTGGTGCCAGTCGCGCAGGAGCAATGCGATCTGCTCGTGCGCCGCGAGCCGTGCGCGCAACCCGGTCGGACCGATCGCCGGCAGCTCGATCAGCATGCATTGCGCGAACTCGGGCTCGGCGGCTGCCAGGCTCAGGTACGTCCTGATACCCGCTCGCAGCTGCGCACCCGGCTCGAGGTTCTGGATGTCCTGCGCCGACTGCGCAAGGCGCTCGAGGATCAGCTCCATCCCCCGCGCGTGGGCGGCGAGGAAACACGCCTCCTTGTCGGGGAACTGCTCGTAGAACGACTGACGGGAGACGCGCGCGCGGTCGACTACGTCGGCGATCCGCACATTGGCATAGCCGAGCTCGGCCACTGCCGCCGTCATCGCCCGCAACAGCCGGTCGCGGTGGGCCCTTGCCACCTCGTCGCGCGAAAGCTTGCCGCGGCCACGAGGCAGGCCCCGAGTGGTCGGGAGCTGCGCGAGTGTGCCCATGTGAAGTTCTAGTGTACCGTAGCGTTCTCATGTACTCTGTAGTTCAGATGGCGTCCACCGACTCCTTACCGCGCCCCGCCGGCGTGCGAATGGCAATCGGCCGCTGGTTCGTGCCGCAGAGCTTCCTGCGGTGGACCGACCGGACGCCGGAGCGCTACCTCGTCAAGGCGCCGCTGGCGCCGACGCTGCTGATGACCTCCTCGTCGGAGGACTGCCGCGCGATCTTCACCGAGCGCGACGGGAAGCTGCTGTTCGGCGAGGCATTGCGGCGGTTCGCGCCGCACGAAGCGATGTTCGGCCACGACGCGATCAGCTCGCTCGACGGCGACGAGCACACCCG
>DASSGR010000242.1:0-2135 GCA_035693425.1 Solirubrobacteraceae bacterium
CGCTGCTGCGCTTCAGCTCCTGCGTCCGCGCCCGGCATCCGCCAGTGGCACCTCTCGGTGCCCACGGATCTCTGACTCGAGACACTGATGCGGGCGCTGGTCCAGCGCGTGTCGAGCGCTTCGGTCTCGGTCGACGGGCAGCTGATCTCAGAGATCGGCCCGGGGCTGCTGGTGCTGCTGGGCGTCACCCACGACGACACCGAGGAGCAGGCCGACTGGCTCGCCGACAAGGTCAGGGCGCTTCGCATCTTCGCCGACGCCGACGGCAGGATGAACGAGCCGTTGGGCGATCGCGAGGTCCTTTGCGTCAGCCAATTCACACTCTACGGCGACGCTCGCAAGGGCAACCGGCCGAGCTACGTCGCGGCCGCGCCACCCGAGCAGGCCGAGCCGCTCTACGATCGCTTCTGCGAGCGCCTCGGTGCGCGGCGCGGTGTGTTCGGCGCGCTGATGGCGGTCGAGCTGACCAACGACGGGCCAGTCACACTGCTGGTCGGGAGCCGCTGAGCACGGCCGGCCGCCGGCGCGCGCTGCGCCAGCCGTCGGGCTCGCGAGCGGCCCGCTCGTAGACGTCCCAGGTGGCCTCGGCGGCGTCGTCCCAGGTCCAGGACAGCGGCGCCGGCGCGGGTCGCCGGGCGGACTCGGCGGCGGCGACGAGTCCGTCCACGTCCTCGACGGAGCGCAGCATCGCGTGGCCGTGCAGCACCTCGCGCAGCGCCGGTACGTCACAGGCGGCGACCGGGGTCCCGCAGGCGAGCGCCTCCACGGGCGGCAGCCCGAAGCCCTCGTCGTCGGAGGGGAACACGAGCGCGTGCGCGCCGCTGTAGATCGCGGCAAGCTCGTCGTCGGTGACGCGTCCGGTCAGGTGCACGTCGGGCAGCTCGTGTGCCCACGGGCCGGTCGAGCCGACCAGCACGAGCGGCATCGTTCGCGCCGCGCGCGTCAGCGCCGTCACCCGCTTGCGCGGGTCGGGCGCGCTCAGACCGCCCACCCAGAGCAGGTAGCTCTCGGGCAAGCCGAAGCGCTCGCGCACCGCACAGACCTCGTCGTGGGGCCGTGCGTGCAGGGCGGGCGCGGCGGCTTCCGGGATCGCGACGACCCGGCTCGAGGGAATCCCGAGGACGTTGACCACGTCGTCCGCGACCGCGTGGGTGGGCACGATCACCCGGGTGGCCCGCTGGACAGCGAGATAGCGCAGCTTCAAGCGAAGGCCGGCACGCAGGTATTCCCCGCGCCGCTTGAGCTCGACCACGTCGTGGACAGTGACCACCATCGGCACGGGGCAGCGGAGCATCGCGCCGTCGATCCACGGGGAGTGGTACACGTCGCACCGCCGCGGGTCGTGCGTCTCGACGAGCTCGTAGGGCTCCGTGCGCTCACGCAGGGCGTCGAGCAGGCAGCGGGCGTAACGGCCAACTCCACGATGGTCCTTCGTCGGGCGACTGTCGAATGCGACTTTCACGGCGATCGGGGCGTTTCGCCGGGCCTCCCAACCCGAGGTTTGGGCACTCTAACCGAAACTTAACCTTTGTGTGGTCGAGGTTCGCACAGACCGCCGCCATGCGTACGCACCTAAGGTGGTGGTGCTGACATGCGCGACTATTACGAAGAGCTCTGGCAGCGCCTACCCGACCAGCTCATCCCGCCCGATCTCGAGCTCCGGCTCGCCCACCTTCGGGCCGGCGTGCGCGCCGGAGACCGCGTCCTGGATCTTGGGTGCGGCGACGGGCTGTTCACGGCCGAGCTCGCCCGCGTCGGTGCCGCGGCAACAGGGGTCGAAATCGCGGAGGCCGCGCTGCGCCGGGCCCGCGCCGGCCATCCCGACCTCGACTTCAGGCTGGCGCCGATCGACGGGCCGCTCCCGTTCGACGACGTCTCGTTCGACGTCGTGTGGACCAGCGAGGTGATCGAGCACGTCGCCGACACCGCGCGCTGGCTGTCAGAGGTCAGGCGCGTGCTGGTGCCGCGAGGGCAGCTCCTGCTCACGACGCCATCGCACGGCAGACTCCGGATCGCCCTGACCGGGATCGAAGGATTCTCCGATCCGCTGGGCGATCACCTGCACCTCTACACGCGCGCATCGCTGACGGCGCTGCTCGACGAGTTCGGGTTCGACGAGATCAGCGTCCGGAGTG
>DASSGR010000243.1:0-42498 GCA_035693425.1 Solirubrobacteraceae bacterium
GCGGATCGCCCCGGCCGGTGACGTCTACCAGGCGGGGACGCTGTCGGGAAACCCGGTCGCGTGCGCCGCTGGACTGGCCACGATCACGCAGCTCAACAACGCCGCCTACGAACAGCTCGACCGGACCACCGACCGTCTCGCCGAGGGCCTGCGCGAGGCTGCGCGCGAGGCCAACCGTCCGGTCCAGGTCCAGACCGCCATAGGGCTCCTGACGGTGTTCTTCACCAACGAGCCCGTCCACGACTACGCCGAGGCGGCGGCTTGCGACCTCGACGCGTACGGCGCCTGGTGCCGGGCGTTGCTTGATCGCGGCGTGTACCCGCCGGCTTCTCAGTTCGAGGCGTGGTTCCCGTCGCTCGCGCATACCGACGCCGAGCTGGACCGCACGATCGAGGCGGCGCGTGCGGCCTTCGCGGAGATCGCATGAGCGAAGCATTCGTCGCCGAGCTTCGCCGTCAGGGAGGCGCCCTCGCCGAGCTCGCCGCGGCGCCCACGACACCGTTCTTGGAACCGGGTCCGCCCCAGGTGGCGGCCTCAGGGCCGCGCGCCACCGGGCGCGAGCAGGACTACGAGCTACTGCTCGAGATGATCTACGAGGGATCGCGGCTTCACTACGGCGAGCCCAGGGTGATCCAGACCGGCGACCCGGACCTGGCGCTGCTGCTCGGCGACCAGCTGTATGCCCTGGGACTGTCGCGCCTGGCCGAGCTGGGTGACCTGGATGCCGTCGCAGAGCTCGCGGATCTGATCTCCCTGGTCGCTCAAGCCCAGGCTGCCGGCGATGAGGACCTCTCCGAGGCCGTCTGGGAGGCCGGAGCCGTGGCGATCGGGTGGGGCGCCACGCCTGGCCTGGAGGCCGCGAAGGCAGCCGCGCGGGCGCACGATCCCGACGCCGCCACACAGCTGCGCGCCGCCGCCGCGTCGGCTCGCGACGGGACGAGCTGATTCCCACCTACGGGCTTGTAACACTCGCCTCAAACCCCCATACATACGGCGTATCTGGCGACGCACGACGCTCGCCAGGCTGTACGCTGTGAAGCAGTCCCGCCGGTGCCCCACAAGCCCGAGGCGCAGTTGCCAAATCGACGCAAACCCCCGAAGTCCAAGTACACGGCCGACCGCAACATGCCGGGGGCGTTCGAGGGCGAGACCGTCACGCGCCGGAACTTCATGAACCTCACCGCCCAGGGCGCTGGCGTGGTCGCTGTTGCCACCTTCACGCTCCCCGCGCTCGGTTTTGCGCTGGCCCCGGTCTTCCACCAGAGCCCGTACCAGTGGCAGGCGATTGGGCCGCCCAGCGACTTCCCCGAGACCACTTACCAGACGAAGGTGATCGTGCTCGTCCCGGGGATCGGCGAGGCGGGCAAGTCGATCGCCTACGTGCGCTCGCGCAATCCCGCGATCGACACCGAGCCCGAGGACAAGTACAACAAGTGGATCGCGCTGTCCTCGCGCTGCATGCACCTCGGCTGCCCCGTGCGCTACGTGAGCGCCGCGCAGCGATTCATCTGCCCGTGCCACGGCGGGGTCTACGACTTCCGCGGGATGGTCGCCGGCGGCCCGCCGGTGCGCCCGCTCGACCGCTTCTACACGCGCCTGAACCAGTCCACCGGCCAGGTCGAGATCGGACCGCGCTACTCGGTCAACTCCGAGCTTGCGCGCTTCGCCCCGCGCGACCCCGGCCAGCCGCTCGACGGCATCGGCCAGTACCTGTATCCGGCGCGCTTCTCGACGGCGTCGAAACCAACCGGATAAGCCATGCCCAAGCTGCCTGCACCACCGCTTCCCAAGGTTCTTCAGCCTCGCCCCAAGCGCCCGGGGGAGCGCAACGGCGAGGCGTCGGCCCCAATCGAGGCGGGCATCACCGTCGTCGACTGGCTCGACGAGCGCACGTCGCTGTCGCCGGGGATCCGCTGGCTGCTGTTCCGCAAGGTCCCCCGCGGCATCAACTGGGCGTACACGCTCGGCTCGGCCACGCTGTTCGCGTTCCTCAACCAGGCCGTCACCGGCGTGTTCCTGGCGATGTACTACCGCCCCGATCCCTCGGGTGGCGCGTACGAGTCGGTTCGGTACCTGACCGACGACGTGTTCCTCGGCGGCTTCGTGCGCGGGATGCACAAGTGGGGCGCCTCGGTGATGATCATCTTGATCTTCCTGCACATGGCGCGCGTGTTCTTCTACGGCGCCTATAAGTACCCGCGCGAGCTGACCTGGATCATCGGCGTCACGCTGCTGATCCTGACGCTGGCGATGGGCTTCACCGGCTACCTGCTGCCGTTCGACCAGCGCTCCTACTGGGCGACGATCGTGGGCGTGAACATCAACGGCACAGGGCCGTTCATCGGGCCGTTCCTCTCGGACTTCCTGCGCGCCGGGCCCGAATTCGGCGCCAACACGCTCTCGCGGTTCTACGCGATCCACATGATGCTGATCCCCGGGCTGATCGTGGCGCTGATCGGCGCCCACCTGTACCTGGTCACCAAGCTCGGGATCAGCGCGCCGCCGTGGCTCAAGGTCGACCACGAGCCCGACGTCGTGTCCCGGGAGGAAGTGTGAGCATGGAGGCAGGCGCGTGAACCAGGCCGAGAAGGAGGCCTACCTCCGCGAATACTCGATCCTGAAGAACGAGGGCAAGCCGTTCTTCCCGTACGCGGTCGCCAAGGACTCGATCATGGCGATGATCGTGATCTTCGTGATCGCGTTCCTGGCGTTGATGTTCGGCGCCGAGCTCGGGCCCAAGGCCGACCCGACCACGACCACGTACGTGCCGCGTCCGGACTGGTACTTCTTCTTCCTGTTCGAGGTCCTGCGCGTGATGAAGAACGTGCCGAAGTTCACGCCGATGGCCACGATCGGGGTGCCGACCATCGCCATGATCCTGCTGTTCCTGCTGCCGTTCTATGACCGCAGCCCGGAGCGACGGATCGAGCGCCGGCCCGTGGCCCTCGCGGCCGGGATCGCGACGATCATCGCGATCGCGTACCTGACCTACTCGGGCGCGAACACCGGGTCCCCGAACTCCGTCGACATGAAGCCGCCGCCGGGCCTCACCGCCCAAGAGCTCAAGACCTTCAACGCGGGCAAGGAGGTCGTGGGCCAGTCCGGCTGCCTCGCCTGCCATGTGATCGGCGATAACGGCAACAACGGACCCGGGCCGCCGCTGACGCACATCGGGTCGAAGTTGCCGCCAGGTGCGATCGCGTCGACGCTGCGCAATCCAACCGCGCCGATGCCGTCGTTCAAGGGCCTGGCCCAGACCTCCCCGCAGAAGTTCAATAACCTCGTCGGCTTCCTGTCCGAGCTGCAGTAGGCCAGAGAGCGGGGGCCCGTGACCGGGAGCGCATCCACTGCGCCGGGCGGCGCGCAAGGCACCCTCGACGAGGCTCAGGTGCGCGCGATGTTCGACCGGATCGCCGGCCTGTATGACCGGATGAACACGGTCATGACCGCGGGGCTGCACCACCAGTGGCGCCGCCGCGCCGCCGACATGGCGGCCCTGTCGCCCGGGCAACGCGCGCTGGACGTGGCGACCGGCACCGGCGACTTGGCGCTGGAGTTGGCGCAGCGGGTCAGTCCCGGCGGAGAGGTCGTGGCCACCGACTTCTCCGAGCGGATGCTCGAGCTGGCCCGGGCTAAGGCGAGCGCCCGGGCGACTGAGGCGCACGTGGTGATCCGCCCCGCCAACGCCCTCGCGCTTCCATTCGACGACGGCGAGTTCGACGCGGCGACGGTGGGCTTCGGGGCCCGCAACTTCTCAGACCTCGAGCAGGGGCTGCGCGAGATGGCGCGCGTCGTCCGGCCTGGTGGTCGCGTGGTCGTGCTGGAGATCACCACCCCGCAGAAGCCCCCGCTGTCGCTGTTCTTCGAGCTGTGGTTTGACCGCATCGTGCCCGCGCTGGGGCGCCTGGCGGGCGACGCGCAGGCGTACAGCTACCTGCCGAGCTCGGTGAGGCGCTTCCCGGGGCCGCGGGAGCTCGCCGAGACGATGTCGCGCTGTGGGCTGGAGCGCATTCGCTACGTCCTCACGGCCGGTGGGATCATCGCGCTCCACGGGGGTGTGGTCCGATGACGACCGCGTCCGTTCAGGCCGTGGTCGACGTCGGCGGGGCCGCCGTAGGAAGGTTGATGGACCGCGTCGAGCGGCGCATGGCGGAGCTGGCGACCGGTCACGGGCCGGTTCTGGCGCGCTACGCGGGCGAGACCATCGCCGCGGGCGGCAAGCGCCTTCGCCCGTTGTTGGTGTGCGTTGCGGCGGGCGTCCCGCCGCCCGAGACCGCGGGCCTCGTCAGGGCGGGAGTGTCGGTCGAGCTCGTCCACGGCGCCACGCTGGTGCACGATGACGTCCTCGACGCCTCGCCGCTGCGGCGCGGGCGCCCCACGGTCGTTGCCGCCGGCGGGCGGCACCTTGCGACCGCCACCGGCGACTTGCTGTTCTCGCGTGCGTTCGCAGAGCTTGCGCAGGGAGGGACGCTGGCGTCGGTGCGCGTCCTCTCGCGGGCGTCTTCGGAGCTGGCCGAAGGTGAGCTGATGCAGCGCGCGGACGCCTGGAACGCCGAGGTTGCGGTCGATCGGTATCTGGCACGCTGCCGGCTGAAGACCGCCGTCCTGTTCCGAGCCGCCTGCGAGCTCGGGGCGGTGGAGGGCAGTGGCGCGCGGCAGACACTCGCCTCGTTTGGCGAGCAGATCGGCCTCGCCTTTCAGATCCTCGACGACGTGCTCGACGTCACCGGGCCACCGGAGCGCACCGGCAAGCCGCGCGGCGCCGACCTGCTCGACGGCACCGTGACGCTGCCGCTGATCCTCGCGCGCGCGCGCGACCCGGAGCTGGCCGCGCTCGACGTGCGGGAGGTGAGAACCCCCGTCGATGCCGCGGCCGTATGTGACCGGATCGCGGCAACCGGCGCGCTGGAGGCCTCAAGGTCGCGAGCGATGGAGCTGGTTGAGGCGGCCAAGGGCGAGCTGCCGCCGCTGCCGGAGCGCCAGCGGATCGCGCTCGAGCTCGTCGCCGAAGGCGTGGTCGAGCGCTACAGCTGAGGCGCGCCTCGTCGGGCGCGGGGCGGGTCTAGAAGTCCTCGGGGAGGATGTGGTCGCCGTGAAGGGCGGTGATGAAGCGGTCCACCTGGTCGGCCATGTTGGCCTGGGCGAGCCGCTGGAGGTCGTCGAGCATGTCGGCGAGGCCGTCGTCGAGGTGCTCCTCGAGAGCCTCGACCTGCTCCTGGGTGAAGACGCCTTCGTCCTCCCACCAGCAGTTCGGGCAGCTCAGCACCAGGTCCCAGCACTCTCCCTCGGCCTCAGACCAAGCGACCGGCTGGACCAGGTCAGAGTGGCAACAGGGGCAGAGGTGCAGACCCCGGGAGGGCGAGGCGTCGGTCTCGTCGTTGAAGCGGACGACCTCGATGCTCTTGCCGCTGGGGAGCACAATCTTGCGAACGGAGTGATTTTTCGGATCGTGGTGCATGGTGGGACTTCCTCAGATGGCCCGTTAATCGGCGGCAACCGAGGCGACCTTGAGCGTCTTGGCGAGGTCTTCGCGAAACCTTCGATTGAAGGGCCACGATGAGCCTCAGACAGGGCGGTTTTCTCCGCCCTAGTACGGCCCTCGGAGGACCGCTAACCTTGGAATCCCGATCCGAAGGACGCCAGCATGTTCCGCAATCCAACAGCCGATCTCCTCGTCGTCCTGCTGATCGTGCTGCTCATCTTCGGCCCCAAGCGGCTACCTGGCCTCGGGAAGTCCATCGGCCACGGAATCCGTGAGTTCAAGGATGGAATCACCGGCAAGTCGGCGGTCGAGGACGACGAGCGTCCCGAGCTGACCGCCGCGTCCGCGACCCCGCCCGCCGCCACTGCCGACCGCGACGCCGCCGAAGTTGCGTCGCCAGAGCGCCGCTCATAGCGGTCCTCTGGGAGCGGGGACGTGACGAAGGTCCTTCGGCCCATCGGGCATGAAGACCGCCTGAGCATCGTCGACCATCTCGACGAGCTCCGCACGCGCCTGATCATCTGCGGGATCGCGCTGGTGGTGGCGTTCGGGTTCTGCTTCTGGCAGAACCAGCGGCTGCTCGACGCACTGAACCGGGCGCTGCCGGCGGAGCCGGCCACGAGCCAGAACCACATCTCCGGGCTGACCGGCGACTCCGTCAACGAGCGCAAGGGCCTCGAGAAGATCGCCGCCGGCGCCGCCGCGCTGGCGCGTTCGCCCGATCAATCCCAGACCGATCGGGCCGCCAACGCGCTGGTCGCCCAAGGGGCCAGCGAAGCAGCCAAAGCACTACCGAAAGAAACCGCCAAGCGGCTTCCGATCACGATCGGGGTCGGCGAGCCGTTCACGACGACGCTGACGGTGGCGGCGTACTTCGCCCTGCTGATCACCTTACCCGTGCTGCTCTACCAGGTGTACGCGTTCGTGATACCGGCGCTGGACCCCGAGGAGAAACGCGTCGCGCTGCCGGTGATGCTGGCGGCGCCCGCCCTGTTCCTCACCGGGGCGGCGTTCGCCTACTTCTTCGTGCTCCCGCCCGCCGTGCATTTCCTGCAGGGCTACAACAGCCAGAACTTCGACATCCTCGTGCAGGCCAAGACCTACTACAAGTTCCAGATCTTCACGATGCTCGGTGTCGGCCTGGCTTTCCAGCTGCCGCTCGCGCTGCTCGCCCTGCACCGGTTGGGGGTCATAAACGGCCGCACCCTGACAAAACACTGGCGCTACGCTACGGTGATCATGGCCGTCATCGCGGCGGCCATGCCGGGAGCGGATCCGGTCACCACGGCCTTCGAGATGCTTCCGCTAGTCGTGTTGTATCTGGCCAGTATCGTGATGCTCAAGATCGCCGATCGCCGTGCAGCGGCGCGAGCAGCCACGGAGTCCTCTTCGTCGCTGCCCGAAGGCCTCGATCCCACTTAACATGCTTTTCGATCTTCGCGGGCGCGGCCGCAGGCGCACAGTGCAGGCCGTTTATCTGGCTCTCGCGCTCATTTTGGGCGGCGGCCTGATCCTGTTCGGCGTCGGAGCCGGTAACGGCACCGGCGGGATTCTGAACGCGTTCACCGGCAACGGGTCGAGCGGCGCCCAGGGCCAGGCCGTCAGCGCACAGGAGAAAGCCGCGCTGAAGGCCACCCAGCTGAACCCAAACAGCGCCGCCGCGTGGTCCCAGCTCGTGTCGGCGCGCTGGACCTCGGCGACCGGCAGCAGCGCCAATTACGACAGCAACACGGGCCAGTTCACCGACGCGGGCAAGAAGGAGCTTGCCGCGCTGATCTCGGCGTGGAATCGCTACGAGTCGCTGACCAAGTCGCCCCAGGCCAACACGGCGATCCTCGCCGCCCGTGCGTACGCCAAGCTCGGCCAGTACTCCAGCGCGGCCGGCGCCTGGGAGACGGTCGCGGCCGGCAACCCGAACGAGGCGAGCGCGTTCGAGTGTCTAGCGGTCAACTCGTATGGCGCCGGAGACACCCGCAAGGGCGACCTCGCCGCCGCCAAGGCGGAGGAGCTCCTGCCCAAAGCCAACCGCACCACGATCAAGCAGACCTTCACCCAGGCCAAGGCCCAGAAGTCGACCGCACAGGGGATCGCCCAGCAGTGCTGACCGCGCCGCGCTGAGTAACATCGCGCGTCATGGGCCGTTAGCTCAACTGGTAGAGCAGGGGACTCTTAATCCCAAGGTTGGAGGTTCGAGTCCTCCACGGCCCACTCGAAAAGCCCCGTAGATATGGGGCTTTTGTTTTTCACTACCTGCGCCACACGTTCGCTCCAGAAACGAGGCTGACCGAGTTCTCCTTCGTAGGGGGCCTTTCCGCAGCACCGTCGCGGTGATCCGTTGGAAAGCTGCGATGGCCGCATCCGCTGGTGCGATGTTCGCAACTTCCCCGCCGCCTCAGCGTTAGCGATACACGATGCGGTGGAGCGGCCGCTTAGTCGCGATCTTGCTGGTGGTTGTGCCTCCGACCGTGTTTGTGTTGGTCGCGGCAGCGGTGCCCGCGCGTGCTGCGTTCCCAGGGCGCAATGGTCTTTTGGTCGTGGAGCCGGCCGGTGGCAGGGGTCTGATCGTGGTCAGGGCCGACGGCGCCGACCCGCGCCAGATTTGCACGGTTGCGGCGCGATGTGATGGGGCACAGGATCCGGTGTGGTCGCCTGACGGATCCAAAATTGCTTTCGCCGCGACCGATACCAACGACTTTGGGGGCCTCAAACCGTACGTGATCTACCCCGACGGCAGTTGCTTGGCGTGCTCGGTCCCGGCGCCGTCGGGGAATTTCTATCTCGACGGTTGGGATCCGAACCTCGGGCCCGGCTTTTTGCCCGACGGACGTCTGGCGGTGTCGATAGACGTCGGCTACCCGCCCGCGCCGCAGCTGGGAGCCATGAACACCGACGGCATCGGGTTTCGGCCGTTCGCCATTTCTGGCTCCTGGCGGCAACAGGCGTGGTCGCCGACAGGGCGACTCGCGGCGGTCCGAAGCGTCCGGCGCAAGCCTGAAGTGTTTGCGATTAATCCACGTACCGGTTCGACTCGCCAGGTAACCCGCAATGGCGCCAGTTCGCCGAGCTGGTCGCCGGATGGCCGGCGGTTGGCCGTCGTGCACCGTGGATGGATAGAGCTGGTCGGGTCGCGTGGAGGTCCATCACGCCGGCTAGCTCGCGGCGTTGCCCCCGCCTGGTCGCCGAATGGCAAGGAGCTTGTATTCGTAGGCCCTCACCAGCGACTGTTCGTGATCGCGGCGCGGGGCGGGAGATCACGGCCCGTCGGTCACGTTCGCGCTGCGCGGGTCGATTGGCAGCCGGTAACAAACCGACCGCCGAGCCGGTGCCAAGCTCCCGCCGGTTCAAGAGTCGCGGCAGCGTCGCCGGACGCGACCGTCACGATCGATCCCGCGCCGGTTAGCCAGGATCCAGCTGTGAACGGCGCCGTTAGCGTGCTTGGGTGCCTGACACCAGACGGTCGCGAACGATTGCTTGAGTATTTCCCTGCGTCGAATCTTGACAACGGGACCGCGGTGGGGCTGGTCGTCGTCGCGGGCCAGTATGCGGCGCTGGTCAACGAGTGGACTGACGACCACTACGGTGGCTCCAGCAAAACGGTCGCCGTCTTTGACCTGCAAACCGGGAGCGTCGTTTCCGGCCGCGGCGGCGAATCGGCTGGCTGCCCGGACGACGGCTACGGCTGCTCCAGCGGTCTCGATCAACTCGTGCTCGGCCCTGACGCGGCCACCGCCGCTCACACGTTCGTCATCAACTGCGCGTATGCCTCGACGTGTACGACGGTCGAGCAGATCGTCGCAGACGACAGCACGGGCACAAACACGCTTGACAGCATCACCACCAGCGGCCCCTACAACCCCACGCCGTCGTCGCTGAGCCAACTCGCGCTATCCGGGCACACGCTCACCTGGAGCCACGCCGGTGGCCCACGAAGTGCCCAGCTGAACTGATCCCTCCACGCGAACCCGCGTCTGAGACCGCGACCACGCGTGGCGCCCTTCGCCCGACGTATGGGCGCCTAGCGGATTTGCCTCAGGCGGCGGCGTTCTCGCCAGGCCAGAGACCAGTCGTGATGCGCTCGTAGAGCGTGTCTGGCGCGAGGTCCGCTCCGCCAGGCCAGACGATCGTTCCGCTCTCGCTGTGGACAGCGACCGCTGCGAACCCGGCCGGCGTAAGCGCGGGTTCGAAAATCGGGCCGCGCATGCGGTCAAGGACCTCAACCTCGCCGGTCGTGCCGTCGATGAAGGTCAGCCGCAGTACGCCGTGGCGCACCACAGAGACCGCAGCGATGTCTGGCGTTAGTCCGCTCATCGGAGTGGTTCGATCTGCTGCAGTGTTTCACCCGCTCGCGCCCGCTGCCAGTTGTGACACCAAGGCTGCTGTCGATGACCTCGACCTGATCGATCCTGACTTTCGCTTGTCCGCTCGCGTGACGCGCGTGAAAGTGCGGATGGCCGTGGTCGTCGAAGTACATTGCGATCGTGATCCCGTAGAACCGGCAGATCGTCGGCTCGCCATGCTCGCGCTGCCACTCGACCATCAGCGCCGCTCGCTCCCATCCCCCGCCACTGGAGCCGCAGAAACTCCAGAGCTCCCGAGCCGAGCGCTTGTAATGATGGATCAGCTCGTCGAGTTCGAAAGGGTCAATCTCTCCGGCGTCCAAGCGTGCAAGCCCATCGCGCACATGCTCGAGAAGGAGCCGAAGCTGGTCGCCGTGGTACTTGCCGATCAGCTCGCGCGCCGCACGGCGACGAGCTCGCTCGCCTTCGATATCGCGGATCCGCACACCGTCGGTCATGCGCGCAACCTACCGCTCCGCGGCGCGGCCACGATATCGACCTTCCGTCGCAACATGGCTTAGCGGTTGTGGTTGACGAGCTCGACGTTGTGGCCGTCCGGGTCGAGCACGAAGGCGCCGTAATAGCCCGGGTGGTAGACGGCGCGCTCGCCTGGTGCGCCGTGGTTCTCGTACCCCGCGGCGACTGTGGCGGCGTGGAAGGCCCGCACGGTGGCGTCCGCGTCTGCAGGGAACGCGAGGTGGACGTGCTTGGTGAGCGGGCGCTCGTCGCGCACGAGCGAGAAGGAGAAGTCGGGGCCGGAGAACTGCACGCGATCCGGCGAGTCGTGCGCCAGCCGAAGCCCGGCGTGCGGCGCGACCGTCGTGTAGAAGCGCCGCGAAGCCTGGGGGTCGCGGACGCGGAGCCACAGGTGGTCGATGCAGCCGTCTGGCACCGCACGCTCGCGCGCGGTGTGGACCGCTTCGACGCTGTTGCCGTCCGGGTCCAGCAGAAAGCCGCCGTAGTAGTCAGGGCCGTAGAGCGGGCGCGGCCCGGGCGCGCCGTCGTCCGGGTGACCGGCATCGATCCCCGCCTGCCAGAAGGCGTCGACGGCCGCGCGGTCCGGCGCGCGGAAGCCGACGTGCAGGCCGTGGGTCACAGGGTGCTCGCGGTCCGTCGGGCCGATCCACCAGTCCTCCCACCCGACCATGTCGGCGCCCGCGTAACTCGGCTCGACGCCGAACACGGACAGCACGGTGCGGTAAAAGCGCTCGGACACGTCCAGGTCGGACACGGCGATTCCCACGTGGTCGAACATCGCCCCGAGGCTACCGTTGCGGGCGTGGTCCGGTGGAGCCGAGGCTACGAGGGCGGCGGTACTGAGGTTGCCGCTCTGGCACGATCGGCTTCCTGAAGCTCGAGCGGGCGATGGCGGCGATACCTCTCCGGCCTCGCCTCTCGTGCGTGCTCTTCGGCGGCGTCCATCGCTGCGCGACGCTCGGCTGCAGCTCGCTCCCAGCCGGCCGGCATGTCACGGTGCGTTGGCATCTAGCCAGTGGCGTCGGATCCCCGCAGCACCAGCTTGAGCAATGTGCGCAGCAGCCGACGCTCCGCCGATCGGAGCTGCGACCGCGTCGCCCAGTCGAGACAGAAAGTTCCTAGAAATATCTCAAGACGCGGTACACCCTCATCCACACGACCACGACTACGAAGGAGCACGACTCATGAGCTGGAGTGCAGGTGATATCCCGGATCAGAGCGGCCGCTTGGCGGTCGTGACCGGCGCGAACGGTGGCCTCGGGCTGGAGACCGCGCGCGAGCTCGCGCGCAACGGCGCACACGTGGTGATGGCGGTGCGCAATCAGCAAAAAGCGCAGGAAGCAGTGCAGAACATACGCGCGAGCGTTCCCGACGCGACGCTCGAGCTCGTCCCGCTCGACCTCTCCTCGCAGGCCTCGGTGCGGGAGGCGGCCGAGCAGATCCTGCGCGAGCACGAGCGCGTCGATCTGCTGTTCAACAACGCGGGCGTGATGGGAATCCCTGAGCGCAAGACGGTCGACGGCTACGAGATGCAGTTCGGCGTCGACCACCTCGGGCACTGGACGCTGACCGCACTGCTGCTGCCCGCGCTGGTCCGGGCGCCCGGCGCGCGGATCGTCACGACGACGAGCACTGCACACCACATGGGCCGGGCCGTGGACCCACGCAATCCGCATCTGCACGGCCGATACCGGCCCTGGCGCGCATACGGTCAGGCGAAGCTCGCGAACTTCCACTTCGGCCTCGGACTGCAGCGCGAACTCGAGCAGGCCCGCGCGAGTGCCGCGAGCCTGATTGCCCATCCCGGACTCTCGAACACCGAACTGCAGGCGGTCAGCGTCGAGGAGACTGGCGGCGGCGTCAGTCAGCGGTTCTTCCTGATGCTCGCCCAGCGCACCGGCATGACGTCCGCCCAGGGCGCACTGTCGCAGCTGCGCGCCGCGACCGACCCGAGCGCGAAGGGCGGCGACTTCTACGGTCCCCGTTGGATCAACAACGGCCCCCCGGTCCGCAAGCCGATCCTCCGGCGCATCGGGATGACCAGCGCGATCGCAAAGCTCTGGGAAGTCTCAGAGCGCGAGACGGGCACCGCGCTCGCGGTGCGGTGACGCGCTTTCTCATCACTGTTTTTGGAACACGAGCCGGTAGTGCTCTAGCAGTTCCCGCTCGAAGCAGACCTTGTTGGCGCTGACACCAGAGGTGAACGCGAGCCGGAAGTCGGAACTGGTAAGCCAGCGCGGGAGAAGCTGGAGCTTGAACAGCGTCTTTCTGAAACTGGGTGCCCCGATCCGCCGGTTCCACTGGGTGATGGTTTCGATGTAGTCAAGCCGGCCACTCATGCTTGACAGCAGGCGGAAGTGAGGTTCGGCGCTGCGGATGAGCTGCTCTTGGCCGTCGGGAAGCCAGGACCCGGGAAACTGGCGGCCCAGCAGCGCCAGGATCCACGCGTCGGAGTCTCGTTCAGGGAGCGCGCGCAGGGCGTCCATGTCGATCTGCTCCGCCGGAATCATGTTGGGTCCCCAGACCATCGTCTGGAGGTAGAACCGGCCGTTGTCGGGCAGCACGGTCGCGATCCGGGCGAACACTTCGCGATAGATCTCTTCCTGGCGCCCAGCCAGATACTCGTCCGGCGAACAGAAATGCTCGAAGCCGCCGACGCTCGCCACGGCGTCGAACGGGCCGAAGGTGTCGCGGGTGACCTGCCGCGCGTCGTAAAGGTGGACGTCAAGACCGTGCCGCCGACAGGCAGCCACCTGCGCAGAGGACAACGTGACGCCGACCCCGGTGCCACCTCGACTGCGGACGAAATTCAACAGCGGCCCCCACCCGCAGCCGAGATCGAGCACCCGGCGGCCAGGCCCGATGCCTATCTGCTCGGCCACATACTCATGCTTGCGGCGCTGGGCCTCCTCGAGGGTCAAGGAGAAATCACCGTCGTACTTGGCCCCGCTGAAGTCCGCGAGCTCTCCCAGACTGAGCCGGAAGATGCGATCGATCAGGGAATAAGTGAACTCGAGATCCGCGCGCTCAGCCATCCCGACCCGATCGTAATGCTTCCATGGCGCGGTGGCCCCCAAGCCGGAAACGTGTCCGGGCCTATCAGTGCATCCCAGCGCGCGCCTCGCGCCGGACGCAGGCCAGGGATGCCCCCGGCGTATCGGAACAACTTGTGGCCAAGCAACGGATCCTCAATTGCCACCACCGACTCCGGCGACCCGACCTCATCCCCGACAGCTTCAGGCGTCCCGTGACCACATTGACCAACACCCCGATCTCAGGATCCAGATGAGCCACCGCCACGAACTCTTGGTCCACCCGATCGTCTGATGCCGCCCCCGATGCCGCTCCGCACCAGGTCAGGGCCAGCAGCGCAACCGGCGCGAGGACAACGAACAACTGACGCCGGCGCATCGCTCGCACAGATTCTAGGCTGCGCGCAGTGAGCGCGATGGTGACCCTCGAGCCCTGGGACAGCGGCGACATGGCCCTGCTCGAGCGGCTGATGGGCGACCCGCGCATGACCGAGCACCTCGGCGGCCCCGAGACCGCGGACAAGCTGCGCGAACGTCAGGCCCGCTACGAGCGCCTCGATGGCGGCGATCGCATGTTCAAGATCGTCGAGGTGGCGAGCGGCGCCGGCGTTGGCTCGGTCGGCTTCTGGACGAAGGAGTGGCGCGACCAGCACGTCTACGAGGTCGGCTGGATGGTCGTGCCGGAGTTCCAGGGCCGCGGGATCGCGATGGCGGCGACCATGCAGGCGATCGAGCTCGCCAAGCGCGACGACAGGCACCGCTTCATGCACGCCTTCCCGAACGTGGACAACGCGCCGTCGAACGCGATCTGCCGCAAGCTCGGCTTCGAGCTGCTCGAGGCGTGCGAGTTTGAGTTCCCCAAGGGGCACTTCATGACCTGCAACGACTGGCGCCTGGACCTGCGCGTCCGCTCAATCGTCTGAACCCGTCACCCGGTGAACAGTGGGACAGATAGGCTGCTCCCGGATCACGGAGTCTCTGGCTGGACAACCACAGGAGCGGGGCATGGCTCGAACCGTCTACAGGCAGTGCACCTTGTGCGAGGCGCACTGCGGCATCAAGGTCGAGGTGGAGGGCGGCCGCGTCCTGCGAATCAGCGGAGATCCCGATGACGTGATGTCCCGCGGGTACATCTGCCCGAAGGCGGCCGCTCTTGCCGATCTTCACACGGACCCGGATCGCCTGCGCCGCCCGGTGAAGCGGGTCGGAGATCGTTTCGTCGAGATCGGGTGGGACGAGGCATTTGCGCTCGCCGCGAATGGGCTCCGGCGAGTGCAGGAACGCCACGGCAGGGACTCCCTTGCCACGTATCTCGGCAATCCCAGCGTGCACAGCTCGGCGGTGCTCGCCGCCGGTCTGCTGCGACGCGTAATCGGGAGCCGCAACAACTACTCCGCGACCTCCGTCGACCAGCTCCCGCAGTACATGAGCTCACATGAGATGTTCGGGCACTTCGCGCTGCTGCCGATTCCTGACATCGACCGCACTGACTACATGCTCGTGATGGGCGCGAATCCTGCGGTCTCCAACGGCTCGGTGATGACGGCGCCAGGCGCCAGGCACCGTCTCAAGGCAATCACGGACCGAGGGGGGAGGGTCGTCGTGGTCGACCCTCGTCGCAGCGAAACGGCCAGGCGCGCCTCCGAGCACGTGTCCGTGAAACCGGGCGGCGACCCGTACCTGCTGCTCGGGATGCTGCACACCGTGTTCGCAGACGGGGTTGTGCGGCTCGGGCGTCTGTCCGCCTACTGCGATGGGATTGGAGAGCTCGAGGCGCTTGCTGCGACATGGGCCCCGGCGCGGGCGGCCGACCACGCGGGCGTGGACGAGGAGACGATCGTCCGGTTGGCGCGGGAGTTCGCGGCTGCGCCCAGTGCCGTCGCATACGGGCGGGTCGGTGTCTGCCACCAGGAGACCGGCTCGGTCACCCACTGGCTGATCAACGCGCTCAACGCGGTCACCGGCAACCTCGATCGGCCGGGCGGCGCGATGTTCACCACGCCGCCAATCGACGTGCTCTCGGTCGGCGAGCTGGTGCTCGGCAAGAGTCAGTTCGGACGCTACCGCCAGCGTGTGAGTGGGCTCCCGGAGTTCATGGACGAGCTGCCCGTCGCCGGCCTCGCGGACGAGATCCTCACCCCCGGAACGGGGCAGGTCCGAGGAATGCTGGTCCACGCCGGAAATCCCGTTCTGTCCGCGCCCGGCGGCCCTCGCCTGGAGCAGGCACTGGCGCAGTTGGAGTGGTGTGTCGCAGTCGACATGTATGTCACCGAGACGAGCAGGCACGCGAACGTGATCCTTCCACCGGTCTCGCAGCTCGAGCATCCCGACATCGACATCGTCTTTCCGGCGGTCGGGGTGCGCAACCACATCCGCTACAACCCGGCCGCGTTTGCCCAGCCGCCGGACGGCCGGACCGATTGGGAGATCCTGATGGCGCTCGCTGCCCGTCTCGGTCGCGGCCTGGGAGGCGGTGTGCAAAACCGCGCCCTGGGTCTCCTCAGTCGGTTCGCGACCGCCGACCGGACGGTCGATGTTGCCCTGCGCACGGGACCGTACGGACTGCTGAAGCGCGGTCCTTTGCGTGGTTTGGACATCCGCAAGGTGAAGCGCTCGCGGCACGGAATCGATCTCGGCGCGCTGGAGCCGCGGCTGCCCGGCGAGCTGCGGACTGCGGCCAAGCGGGTGCGGCTTGCGCCGGAGCGAATGCTGCGGGAGGCTGCGACGCTGGAGCAGCTGGCCGCGGATCGTGCTGCCGCGCTGCGCGACGGCTACGACGTGATTCTGATCGGCCGGCGCCAACTGCGCTCCAACAACTCCTGGATGCACAACAGTGCGCGACTGATGAAGGGCGCCGATCGATGCACGGCGCTTCTGCATCCGGATGACGCCGCCGCGCGTGGCCTCACGGACGGTCAGCAGGTGAAGGTCACATCCGCCGTCGGCGCGATCGAACTGCCGCTCCAGATCAGCGACGAGATGCGTCCGGGCGTCGTCTCGATCCCGCACGGCTTCGGCCACCATCGCGACCATGTCGGCTGGACTCTTGCGGCCAAGAAGGCCGGCGTGAGCGTCAACGACATCACGGATCCAGCGCGGGTCGACCGTCTCTCCGGCAACGCGGCCTTCAACGCCGTGCCCGTGCGCGTGGAGTCGGCGTCCGTGTCGGCCAACCTCGCTCAGGAGGCTGGGGCAGAGGCGGCTGCCTGAGCCGCTACCTGCCGTTGCGCTCGCGATGCTTGCACCCCGGCCAGCAGCAGGGCCGGCGCATGCCTTCCTCCAGCTCCTCTTGGGCGCGCCGAATGCGCCGCTCTCGGGTGGTCTCCTGCTTGGCGTCCTCGACCCAGCAGATGAACTCGTTGCGCGCCAAAGGCGTGATGTCCTTCCATGCGTCCAGTGCTGTGGCGTTTGCGATCAGCGCCTTACGGAGGTCCGCTGGCAGCTTATGCACCACCCCACCGGGCACTCTCTGACTGCTCACGAGGCCATCGTATTGAGCCGGGAGCGAGCCCGCTTCGGCCGCCTGGCTACCAGAGCGCGCGGGAGCGACGGCCGTCCGGCAGTAACGCGTCGATGAGCGCTCCGAGATCGTCGCGGTAGGTGTCGCGATCGTGTGCGGCCGTCCACGTCGCAGCGGCCGCCGCCAGCATCGGGTAGCGGTCGGGATCAGGGGCGCCGCGAAGCTCCTGCTGCTGGCTGCGCCCCTCGGAGCTCGCGCCGGCACGCACGAGCAGCGAGCCGAGTGTGAAGTTCCACATCAGACGGTACGCCCGCACCGCCGCGTCGATCGACAGACCGGCGTCCCGCAGCGCCGCATGGATCTCCTCGATCGCATCGAGCACCGACGGCGCCATCATCCGCCGGCGCGCCAGCACTTCAGGGACCCAGGGATGCTCCGCCAGGCTGTCGTAGATCGTCGACCACAGCACCAGCATCGCGCCCTTCGAGTCGCGCGGCCGCGGCGGGAACACGAGCCGGGCGGCGAGGCGGTCGACCAGCACCATCAGCAGCTCGTCCTTGCTGCCCACGTGCCGGTAGGGCGCCATCGCGGACACGCCGAGCTCGCTCGCGAGCCGCCGCATCGTCAGCGCCGCGACGCCCTCGGCGTCGAGCAGCCGGATCGCGGCGTCGAACACGGCTTCGCGATCGATCGTCGGCGGCCGCCCGCGGGACCGATGGGTCGCCATCGACGAGCGCTCTCTGGGTGACCTTGCGGACATTTGATTTACATGTATATTAATCCGCATGGCACACGGAACTCCCACACTCGCAACCGGCAAGATCTGCTACCTCGAGATCCCCGCAGCCGACGTCGACGTTTCGTCGCGCTTCTATCGCGACGCGTTCGGTTGGGAGCTGCGCACGCGGGGTGACGGCGCGATCGCATTTGACGACGCGGTCAAGGAGGTGAGCGGCTCGTGGGTCACCGGCCGGCCGCCGTCGGCGGAGCCCGGAATCATGGTCCACATCATGGTCGCCGACCTCGACGCGGCGCTCGCGCGCGTCCGCTCGGCCGGCGGCGAGGTGCTGAACGACGACGCGGAGCCCGGCGAGCGCGTCGGGCACGTCCGCGATCCGGGGGGCAACGTGATCGGGATCTACCAGGAGCACGGCCTGGCCGAACGCGAACGCGCGGTCAGCCCGATACCCGAACACCTTCATACCGTCACGCCACGGCTGGCGTTGAGCGACGCCGCGGCCGGGATCGACTTCTACAAGGCGGCGTTCGGCGCCACGGAACTGGGTGAGCGCTACCACATGCCCGACGGGACGCTCGTCCACGCCGAGCTGCTGATCGGCGACTCGGTGGTGATGGTCAAGGACGCCCAGGACGACGAGTTCAACGCGCTGTTGTGCACGTACTGGCCCGACGTCGACGCCGCGTGGGATCGCGCCGTCCGCGCCGGCGCCGAGGTCGTCTACCCGCTGGCAGACCAGTTCTACGGCGAGCGCGGTGGGCGCCTGGGCGATCCGTTCGGCAACCAGTGGATGCTGGCATCCCGGATCGAGACCCTCACGGCAGCCGAGGTCGCCGCGCGCGAGCCCGCGTAGAGAGGATCGACAAGCAGCATTCCGTTGACCGCTGGGGCCGGGTCTCAACCGACGAGCTGAGGCCGTCGATCGGTATTAGGTGGATGCCTCGGCGTACGCATTAGTTCATGGTGTGCGGAGCACGCGAGGCGCGCTGGCCTCGTGGCGGGCGCGGCCGTCGATCGTGCTCCGGCCTTGGTTCGCGGGCAGTCTGGCCGTCGCGAGCCTGCTGCTGGTGACGATCTGGGCCGTGGCCACGGTCAAGTCCGGGACCCGTGGCCCGGTGTCGCTCGCCCGGTCGCCGTTCGTGGTGGGCGGCGTGGCCGACTTCGGGCGAATCGTGGGGCACAACATGCTGGTGCTGGCACTCCACGCGATGGCCTGTGTCGCGGGTTTCATCGCGGGAAGCTCGCTCCCGCTTCAGGCTGATCAGCACACCGGCTTCGTCCGGGTCCTGCACGAGCGCGGCAGGCCGATAGCGATCGGCTTCGTGATGTGCGCCATCACCTTCTCGCTGAGCTGGCAGACGTACGCGCTGGGAACTGCTCTGGCCCACGTCTCGGCCTCCGCGCATGTTTCGACCACGCTTCTGCTCCTGGGGCTGCTGCCGCATGCGTTGCCGGAGCTTGTTGCCTTATTCCTGCCGCTGTCGGCGTGGATGGTGGCGAGCCGCCGAAAGGAATGGGATCGCCTGCTGGCGGCCACGTTTGTGACCGTCGGGGTTGCGATTCCGATCCTGGTGCTGACGGACCTGTGGGAGGTCTACGTGGCGCCACACGTGCTTGCGGCGATCTTCGGACACGGTCTGCGGCCGCACTGACCGGTAGACCTTCAGGCGATGTTCGTCCTGGTCTCCGGCCCCCCAGGCTCCGGCAAGAGCACGCTGGCGCGACCCATCGCCGACGAGCTACGGCTTCCGCTCATCGCCAAGGACGCGATCAAGGAGGCGCTGATGGACGTGCTGGGATATCCGGCCACCGTCGAGGAGAGCCGAACCCTCGGTCGCGCGGCTGTGATGGCGATGCTCAACGTCGCTGCGTCGTCGCAGGAGGGCGCGGTGCTGGACAGCACGTTCTTTCCGTACGCATTCCCGCAGCTCAGGTCGCTGCCGGGAACGCTTGTCGAGGTCCACTGCCGATGTCCGCGCGCGGTTGCGGTCGCGCGATACACAGCCCGCAGCCGCACTCGCCACGCCGGGCATCTGGACGCCGATCGTCAGCCGCACGAGCTGTGGAGTGAACAGAACACGCGCCCAACCGGCATTGCGCCGGCAATCGTCGTGGACACGACCGCGCTGGTCGACGTCGTTGCGGTCGTCCGTCAGATCAACGAACTGGCACGCCCGGCTTCGACCGAATGACGGCGTGCCGGCGGTCGACTAACGCGCCGGCGAGTTTGTGTCGATCTGCTCAAACATGCCCTCGGAGCTTCCGACAGTGCGGCTGTTGCGCATCTTCGAGACTGCACCGCGGATGCCGCTCATCCGTGAGCAGGTGCGTCTCGATTGCGTCGAGGTGTTAAAGCTGGTCGACGCGATCGCCGGTTCGACCACTGGGTCGCCCGGTGACGAGGACGGCATGGCCACCCTCGACGCTGTCCGCCAGGCAGTGCTGCAGGCCCATCCGATTCCTTTCACCGATCAGGTGCGACTGCCCGCCCGACAGGCTGCCGATCTCGCCGATCGACTGCGACGCCTCGGCGCCCCCTAACTCGACCTTCTCAGCCTCCCCGACGCTGACGTAGGCTTCGTGCAGGAGCGGGCGCAAACCGCCGACGACGCGCAACGAGGCAGGAGGCACCAACGATGAACCCCGCGAAGACCGCTTTGGATCTGATTGGCAAACCCGTCGGCGCCGTTTCGCACGCGCTGAACCGTCCCAGTTCGATGACCCGAAACGCGCCGCTGTACGGGCTCAATCTGCTCGACGCCCTCCGGGGCGGGTCGCTCGAGGACGCCGTACGCGATCGGATCGTGCTGATCACCGGGGCGTCGTCGGGCATTGGCGCGGTCACGGCCAGGCGCATCGGCGAAGCGCAAGGAGAGGTCGTGCTCGTCGCCCGTGGTCGCGAGAAGCTCAACGAGACAGCCGCTGCCGTCAAGAAGGCGGGCGGCGAGGCTCACGTGTACCCGTGCGACCTGACCGACCTCGACGCGATCGAGGCGATGGCCGCGCAGGTCCTTGCCGATCTCGGCCGGGTCGACATCCTCATCAACAACGCGGGCAAGTCGATCCGACGGTCGCTGAAGCTGTCCTATGACCGCATGCACGACTACCAGCGCACCATGCAGCTCAACTACTTCGCCCCGGTTCGGTTGATGCTCTCCCTGTTGCCCGGGATGCGCGAGCGCGAGTTCGGCACCATCATCAATGTCTCCTCGATCGGCGTGCTGACGCGCGTGCCGCGCTTCGGCGCCTACATCGCCTCGAAGGCGGCGCTGGACATCCTGTGCGATGCCTGGCAGGCCGAGACCCACTCCGACAACGTGCGCTTCAGCACCGTGCACATGTCGCTCGTGCGCACGCCGATGATCGAGGCGACGACGATCTACCAGCGGTTCCCCGTGCTCACCCCTGAGCAGGCGGCCGAGGTCCTATGCGAGGCAATCGTCCACCGCCCAAGGCGCGTGAGTCCACCGTTCGGCCAGCTCGCAGCCTTCGCCGACGCAATGAGCCCGGCGATCATGGACCGCGTCCGAAATCAGGGCTTTCAGCTGTTCGACGACTCGGCCGCAGCGCGCGGCGAGAAGGACTCCAAGCCCGCCGAGGTGTCGCCGCGCGCGCGGGCGTTCGCCGAGGTCACGCGCGGCGTGCACTGGTAGCGCAGATGGAGATCGTGCGCCGCGAGCATCGGGAGTCGTTCATCACGGCGGACGGCTCCTCGATCCGCGAGCTGGCCGGAATCCCGTCCGGCAATGCGACCAACCAGAGCCTTGCAGAAGCGACCGTGCCGCCCGGAAGCGCGACGATCGCTCATCTCCATCGCCGCTCCGAGGAGATCTACCTGTTCACGGGCGGCAGCGGGCGCATGCGCCTCGGCGACGAAGAGCGAGCGGTGCATACCGGGGACTGCGTGGTGATCGCGCCCGGCGTGGCGCACAAGCTTTGGGCCGACCACGAAGAGCCGCTGGTGCTCCTGTGCTGCTGTGCGCCTGCGTACTCGCACGAGGACACGGTGCTGCTCGAGGGATAAGGAAAATCGTCCATGACGCGCTACGACCAATGGAGGCAACGCCGGGAGGAGAAGGCCCGACGCGACAAGCTAGCCGCGGAGGCGCGACGACGCAGGGAAGAGGAGCAGCGCATCGCCGAGCGCGATCGCAAGCTCCAGGAACAGACGGAGTACTGGAAGATGCGCCTCGAGGAGACCCAAAAGCTCCACGACGAGGACTGACCCCGCCGACCATTTGATGGACGACCCTTACGGGCTACAACGGTTCGTGGCGGCACAGGATGAGGCCGGGACGTATGACGTGGCGTTGCAAGAGCTTCGCGCCGGCCGTAAGCGCAGTCACTGGATGTGGTTCGTCTTCCCCCAGATTGCCGGCCTGGGCCAGAGTTCCACTTCCAGGCGATATGCGATCTCCTCGCTCGACGAGGCCCGGGCATACATCGAGCACCCGGTTCTCGGACCGCGGCTGCAGGAGTGTGCGCGGGCCCTGGCAGAGCGCACGGGGTCAAGCGCCGGCGACATCTTCGGCGGCATCGACGCAATCAAGCTGCGGTCGTCGATGACGCTGTTTCACCGGGCCGACCCGAACAACCCGCTGTTCAGCGAGGTGCTCGATCGATACTTCGGCGGCGAGCCGGACGCGGCCACCGATCGCCTGCTGGACGCGTACGGCTGAAGCACGGTCAGTTTTCTGGAGTCCCCTCAGGGGTACGCCCCAGATAGGTCATGTCATTACTGAGATCTGCATTGGGCGCCGCACGGACGGCTGTCGATGGCACCGCCGCCTGGGGCGAGATGGTCGTCGAGGACTGGACGCACCTGCGGCGTACGCTAGACGGCAACGACATCGACGCCTGGGATCCCGACTACATCCGCCGGGTGCTGCCGATCTGGCGCGCAGCGCTCGGCACCTACTTCCGCAGCGAAGTTCGCGGCATGGACAACGTCCCACGCTCCGGTCCGGCCCTGCTGGTGGGAAACCACTCCGGCGGGACCCTGATCGTCGACACGTTCGTGTTCGCGACCGAGTTCTACTCGCACTTCGGTCCGCAGCGGCGCTTCCATCAGCTCGCGCACGACGTCGCGGCCCGGATCCCCGCGACCGGGCTCAGCCGCTGGGGAACCGTGGCGGCCTCGCACGACAATGCGCGCAAAGCCTTTGACAAGGGTGCGCCCGTCCTGGTCTATCCCGGCGGCGACTACGAGACGTTCCGCCCGACCTGGCACTCCGACCGGGTTGAGTTCGGCGGCCGCAAGGGCTTCATCAAGCTCGCCCTCGAGCGGGAGGTCCCGATCGTGCCGGTGGTCGCGATCGGCGGACAGGAGACCGCGCTGTTCCTGACGCGCGGTCAGCGCGCCGCCCGGCTGACCGGTTGGGCGGATCTGACCCGCATCAAGGTGTTGCCCGTCTCGCTCGCGCCTCCCTTTGGCCTGAGCGTGCTCGACCTGCCGACGCGCATCCCGTTGCCCGCGAAGATCACCATCGAGGTACTGCCGCCGATCGACCTCGCCGAGCGCTTCGGTGCCGATCCCGACCACGACGACGTCTACGACCGGATCACCGGGGAGATGCAGGAGGCGCTCACCGAGCTGCAGGAGGAGCGCACCCTGCCCTTGGTCGGTTGACGCGTGCCCTCGAGCGGCCGGGTCAGTTCGTCGTCAGCGAGTAGACGGGTGGCAGCTGCGAGATGACGCTTGACCACGTCGTCCCGGCGTCGGCGGTCCCGAAGACCTCGCCCGACGTCGACCCGAAGTACAGCTCGAGATCCGACCCGCTCCCCGCGTGATCGAACGCCAGGCGCAGGATCGTCAGGTACGCGTGTTCCTGGGGCAGTCCGTTCGCGCGCCCGGTCCAACTGGAGCCCCCGTCGCGAGTCTCGAACACTTGAACGTGGCCTTCCGGGGTCACACGGTCCACGTCAGCGTGCAAAGGGATCACGTACGCGCTGTCGGGATCCTCGGGATCCACCGTCAGCGGGAACCCGAAGTCCGACACCAGGCCGGCGCCGATCTCAGACCAGCTCTCGCCCGCGTCGTCCGAGCGATACACACCCCCGTGGAACTGCATGAACAGCCGCTCGGGGCGGCTTGGGGACCGCTCGATGTGATGGACGCACAGGTTCGTCGCCGTTTCGCGGGCCTCCTCGGGCAGGTAGCGCGCGGCCAGCCCTCGGTTGCCCTGACGCCACGATCGACCGGCGTCGTCGGTCAGCCACACCCCCGCGGCTGACACGGCGACCAGCAGCCGCTGGGGATCGCCGGGCCATGGGACGATCGAATGCAGGCACAACCCTCCGCCGCCGGGCTGCCACGAGCTGCGCGTGGGGTGGTTCCACAGCGCCTCGTTGAGCTCCCACGTCGCGCCGTCATCGTGGCTTTCGAACAGCACGCCGGGATCTCCGCCGGCGTACAGCAGCCCGTCCGCCTCACCCGGCGTTATCACCCAGATGCGCTCCAGCGCCGCGTCCCCGCCCTCTGGCAACGCGATCCCATCTGCCTGGGTCCACTCGCCGGCAGGGTCATCGGCATACCAGATCTTCGGCCCGTAGAACGGGGAGCTGACCGTCGCGAACAATCGACCGGTGCGGGAGTCGCGCCTCGCGTAGTCGACCGGCTCGCCCGCGAACGCGCGGGTTGTCACGTCAAAGCCGGACTCCGGGCTGCCGTCGACCACGAACAGGCCCTTCTTGGTTCCCAGGATTAACTCGGTCACCGCAACTACCCTCCCGAAATCGCCGGCAGCACCTCGACCCGATCGCGGTCCGCCACGGCCGTGTCCTTGCCGCCGAGCTCTCCGTTGACATAGACGTTGATGTGCCGCCGAATCAGGCCTCGCTCGTCCAGGACCCAGCCCGACAGCTCCGGATGCTCTCGCTCCAGAGCCCGCAAGAGGTCACCGATCGTCGCGCCGTCGACGGGATGCTCCCCGGCGCCACCGGCGAGCTTTCTGAGGGGACCGTGGACGCAGACGATCGCCATCGTCAGATCCTATGGCGAGCGATGGTCGGCGTCGACCCGGGTGCAGGCGGCTGCATACGAACGTTGAGACCGGCGCCCGCGCCGAAACTCATCGCTCGCGTTTGTGCTTAGGATCGGTCTCCTGACCCGAGCCCGAATGGAGGAGCGATGGCGGAGCGGTGGTTCTCAGAGGAGGAACTCGAGCAGATGTCGCGCCCGACGATGGATCGGGCGATCGAGGCGCTGGACCGGGGCGACATCGACGCTGCCCGCACGCTGTGCGAAGAGATGAAGCACGAGTGGCGCTACCTCCACGATCTGATGGCGGAGGGAATCGGCGGGCTGATCTCGTTCGTGCAGGATCGCCTCGGTGACGAAGGCGTAGCCGACGCCTGGATTTCGGGCCAGGGCCGCGGCTGGCGCCGCGACGTAGATGCGATCGCCAAGCGCGATCGTCGCCAGATCGTGCTGGCGCTGGCGGCCACGTGGCGGGCGCACTCGTGCAGCGGCACCGGTCCACACCCGGGGGCGTTCACGATCACTGAGGACGACGAGAAGTTCACGTTCGAGATGAACCCCTGCGGCTCCGGTCAGCGGCTCGTGCGGATGGGCCGCTACGAGGGTCCGAACGCGCTCGGCAAGACCCGGTCCGCGCACGACTGGAGCTACGGCCGCGAGGGGTTTCCGCTCTACTGCACGCACTGCTCGTTCATGAACGAGTCACTACCGATCCGATGGATCGGCTATCCGCTGTACCCGAGCGATCCACCGGACGACTTCGGCCGCGACCCGTGCACCTGGTACTGGTACAAGGATCCGGCCGACATCCCCGACCGGCACTGGGAGCGCCACGGGCTGAGCCGAGCACTCCAAGACGCCGATGCCGGCTAGCACCTCCCCCGCCGGTCGGCGCGTGATCGTCACGGGGGCGGCGGGAGGAATCGGGAGGGCGCTGGTCGACGCGCTCGCGCAGTACGGCTGCATGGTCGCCGCGTGCGACGTTGGAGGCGCGCCACTCGAACAGGTGGCCGGTGCGTCTGTCACGGCGGCGTTCGACGTGCGCGACTCCAGCGCCGTGCGCGACGGGGTCGCCGACGCGATCGCGGTCCTCGGTGGCTGCGACGCGGTGGTCGCCAATGCGGGGGTCGTCGACACGATCCACCGAGCCGAGCGCTTCTCCGACGACGAGTGGCGCAAGGACATCGAGACAAACCTGCACGGAGCGTTCTATCTCGCTCGGGCAGCGTTCGAAGCGCTCTCGGCCTCAGGCGACGGCCGCGTGGTGCTGATCTCCTCGGCGGGCGCCGAGACCGGCATCCCCGGTCAGGTCGCCTACGGAGCGTCGAAGGCCGGCCTCGTCGGGATGGCTCGGACGCTGGCGGCGGAGTGGGCCAGTGCCGGGATTCGCTGCAACGTGGTGATGCCCGGGTTCATCGCCACGCCGAAGGTGCTTGGCATGCCGGAGCAGGTCAAGCAATCGGTCGTGGCCCAGATACCGCTCAAGCGGTTCGGCGCGCTCGACGAGCTGGCCGGCGTCGTGTGCTTCCTGCTGTCGCCCGCCGCGGCCTACATCAACGGCGCCGTGCTGCGAGTCGACGGCGGCTTCGGCCTCACGATGCGGTGACGTCCCATCCGAAGCAGACCGACCGAGAGACTGGCCGCTCGCGCTCGTAGAAGCGGTGAGCGTCCGCGCGCGTTTCAGCGGAGTCGAGCTCGAGGTGCGTGGCGCCCCGGCTTCGAGCCCAACGCTTGGCCTCGTCGAGGAGCTGCTTGCCGATGCCCAGCGACCGTCGGTCCGGGTGCACGGCGAGGTCCTCGACCCACACGCGACGTCCGAACCTGATCGACTCGATGTCGTCGTACGCCGTGCAGAGCCCCACGAGCTCGCCGTCGAGCGCGGCGACCAGGACAACGGCGGCGTCCGAGGCCAGCGCGCGACGCACCGCACCGGCGGCACGGTCGGGATCCCAGTCGCGCGGCCGAGAACCCGGTGGCGCAAACAGCCACTCGTACCCGGACACGACGTCCTCGACGTCGTCGGGGCCCGCTTCTCTGACAGTCGCCGCGACCACCCGGCGATGTTTACAGATCACGGACCGCTGCTCAGCGTCCACACGACGTCGAGGTGATACACCTCGCCCGTCGGCAGCTTTCGCAGGCTTGCGGGGGTTGCCAGCGTCAGCACGGACGAACCCGACGCGGTCCAGGTGGTGAGGGCCACGCTGGTCGAGGCGGACACCACCTTGATCGCCGTGGCGTGATCGATCTTGCAGAACGGGCTGACGCTGCACTGATAGGTCGGCCGGGGTGCCGCGCCCGTCCAGCTGGCCCCGCCGGTGTTTAAGGTAAGCGAGTCGGCAGGAAGCGTGAACCCGCCGCTGACGTATCCCGTGGGATCGGTGCCGCAAGGGCCGCTGGGGCAGAACTGCTTGAACACCGCGCTCTGGCCGGCGGCAGCGTTGCCGCTGACGGTCAGATTCCAGCCGTTGTTGGTCCCGCTGCTGGTGATCTTCATGGCGTTGGTCCAGAGCGTGAACGTTGTCTGCGTCTGGCCGTTGAGAGTTACGCCCGAGAGCGTGGGGAGCGTCGGCGCCGTCGTCAACGCGACGGTCGTCGCCATCGACGGCCCCGCGGTCAGCGCCAGCGCGGCGATCGCGACGACACAGACAACCGCCACTCGACGGATGACGGTGCGCGTGACGACCATCGGCGCTTTCGACATGCGGACGGCCCCTTAGTGCTTGACCGTGGTCGCGGCTCGCCGCCGAGGTGGCCGGGCGGCGATCGCCGAATCCCGATGGCGTTGCTGGCCGTTCTTGACGCGCGCGACCAGCTTCTGCGCGGTCGTGGCCTTGTTTGCCGTGGCGAGCGAGATCTCGATCGGGACCCTTGCCAGCACGGGGTGCCCGGCGAGGACTCTGTCGAACTCACGCGCGAGCGCGTTTGCGGTCGGGCGCTCGGTGGCGCGGCAGATCACGAGCACCCCGTCCCGACCGAGATCACAGACACGGTCGCCTCGGCGAAGCCGGGGGCGGATCGCCCGTGCAACCACGGCGTTGTAGCGACGGTTCGCTTTAACCAGGGCGATGCTGACCGGGCGGTCGCCGTCCGGGCCCAACAGGCGCTCCAGCAGTTCCATTCCGGCAGCGCGATCTAGCGGTCGCCGGCGGCGGATGACGACCCTGCGGATGGCGGCGACGACCACGAGCAGCAGGATCGCCAGCAGCAGCCAGCGCCACACGGACGCGTGCTTGGGCAGCTTGCGGCCACCGTAGTTCTGCTGCTTGACGGCCGCCGCGTGGCTGAACACGACGCGCGTGGCGAGCCTGGCCACTCCACCCGTGTAGTACAGGGTCGCGCGGACCCGGTAGCTGGTTCCCGGAGTCGGCTGCTCGCGCAACGCGGGGACCGGATAGCTGATGTTGGTGCCCGAGACGAACGTGCCGGGCGCAATTCGCGCGGTGGCGACGCGACGGTCCCCCTGCGTGACGCGCACCCAGCCATGAACGTTCTTCAGGATCACGTTGCCCGTGTTGCCGGCGTTTACCGCAAACACCAGACCGGCGGGCTCGCGCCCAACGGAGGCGCCGGTGAAATGCACCGCCGGGTGACGCGCGCCGGGGAGCTTGACTTCGACGCCGATCGCGTAGCGATCGGTCTCGCCGATCGTCACTCCGCGACCGACCCGTTCGGTGCGCGACTGACCGAGCGCCTCAACCGCGACGCCGCCCAGGTAATCGCCGGGAGTCGCGGTGCCCGGCACGACCACCGAGACCGGCACGCTCCTGCTGGCGTGCGGTGCGACGGCGACCGAGCGGCGGCCCACTCTCAGCCAGGTCGCAGCGCCGCCAAGGGCAGAATTCGCTTGCGCGTAGGCGGAGCCGAGCGTGTCGGTGGTGATTGCGTCGACTGGGTCGATGCGAACGGTGACGGCGCGGGGCGCGGGGTTGACGATCTCGAGCGAACCGGCGTTGACCGTGTGTCCCGGTGACGCTCCGAGCTGAAAGTACGGTGACACCATGCCGGAGCGCTGGTGCACCTTGACGATTACGGTCGGGCTCTGGGCCGATGCGGCCGGGGCGGCGAGCCCGCAGGCCGCGAGCAGCGATACCAAGAGCGTCGGCAGTCCGCGTCTTGCTCGCGGAGCGCCCTCTTTACGGTAAGAGCGTTGCACTATTCCTCGTTTGTCATGGGAGCGAACCCGAGCGTCGCTCCCCCTACGGGTGGTTCCTACGGTCCGCTGTTGATCGTCCAGACGAGGTCGACCCTGTAGACCTCGTTGCTCTGAAGCGTCTTCAGCGTCGAAGGTGTCGACAGCGCCAGGCTCGAGCCACTCCAGCCGGTCGTCGCCCACGTTCCCATTCCGGTGCCGGCAGCTGCCGAGGCGATCTTCACCGCCGAGGCGCTGTCGACATTGCACGCACTTGCGCACTGCAGCGTCGGCGCGGTACCGGTGGTGCCGTTCTGGCCCGTGAAGCTCGCGCCGGTGCTGGACAGCGTCAGTGAGTTGGCGGCCAGCGTCTGCCCACCACTGACATAACCGGGACCTGTGTCCGACCCGCAGGTCGCGTTCGGGCAGTACTGCTTGAAAACCGTGCTCTTGCCCCCGGCGCCGTTGCCGTTGACGGTCACGTTCCACCCGGCACCCGACCCGGTCGCGTCGAGGACCGTGAAGTTCGTCATCGTCGTGTTGGTCGTCTGCGCCTGCCCATTCAGAGTGATTGCCGTCAGCGTCGGCAGCGCCGGCGCAGAGGCGAACGACAGTGACCCGCCGGTCACGCTGAACTGCGTCTGGTCATTCGCAGTTACGGCGAGCGCGCTCGCGGGAGCAAGCACCGCCGTGATTGCCACGGTGGCTGCTGCGACGGCTGCGCGCCTTGAAAGTGAAATCCCCTTGGCCTTCACGTCCGTGCTCCTGGATTGATGTGTAGGCAGCCATCCGGGCGGCCTGGTTGGTCAAGTAATCGGCAGTTGCGTGCCGCCCTTGAGGCTTAACCGCAAAGTGGTCCGTAGTCCGCCGCGTGGTCTATGCGTCGGATCCAGCTCGGGACTCGAAGTACTCCGCGACCTCATCGGGGTCGGCGGGGTCGAACAGGCTCAGCCGCATCTCTCGCTCGACGTCGTCGGTCATCCCGGACGCGCGGAAAACCTCCAGCGCCCCGGCGATGTCGTAGTCCGTGCAGCGCAGCTCAACCTCGGGCCCGAGCAGGGCCCAGAACGCTGCCGCCCGTCCCTCGTACGGCAGCCCTACGGCTCCCGCGTTCACCACCCGCCAGGCGTCGATCCGGCGGTCGAACTGCCGGTGCGTGTGGCCGCAGACGACGAGCGATTCGCTCACGTCTTCCAGGATTCGTCGCAGCCGCGCATCGGGGGTCGCGGTCGTGATCCGCTCGGTGTCGCTGCGAGGAGACCCGTGACAGAACAGCGACGGTCCCAGCCCGTCGACATCGAGCGCGAACGGCGGCGACAGGCCGGCCAGGAAGTCCCGATGCGTTTGCGAGATGCGGGCGGCGCAGTAGGCCGACACCGCCTCGTGCTCGGGCGTGCCCCCGTCGAACGCCTCCACCACGTCCCGGTCCGCGTTGCCCATCACGAACCTGGAGCGGTCATCGAGCGCCATCAGTCGCTCCAGGGTCTGGAGCGGCAGCGGGCCCCAGGCCAGGTCGCCTCCCACCACGATCGCGTCGACGCCGGCTCGATCGACCTCGGCGAGAACCGCATCGAGCGCCGGAAGGTTGCCGTGAATGTCGTTAAGGACGGCTACTCGCATCGGTGTCGATCGTCGGGAGGCTCTCGGCGCATGAACCAGATGTGCGGCCCGCCGCCGGGCGCGTCGGCTTCGTCGACCACGCGAAACCCGGAGCGACCGTAGACATCGACGTTGCGGCGAGTTCCCGTCGAGAGGAATGCTGGCACACCGGCCGCCGCGGCTTGGGTCAACCCGGATGCGATCAAGGCCGCGCCGAGGCCGCGACCCTGGCACGCGGGCTCGACCGCGAGCGAATCGAGCAGCCACAACGGCTCGTCGGGCGTTCGTGACTCGACCCACGCCCAAAACTCGTCGTAGCGCCGCCCGCCGTCGTCGGTCAGCGCGCCGATGCGCGCCTGGTTCCACGGGTCAGCGGCTTCCCACGAGTGCATCTGCGACGGCGAGACCCACACCGCCGCGCCGCTGCCGTCGGCCACCTCCCACACCACGCCAAGCCCCAACGCCACTTCGAGGAAGTACCGAAAGCAGCTAGTAAGGGGAGCGGCGACATCGCCGGCGAGCCCCATCGGCCACAGCATCATGGGCTCGTTCACAAACGCTCGCCCGAACGTCGACGCCAGCACGTCGAGCCGCTCGCGGCCGGCCCTCGCGACGCCGTTCACCGGTCCGGCGTTCGCGCCGCCCTGACCCCCTGCTTCGCGAGCGCGCCGCTGATCAGCATCTGCAGCGTCTTGTTGGCGGGCGTCCGGTATCCCGTCTCGGTGTGCGGGGCGTAGACGACCCCGTTGTCGCCGACCTCCAGCCAGCCTGTGTGCTGTCGCGTGTTGAGCCCGATCAGGTACGCCCCGTAGCTGTGTCCGAGGAGTCCGGCGCGGCGACCGCCGGTCGGAAGCGGCGAGGCGGTGCTCAGCACGAACCCTGCCGTCGCGTCTTCGGTGACCAGCGCCACCGGGACGACCACCGGCGCACCGTCGGATCCCGCATAGCCGAGCAGGGTGTGGGCCGTCGCGCGCAGGCGTCCCGCGGCACGCTCAACATCGACGCGTGGGCCGGTGCCGTTGCGCGGGGGGCGCTGCGGCGGGGCTGGCTCGGATGCCGGCGGCTCGCCGATCACCACCTCGGGCGCGCCGGCCGCATCCAGCGTTGGCCACGCGCAGATGCGGGTCGCGGTCACCTCGACCGGGACGCGGCTGACGTAGTACTCCCGCATCCAGTAATCCCAGAACGGGCCTTGCTTGGGCGCTCCGAGGTACGACGTGGCGTTGGCCCGCACCAGCGCGCGCTCCTGCTCGCTCGGTTGCTCGATCACCCGAGCGGTGCCCTGAGCCAGCACGTATCGCGTCGAGCTTGCGCGGCCATGCTCGCGCGCGTGGAACGCCATCGCCACTCGCGGATCGGCGGCGAGCCGTTCGAGCTTCTTGCTGAACCCCAGCGAGGTGGTGAAACCCAGAGTCCCTCGCTCGCGGTCGTGCAGGCCGATCGGCGCCACCGCCTGCACGACCACGCCCCCCGCTGGTGTCCGGTAGCCAAGCGCGACCGTCAGATCAGCGGCAAACAGCGCGTCGAGTTCGTCGTCCCAGACAAGCGCCATGCCAAGCGCGATCAGATCGTCTCTCCTGGCGTGTTGTCAAGTCGGCGTAAGAAATCGGGCACCCGGGGCGCTAAGCGTGTCGACGGCGGCCTTCGACCCGCCGGCCGCTTTAGGTCTCACCAGAAAGGAACGCATGTCCACCACCACGCTCAAGGCTCCGAGCAACTACGGCACGGTTGCCGCGCAGACACCCAAAGCCGACATCAAGAGCGATCCGGCATACCAGGCCTTCTGGCTGTTGCGGATCGGGTTCACCGTCGCGCCGATCCTGTTCGGCGTCGACAAGTTCGCCAATGTGCTGGTCAACTGGGAGCAGTACCTGGCTCCCTGGATCCGCGACCTCAGCCCGTTGAGCGCCACCCACACGATGTACGTGGTCGGCGGCATCGAGATCATCGCCGGCGTGCTGGTTGCGCTCAAGCCGCGCTACGCCGCCTACGTCGTCGCCGCTTGGCTGGCGGGCATCATCGTCAACCTGCTCACCTACTCGGGCTACTACGACGTCGCCCTGCGCGACTTCGGCCTGATGCTCGGCGCGCTGACGCTGGCCAGGCTGGCGTCGATCTACGACCCGCCCGGCCTGACCCGTTTGCGCCGCTAGTCCTCGCTGACGTCGATCCCGGCGGCCCGGTACTGGTCGATGAGCATCTTGCGCATCTTCGGATCCTGCACGTACTGGAGCGCGCGCTTGGCGTTATCTGCCGCAAGTTGACGCATCTGTGGCGCCATGCCCGCGTCGATCTGCGCGCGGATCTCATCCGCTTGTGAGACGCGAGCCTGTCGGGTCGCGCGCGACGCGGCCAAGCGGTCCGCGAGCTGGGCCTCGTGGCTGGGCACCTCGTCCCAGAGGATCTCCACGTCGCCCGGTTCGCTGGCCGAGACAAGCGCAGGAAGCGGCATCCACAGCGGCTCGAGCAGATCGACCTCGCACTTGAACTTCGGCGCGTACACCGCATACGGGGGGCGTCCCGGGACGTTCACGGCCAGCACGGCCGCGCTCGGGCGCTTGTAGGTGATCTGATCGTGGGTGGGGCCGCCGCCCTGGGCGTCGTCGCCGACGATCCGCCGCCGGCCGCGGATCGTCGCGATCAGCACCACCGCGCGCAGTTTTCCCGGCGGTCCGGTCTGCTCGGCCGCCCGCTGCAGCGCACGCTCGACGCGCTCCGTGCGCGCGCTGCCGGTGTCGGCTCTGGTCAGACCCATGGCGTGTGCGACCTTGCGACGCGCGGCGACGGGATCGGTCAGCGCCGGGTCGTTAGCGGCCGCGCGCGCCTCGATGTTCGGCACCAGGTCCCAATTGATCTCGAAGCGGTCGGGACGCCCGGGGTCGAACGTCACTTCGACGTCCATTCCCGGCACCAGCCAGTACTCCTCGCTCATGCGGATCTTGCCCTCGTGGACCCTGCGTCCGGTGCCCAGGTCGACTTGCACGCGCACGTGTGCGTGCGTGCCGGGACCGAGACCAGGGCCGCCCTCCGGCGGCGCGGGCGCTTCGATCACCAGACCGACCGCCCTGCCCGACTGCTCGTCGTCCGACTTGTGTCCTTTGCGGAAGAAGCCCACGGGTACTCCTAGCCCGGGGGAGATCGTACCCCCGCGCCCCAGTCGAGCAGCTCGCGTAGTTGCTCCGGACTGAGATTCCCGCCGCTGCAGACGAGGGCCAGCTTCCTGCCGGCGAAACGCGGCAGCAGCTTGGTGGCCGCCGCCAGCGGGGCGGCCCCAGCCGGTTCGATCAGGTTGCGCGTGACCTCGAGCAGGCGCAAGGTCGCAGCTCGCAGCTCGTCGTCGCTCACCAGCACGAAGTCATCGAGATGCTCGGCGAGGATTCGCTGCGGGATCGCGAACGCAACCCGGGTCTGCAGCCCTTCGGCGAACGTGTGCATTTCATCCTCGACCAGTCTCCGCTCGCGCCAGGCGCGATAGGCGGCGGGCGCGGCCTCAGACTGCACGCCGATCACCTCGATGCCCGGGCGGATCGCCTTGGCCGCGATGCAGGCGCCGGCGGCGCCGCTGCCGCCGCCGACGGGCACGATGATCGTCTCGATCTCCGGCTCGCGCTCGAGCATCTCGAGCGTGGTCGTGGCGACGCCCGCGATCAGCAGCGGCTCGTCGCCCGAGTGGATGTAGCGAGCGCCCGTCTCGGCGGCGACCTCCGCGCAGCGCTCGCGCGCCTCGTCGAAGTCGGCTCCGTGCTCGACCACCTCGGCGCCCAGCGATCGCATCGACGCCACCTTCACGGGGTTCGCGCCCACCGGCACGAAGATCGTCGCCGCGACGCCAAACAGGCTCGCCGCGTACGCAACCGACTGTCCGTGGTTGCCGGTCGATGCTGCGCAGACCCCGGCGGCGCGCATGTCCGGCTCGAGTCGGCCGACCAGGTTGATCCCACCGCGCACCTTGAAGGCCCCGGTCGGCAAGTGGTTCTCGTGCTTGAGATAAGCCTCGGCCTCGAGCGACTCGTCGAGCAGCGGATAGCGCCGCAGCGGCGTCGGATCGAGGTACGGCGCGATCAGCCGGCGCGCGTCGAGCACGTCGGCGAGCTCCGGCGTCTTCAGTGTCGTCACATCGACCATCGGGCAAGATTAGGCCCATGGACGTCATGTCGCTCGCAGACCGGTCGTGGCCGTTGCTACGGCGGCTGATGGGCGTGCACGCGCACGTCTACCGCCTGACCAACGGCGTCGTGGGGCATCGGTTCCCGGGCGCGCCGCCGATGCTTCTGTTGGATCACGTGGGCGCCAAGAGCGCGACCAAACGGACCACCCCGCTGGTCTACGTCGACGACGCTCCCGACGTGGTGCTCGTCGCCTCCAAAGGCGGCCATCCGAGGAATCCCGCCTGGTACCACAACCTGTGCGCGAACCCCGATACGACCGTGCAGATCGGTGCCGCACGGCGCGCCGTGCACGCCCGCGTCGCGACCTCGGACGAACGCGAGCGCCTGTGGCCCAAGGCCGTGGCAACGTACGCGGGATACAGCGGCTATCAGGAGCGGACCGCTCGCGAGATCCCGCTCGTGATCCTCGAGCCTCGCAAGGCATCGTCATCGGGCTGACCCGTGGCCGCCTTCGACCGTCTGCAGATCGTCCGCGAGTGCTACCGGGCCTACGAGACCGGTGACCGCGGGATGCTGGAGCGCCACCTCAGCGACGACTTCACCTTCTTCAGCCCGGCTGACGTGGGGATCGACCGCGCCCGCTACTTCGAGCGCTGCTGGCCCAACGCGCAGCAGATCGCTGCGTTCGAGTACCTGCGGCTGCTCGAGATCGGCGACGAGGTGCTCGTCACCTACGAGTGCACGCGCGCGGACGGGTCGAGGTTTCGCAACACCGAAGTGATGAGCTTCGACGGCGACAGGATCGCGAGGACCGAGATCTACTTCGGCTGGAACCTCGACTAAGAAGGCGTACGCGTCCGCTGCACCGCGTTGCGCGCCTCGAGCTCGTAGCGGTTCTCCCAATAGCCGGAGCGATCGCCCCAGAACGTCGATGGTCGCACATAGGACGCCCACAGCCGCACCCACTCGTGCTGGCCCTGCCACACGTGGACCAGCTCGTGGGCGACCAGGTCATCGTCGTCGGCGTGCGTGCGATCCCGCAAGAGGATCGTGCTCCAGATCGTGTAGCCGTCAAAGCGGCGAAACCAGGGCACGCGGAACAGCCAAGGGGCGATGATGATGCGCACGCGGGAGGGGTCGATCGGCCGCGGATAGAGCTTCAAGGGCTCGATCCGGTCCCAGGCGCGTCGGATCGCCGCGCGCTCCGATGGTCCGGCAGAGAACACTCCGCAAACCTACTGAGGCACCGACGCCTTCGGCCGGTCGGAGTGCTTTGATCCGGCCATGACGACCGGTTTGTTAGCGTCGTCGCGTTCACGTGCCAGAGCGAACGATTAGCGCCCCGCGGGCGGCGGAGCCACCGGCCCCGCCCCCGACTCCTGCCCCGACGACACGCGGGCGCCGCCGCAATCTCCACGGCGGCTGGATCGCGGCGGCGATCCTCGTCGCGGCGAGCGTCCTGTTCGTCGTGCTCACGCGGATGAAGCCCGCCTACGACGCGTATGGATGGATGGTCTGGGGGCGGCAGACGCTGCATTGGAACCTCGACACCAATGGGGCGCCTTCGTGGAAGCCGCTGACCTTCCTGTTCACCGTGCCGTTTGCGCTTGTGGCGCGCGCCCAGACCTTCCTTTGGATGAGCACCGCGGTGATCGGCGCCCTAGCCGGAGCGCTGTTCGGAGGGCGGATCGCCTACCGACTGACCGGACCCGCTCCGGGCCGCCCGTACGCGCCGATCATCGCGGCGGCCTTCGCCGGTCTTGGGGTGCTGGGCATCGCCGGCTACTGGCACCAGATACTGATCGCCAACTCCGACCCGATGATCGTCGCTCTCTGCCTGGCGGCGATCGACTTCCATCTCTCCAAGCGCTATCGCGTCGCGTTCGCGATGGTGCTCCTTGCAGCGTTCGGGAGGCCCGAGGCGTGGCCGTTTGCGCTGGGATACGCCGTCTGGGCGTGGTGGGCGGTGCCCGGGATGCGAGCGATCGCCGTCGCCGGGGTCGTGTCGATTCCGCTGCTGTGGTTCGGGGTGTCGGCGCTGACGGCCAAGAGCTGGCTGCGAGCAGGCGACCTTGCGCTGAACTCGGTCAACGAGCTCCACGGCAGCAAGTTCATCGGGGTCCCCCGCCGTTTGCTTGGCCTATATGAGCCGCCCATGCAGATCGCGGCCGGCCTGGCGATCGCCTTCGCGCTGGTGATCCGCGACAAGGTGTGGCTGGTGCTCACAGGGCTTGCGCTCGCTTGGGTCGCGGTCGAGATCGCGTTCGCGCTCCACGGCTGGTCGGCCGTCACCCGCTACCTGTTCGAGCCCGAGGCGGTGCTGGTGGTGCTAGCCGGAGCCGGCCTGGGCCGTGTGCTCGCCGCCGGCTCGCCGACCTCGGTCGCTGCCCGCCTCGGTGGAGTGGCGATCGCGGCGATCCTGATCGGCTCCCTGACCCCGACCGCCGTGACCCGGGCGCGAGGCGCCCACAGCGAGATCGTGCTGCGCCGCCACGATGCCGTCCGGATCAAGCGCTTGGAGGCCGTGATCAAACAGCTCGGCGGTCCATCGCGAATCCGCGCCTGCGGCCAGCCCGTCACCACCGTCGGCTGGCAGAGCACGCTGGCCTGGGAGACCGACCTCAACGTCGGCAACGTCGGCTACAAACCGGCGCGCTCGATCCACAAGGGCAACCCGATCGTGCTGTTCCAACTCCACGAGCTCGGCTGGCGGGTCATACCGATTCACACGGTGCGGTCAAACCCGGCCTGCGCCGGTCTGCGGACCGACACGCCGTTTCAGTAGCGCGCGCTGAGCATCGCCGCGCTCCCGGCGGGCAGCGACACGACGTACCGGTCGCCGATCGGCTTCACGGTGCTGCGATGGGCCGATCCTCCGATCCGTCCGCTCGTGGTCTGCGGCCCGAAGCTCTGCCCCGCCAAAGTCACGCCGCTCGCGGACTGAAGCGCGGCCCCTTGGAGGCGCTCGAGCGTGGCACTGACGACGGCGCCGGGCAGGCGCAGCGCGAACACCCGAACCTGCGGCCCTTTGTTGATCAGGACGACGTGGATGGTGCCGTCGACAGCGCGGGTTGCCCAGGCCTTGACCGCCGCTCCCGGTTCGCCGGAGACCCGCAGCAGCCGCGCGCCCGGCGGCGCCGCCGCGGCGAACATCAGCAGCCCGTAGTACTCGGGAGAGACGGCAGCCTGCCAGTGACCGTTGGCCATCGTCAGCTTGAACAGCTCGTACCCCGCGCCCGGGAACGTGTGGAGATTGACGCCGTCGACACCCACCCGTGCCAGCTCGAACATGGCATCGACCGCCCACAGGCTCGAAGCGAACGTGTAGCTAACCGCGCGGTCGGCCCCGCACGACACGCTGTTGATCTCGTCGACGCGGAGCGGGAGCCTGCGGGCGTGGGCGCTCGCGACGTCGCGCTTGAAGCTGTCGGCCAGACCTGTCGTCGCAGCCGGGTTCAGCAAATGCTCGAGCGTTGGATGCTTGAGCGACTTCGTCGACGTGTAGCAGAGCTGTAGCGGATACCGGTGCAGGGTCACGACGCCCAAGCGGGGCTGAGAGGAGAGGAACGGACCGAGGTTTTGCATCCACTTGGACGCCCCGAGCGCGGGGCCGGCCAGCGGCAGCGGCGGCAGCGCGGCGCCGAACGCGTTGAAGTCGCGCACGTACCCCGGGACGTCGTAGTTGCGAGGGCGGCCGGGGACCTTCACGCCCGCGGCGGTCCGATACCAGGGAAACGCTGCGTAGAGCGCAGGCTCGTTGCCCAGCTCGAGCGCCTGCACCGAGCCGCGGCCGAGGCCGTCCACGAGCTCGCGGGCCTCGAGGCCGGCCAGCTCGACGTTGTCAGCCTCGAGGTTGATGCCGAGAATGAGGCGTGCGCGAAGCTCCTGCGTCAGCGCGCGGGTGATCTCGATCCAGCGCGGGGTCAGCGTGTACGTCACTCCGGGCGGTTGCTTGAGGCGGGGGACCGGCCACCACGTCCAGTCCGTGGTGTCGCCGCCGATCCGCAGCACGGGCGACTGTCCCGAGTTCAGATTGCGGACCAGCTGCACGAACACCGGATCGACCGCCTGCGGGTCGGTGCCGGCGTACTGCTCGATCGAGTTGTACTCGAGCGACAGCCCGAGGAACCCAGGAGGTATGGGGCGGCCGACCGTGGCCTCGGTCACCGCCAGCCGCGTGGCGGTCGCCGGGACCCCCGGATCGGAGCCCAGGCCGATCGTCGCCAGCAGCGCGATGACGATCGCCACGATCGCCACCACCGCCACGTCGACGATGACGAAGCGCTTGCTGAACGGCCTGCGCGGCAAGCTCCTGACGTTACCCTTTGGTGCTTGCACGATGCGGCAGAGCCAGAGGGGCTCCAGGACGCAGCCCCCGCCGCGGACGTAGAGGCCGCGACACGGGCTGCCGCGCTACGCGTTGCGCTCGCGCGATACGAGACGACCGGTGCACCGGCGATGCTCGATCAGGCCTTCGTCGCCGCGGCCGCGGCGGTTGCGGCGTTGCGCGGGGAGCGTGCGGCCGAGCCCGCCGACGTCGAAGAGCTGCGCGGGCTCGTAGAGCAGCTGCCCGAGTTCCGCGAGCTTGTCGGCACCGTGGTCGGGGAGGCGGAGCGCTGGGCCCATGCGGGCGCCGCGGAGCTTTGGAGCTGGTTCGGGCTGACCACGGAGGCCCCGGGGTGGAGCGACGCCGAGCAGTCGGGGGCGCGGCTGCTTGTTGCGCGCGCATGCGCACCGCTCGAGGCCGACGGCGTCGACTGGCTTCGGGCTCGCATGCTGCGACTTGCTGCCGAGCGCTGGGCGGCGCAGCTCACCGGAGAGCTCTGCGAGAGCGACGAGGACCTGTGGCGGCGTGTGTTCGGGGAGCGCTACGACCTGATCCGTACCCGCTACGCGCCGCGCACCGCATGGCGCAAGCGCGAGCTCTCAAAGGTGCTCGCCACCGATGCGAGCACGGTCGATGCGATCCGCAGGCGGCTTGCGGCGTGGTTCGTGCAGAGCCGCGATCTCGAGCACCTGCCGACCGAGCTCGAGGCCGCGTTCGTCGAGACGCGCACGCCTTCGCGGTTGGCCTAGTACAGCCGCGGGCCGGGTGGGGCGGTCAGCGGCCGCCCTCGACGATCAGCTCCATCAACAGACCGTCGTGCCAACCCTCGCCACCGACGTCGCGCTCGTACGCACGCATCACGCCAACCGGGCTAAAGCCGGCCTTCTCGTAGCTGCGGATCGCGGCGGCGTTGTCGGCCGCCGGATCGATCGTGATGCGGTGATGACCGCGGTTCTCGATCAGGTGGCCGACGAGGCACCTGAGCGCGTCAGTGCCGATCCCGCGGCCGTGCAACGCCGGATCGAGGAACAGGTCGATCGTCGCGTGGCGGTACTTGGGCTCGGTCTCCTCCCAAAACTGGATCAGTCCCGCGACCGCGCCGTCGACCCGGATCGTCATCCGCGTCGAGTCGGGGTCGTCCCAGGGGAAGTCGTCGGGCGCGGCATCCCACCACCGCCTCACCTCGGCGGTGGCGATGATGCGCCGCAGCTCGTCCTCGTCGCCCTGGGCCAAGGGCGCCAGCACCAGCCCGGGGCGTTCGCAGGTGAGCGTCTCGGCCGCCATCGGGGGATTGTCTCGCGCGGTCATACACTTGGCGGGTGACCGCCCGCGGCACCGACTGGGGTCTGGCGGCGTTGGTCGCACTGCTAATCGCGACCGGCCTGCTCACGCTTTTTGAGGGGAGCTCGCGCGACGCGTGGGTGTTCGCCGCGCATGACGCCCTCGGCGTCGCAATCGCGGTGCTGGTCGTGGTCAAGCTCGGTCGCGTCTGGTCCCGGATCCGTGCACTGGAACGCTGGGACAACCGCACCGCAGCGGGGGTCTCGGTGGCCGCGCTGGTGATCTTGACGCTCGTCTCGGGATGGCTGTGGTCGAGCGGCGCCGACGCCACGATCGCCGGCTACAGCCTGCTCGGCTGGCACGACGCGCTCGGCGCGCTGCTCGCGTTGCTTGTCGTCGTGCACATGGTGCTGCGAGCCAAGCCGCTGCGTGGGCGGGATGTGGTTCACCGGCGCCAGTTCCTCGCCGCCGCCGGAATCGGCGCCGGCTCGGTGCTGGCGTGGCGCGCCCAGCGGCCGTTGCTGGCGCTGCTGGCGCTGCGCGGCGCCAACCGGCGGTTCACCGGCTCCTACGAGGCGGGGTCATTTGCCGGCAACGCGTTTCCGACGACCTCGTGGGTAGCCGACAAGCCACGGCCGATCGCGCTCGACAGCTACCGCTTGAGTGTCACCGGTCTGGTCGCCACAGAGCTCGAACTCGCGCTGGCCGACCTGCCTCCGCGTGACGAGCTGATCGCGACGCTGGACTGCACGGGCGGCTTCTATTCGACGCAACGCTGGCGCGGGACCCTGCTCTCGCGCGTCCTCGAGCAGACGCAGCCCGACCGCAACCATGCGCGCCACGTGAGCGTGGTGTCCCACACGGGCTACCGATGGAGCTTCGCGCTGGCTGACGCGTCCCGGCTGCTGCTGGCCACGCACGTCGGCGACGAAGCGCTCAGTCACGACCACGGGGCCCCCATGCGGCTGGTGGCGCCGGGATCGAGGGGATTTCAGTGGGTCAAGTGGGTGCAGCGGATCGAGGTGCTCGAGGACCCCGACTACGGAGCCCCCGCGTCGACGCTGTGGAGCAGCTTCACGCGCGCCGGTCGAGGTGATGCGTAGACCGCGGGTCCCCGGGTGCCGTGCTTACGCGGGGCTGGGGGCCGGCTCGCCGATCCAGTCGTCTGAGTCGTAGCGCTTGAGCGCCGGGAACGCGAGCATCACGAGGCCCACACCGACCAGGCACGCCAGCCCACCCGACGTCACCGAGAAGCGCGCGCTGGTCGCTCCCGCGACGACACCCGACTCGATATCGCCGAGCCGGGGGCCGCTGGTCACGACGAGCGAGAACACCGATGACATGCGCCCGCGCATGTGGTCGGGCGTGACGGTCTGGTTGATTGTCGTCCGACATACCGCGCTAACGGAGTCGGCGGCCCCGGCGACCGCGAGCAGCGCGGCTGCGACCCACAGCGACGAAGCAAGACCGGTGAGCGTGATCGCCACCGCCCACGCGATCACGGCCCAGATCACGACCAGGCCCAGCCTCCGGGTGTGCGACAGCCAGCCTGTGGTGATCGCCGCAACGGTGGCGCCGAGCGACACCGCCGAGTACAGGACTCCAGTGCCGCTGGCGCCGGCGTGGTACACGCTCACGGCCAGCACCGCGAACAGGGCGCGGGGCATCCCGAACGTCATCGCGACGAGGTCGATCGCGAACGAGCCGAGCAGAGCCTGGTTTCCGCGCACGAACCGCAGGCCGTCGGCGATCGAGCGCCGGATCGTCTGGAGCTTCTCGACGCCCTTGGGCGGTTGCGGCGCGATCGCGATGACGGCGAAGACCATCGCGAAGCAGCTGACCGCGTCGATCGCGTAGGCGGCGCCGACGCCCAGCGCCGCGATGATCAGGCCGCCGAGTCCTGGGCCGATGACCATCGTCAACTGGTACAGGCCGTAGTTGAACGCGAGCGCGCTGCGCATCAACGCCGGCCGCACCAGCGTGGGCACGATCGCCGAGCGGACGACGTTCTGCAGCGCGCTGACGCCCGCAAGCAGCCCCCCCAAGACGTACAGCACCGCGATCGACGGATCCCCCGCGAACGACACCGCCGCAAGCGCGCCCGCGACCAGCACGAGCCCGATCTGATCCAGCAGCAAGAGCGTGCGTCTGTCCATGCGGTCCGCCATCGCGCCTCCCCACAGCGCGCTCGCGATCAACGGCACGAGCTCAACCGCACCCAGTAGTCCGACGAGCAGCGCCGAATGGCTCTCGATGTAGATCTGGTAGGGGAGCGCGACGAGCGTCGCCTGCGTTCCCATGCCCGACACGAAGTTGCCGAGCACCACCAGCCGCAGATCGCGGCTTTCGCGCAGCGCGGACACGTCGGGCGTCAGCAGCCCGAGGCGGGCTCTGAGGCCGGCGCGCTTGCCGCCAGAGCCAGCCACTCGTCAAGTAGTGGTGCGCGCCTGTGCCCGGGTGCCCGAGCCGACGTTCCAGCGGCGCGAGTCGGAGAGCCTCCAGCTCGCTGCACCGGCCGCCGCGGCGGCGAGCAGCACCGCGGGC
>DASSGR010000244.1:0-4701 GCA_035693425.1 Solirubrobacteraceae bacterium
GGCGATGATCCGGCCCCGCTTGATCTTGAGCTCGTCGATCAGCGTGCGGCGGTTGAGCACGTCGTTGTTCAGCGCGCCGGCTTCGAACACCGTCCACCGCGACGTCCACACGACCAGCAGCGCGAACAGCAGCACGATCACTCCGAAGAGACGAGCGATCGGAACGTTCAAGTTTCCCTCCGAGCTCGATCGGACACCAGCAGCAGAAGCGCGAGCAGCACGAAGTTAGCGATGATCGACGAGCCGCCGTAGGAGATGAAGGGCAGCGTCACGCCGGTCAGCGGGATCACGCGCGTGACCCCTCCGACGATCACGAACACCTGCAGGGCGAAGATCGCGCTCAGCCCCACCGCCAGCAGCGTCGAGAAGGAGTCGCGCGACAGCTGAGCCGTCTTCAGTCCGCGCGCCACGAACAGCAGGTAGGTGAGAAGCACCGCGCACGCCCCGAACAGCCCGAGCTCATCGGTGATGACCGCATAGATCATGTCCGTCTGCGGTGCCGGCAGCAGCGGCCCGCCGCCGGGGATGTTCAGCACGGCCTCTCCGAAGCCTTGCCCGAACAGACCGCCGGCCGCCTGGGCGAACATCGAATTGGCGAGCTGGTAGCTCCCTCCGACCTTGTTGTAGAGCTGCGCGTCGAGCGGGTGCAGCCACGCGTCGACGCGGTCGTGGACATGCGGGACGTGCGTCCCGATGTACCAGGCGCCGATCGCGAACGCGAGCAGGCCCACGGTCACGAACGACAGCCGGCTGGTGGCCACGTACAGCATCGCCAGGAGTCCGCCGTAGAACATCAGCGACGAGCCGATGTCGTGCAGCACCAGCATGATCAGCATCGCTAGGCCCCAGATGATCAGGACCGGCCCGAAGTACTTGATCGGGGGGATCGTCACCCCCAGCACCCGGCGGGCGCCCGCCACCATCACCTGGCGCGTGTCGCGCAGGTAGCTGGCGAGGAAGATCACCAGGCCGACCTTGGCGAACTCCGCCGGCTGGAACACGAACAGGCCGGGGATCCGCACGCCCAGATAGGCGCCGTTGGCCTGATAACCGATCCCCGGCACCCTCGGCAAGATCAACAGTCCCAACGAGACCACGACGATGATGTAGCGGTACTGCTCGAGCTTGCGGTAGTCGCGAAACGCGACGATCGTGACCCCGAACAGGATCAGACCCAGCACAAACCACTGCGCCTGCTGGCGCGCGAGCGTCGGGCTGATCCGGTAGATCATCACGATCCCGAAGCTCGCCAGCAGCGCGACCAGCGGGAACATGTACGGGTCGGCGTAGGGCAGCGTCATGCGGATGAACACGTGCCCGGCGACGCACAGCCCCAGGAAGATCGCGCCGTAGGTCAGCGAGACGTTCGAGAGGACGTTCGAGCGCTGGATGAACACGCCGGCGAACCCGGCGGTCAACAGCAGCGAGGCCGGGATCAGACAGACGAGCTCACGGTTGCGTGCGCTCACTGCGGGTGTGCCCTAGCTACCGGACATTGCACTAAGCCCCCGTTACCGAAACTCACTGCGAGATCTTCCCCGTCTCCAAGTCCATCACCAGCGACGTCGCATCCGACTGCGAACGCAAGTTGTTGTTCAAGAGGCTGCCGCGCCGGGCGGCGGGCACGAGCGAGGCGGGGACTCCCGAGGTGTAGAACGTCTCATAGAGCCGGATCCCGGCCGGCAGGTTGTAGGGCAGGCCGCGGTAGATCGTGACGATTCCCTGCTGGTTGGTGCCGATGAAGTAGAGCTGGCGGGTCGCGAGGTAACCGCCGCCCCCGATCAGAAACAGCACCACGAGGATCGCGACGAGTGCGGCGAAGAACTTGACCCCGCGCGTAACGCGGCGCCGGTCGCCGGCAGGAACCTCGCTGGGGGGCTTGGCAGGGATCGGCTGCAGGCGCTGCCGCGGCTTGGGACGCGCAACGGTCGCCGTCGCCGTGTGCGCCGACGCGGCCGCCCCGGGAGCGTCGTCGGGCTCGTCGTCGGGTGAGGGGTCCTCCGGCTCCGAGGTCGTCGCCGGCGCCGGCACTCCGATCATCGTCGGCCGATCGGCCTGTCCGTCCTCGCCGACCTCCTCCAGGCGGAACAGCACCACCGTGATGTTGTCGCGGCCCCCCGCATCGTTGGCTGCGTCGATCAGGGCGTCGGCCGTCCCATCCAGCGCCCCCGCCTCGCCCAGGATCTCGGCGACTCGGTCCTCGGAGATCATCGTCGTCAGGCCGTCGCTGCACAGCAGCAGGATGTCCCCGGCCCGCACCGGATAGGTCCACGTGTCGACCTCGACGTTCGCCTCGGGCCCGAGCGCCCGGGTGATGATCGAACGCTGAGGATGCCCCGCGGCCTGCTCGGGCGTCAGCTTCCCCTGGCGCACGAGCTCCTCGACGAGGGAGTGGTCCTGGGTCAGGCGCTCGAGCGTGCCCTCGCGGAACAGATACGCGCGGCTGTCGCCCACATGAGCGATCGCCACCGAGGCGTCGTCGACGTAGGCGGCCGTCAGCGTGGTGCCCATCCCGGCCCGTTCGCGGTCGGAGCGGGACAGCTCATAAATCTCGTGGTTGGCTTCGCGGACCCGCTCTGCCAGACGCTCCTCGGGGCTGCCGGATTCCGGGAGGCCCTTCTTGAACGTCTCGGTCGCGATCTTGGATGCGACCTCGCCGGCCTGGGCTCCACCCATCCCGTCGGCGACAACGAACACGGGGGCGCGCGCGAACGCGTTGTCTTCGTTGTCACGGCGCTGGCGGCCTGTGTCCGTCCGCAGAGCTGTCTCTGCCGCGCGAAGCATCTCAGTGCCGCATCCGATCGATCATTGCTGGTAGGAGAACTCGCAGTCGCCGATCCGAATACGGTCCCCCGGCCGTAACGGCTGCGGGCCGTTCAGGGGTTCTTCGTTCAGATAGGTGCCGTTGGTGGATCCCAGATCTTCGATCACAAAGACATGTCCTTGTCGCGCGATTCGGGCATGTTGGGAGGACGCAAACGGATCCTCTAGGTGGATCTCGACGTCGCCGCGGCCGAGCGTAGCGCCGCCAGAGATGTCATACGAGGTTCCTGACTGATGTCCGGGGGCTCGTTCGACGAGCAAACGGGGCTCAAATCCGTTCGGATCGGAGTCAACGAGCTGGTCTGTGGCCGAATACATGCCCGTCGCGTCCGTGTACCGGGCGCGGTCCGGCTGCGCCGTGCCGGCGCGCCCGCGGCGCAGATCACGCAACGCGCTCCAGGCCACCCACAGCAGAAACAGGTAGAGAACGGCGAGGAAGCCGAACTTCAGCCCAACCGAGACTGGCTCGAGCGTCACCGGCGGTTACTCCAGCTCGAACGTCATCGTCGACGTGCCGAGCTCGATCTCGTCCCCCGGCTTGAGCACCTCGGCGCCGTCGGTCCGGCGGCCGTTGATCGATGACCCATTGGTGGACCCGAGATCGCGAAGCACCCAGGAGCCGCCGCGCGGGCGCACCTCGGCGTGCTCGCGGGAGACGTTCGGGTCGTCGACGACGATGTCGCATTTGCGGCTGCGTCCAAGGGTCGCGCCGGCCGGCCCGACCACCATGCGCTTGCCGCCGAGCACCAGCAGAACCGTCTGCGCGCGGGAGCGTGCGCGCTCCTCGAGCGGCTCGGAGTGGCGCTCCGAAGTGCTGTAGACCATGGTCCGGCCCGATTGCTCGGCCGGCGCTTCGTGGTCCTCCTCGCCCTCCGGCGGGGCCATCCGGGTCTGGATCCCGAATTCCCCAAGCCCCAGCCGATCGTCGGTCTCGAACTCGACGGTGGGGCGGGTGAGCAGGACCAGTCGCTCGCGGCGCGCGTGCTCGAGCAGGTATCCGGCCAGCTCCTCGGCCAGGGCACCCTCGTAGTCGGCGAAGCGCTCCCGGTCGCGCGGCGACAGGAACACTCGGTATTCGTTGGGCGCGTAGGTCCGGGAGACTGAGGAGGACTTGTGCTCCTCCATCTCGCGCGCAAGCTTGCGCGCTATTTCGACGGGCCTGACCTCCGAGCGAAACGCTCGGCTGAAGGTGCCTTCTACGAGGCCGGCGATCTTGTTCTCGAGACTTCTGAGGACGCTCATGGCTGGGCCGCAAGGCGCCTGTCCATGCTACGCGGGTGACACGGCTCGATGGCTACTACGCCAACTTCTAAGGGCCGCCGGCGCAAGCGCGACGATCGCGCCGACGATTGCGCCGAGCACCGCGGTGGCAGGCATTCCAGCGCCGCGAGAGTGGTTGACACCGAGGAATGTAGCGATCGCAGAGACAACAATCGCCGACCAGACCGTGACGAGCACCACCGCCACGGGGAATGGGCGCCGATCGGCCAGCAGCGGCAGCACCACGGCGGCGGCTCCCCAAACCAGGGCGCAGGCGACCATTCCGGTGCTCGTGAGCGGCGCCAGCACGTGATCGACGGTCTGCTGCAGGGACGGCATCCAGGCCGAGGCGGCCGGCGTTCCCGGCGGCCGACGCGCGTACAGGTCGGCGTTGGCTAGCGACGACGCGATCGCCAGCCAGACCCAGCCAGTGATCGCCAGCGCCGCGCGGCGCCACGGGCTGGCGGCCCTTGCCGCGATCGCCGGCCACGCGCCGGCGAGGCTGAGCGCGCCCAGCGCCGGGGCGGCCGCCGACAGCGGCCAGGTCGTCGGGCTGCGAGGGAGCAGCAGCACGGGCAACAGCGCCGCGCACAGCAGCACCAGGGCCCCGCCCGCACG
>DASSGR010000245.1:0-30706 GCA_035693425.1 Solirubrobacteraceae bacterium
AGTCGGTCCAAGCCGACCTCTCGCCGCCGGCGTGCTGGGACAGGTCGACCTCGGATGGGCCCTTCCCGAGCGCCTCCGACGCGTCTAACGCATCAAAGTCCACCTGGGCCATCTCCCAGTCACTCTCGTGCTTGTCGGTGAAGTCGTTGAACGTGTAGTAGAACCAGTACTGGACGACCAGCTTGCCGGGGTGCGACGGGTCGGTGGCGATGTGCGCGTACACGCTCGGCTTGCGCCCGTCATTCCAGTCCCTGAACTGTTTCTCGTAGCCGCAGCCTGGATTGATCGGATCGCCTGGGAAATCCAGGTAGTAGCCAACCGGGTGCCGCCACAGGTCAGCCGATGTGGGAGCGCGCTTCACAACCTTGCCATGCGAATCGCGCAGGACGACGCCCTGTCGGCCAAGCACGATGTCGACGCTTGTCGGCCGGTATGCCTCCCCCGGCCCGCATGGCGCGCGCTGCGGATCCAGCGACAGCACCGGTGAGTATTCCGCGGCCAGCAGTTGCTGCTCTGACGACTGCGGTCCTTGAGCGCGAGCGGGTCCGGCCATCAGAACGGCGAGCGCGACCGAGGTGAGGGCAACCCGGCGAACCCGGACTACCAGTACCGCGGTTCTGCGTGTCGACGCTGAGGCCTGTTCGGGCAGGCTCGGTATTAGATCAGTGCTCGACGAGTCCGGGGCTAGGCTTTCGCCATGCGATGGCGTTCAGTTGCGGCGTGGGTGCGGCGCGACCGGATCCTCGCGGCCGTGCTCGGTGCGTGCGCGGCGGTTGCAGCAATTGCCGCGCCGCTCGGAGTCCGCTGGTTATGGATCGGGGCCTTGGCCGTCGCCGCTGTGGCTGCGCTCATACGCATCGTGATCGTGCTGCAGCAGGGGCGAGTCGAGAGCCAGGCCGAGACGCTCGAGCTGTCGCGTCGCCTACGCGTTCCGGTCACCAGGGTCTCGGACATCGATCCGCAGGACATCGGCGTCGAGCCGGCCGCTCAATCGGTGATCGATGGCGGCAAGGCGCCGCAGTACCTGCCCCGAGGCGTCGACCAAACCCTCCGAGAGGCAATCGACCGCGCTGTCGAGAACAGCGACAGGTGGATCGTCGTGGTGTCGGGAGCATCGAAGACAGGCAAGTCCCGAACCCTGATCGAGGCGCTACGGAGCTGCCGACACGGCCATCGGATCGCCGTGATCGCGCCGCGGTCGGCCGACGCGCTGCGCTCACTCATGACGGCGCCGCGCCCAAAATGGCCGCAGGGCGTGTGGCCGGTTCTGTGGCTCGACGATCTGGAGCCCTTCGTTGCCGAGGGCGTGACCCTAGACACGCTGCGCGCCTGGCACGAGGAAACGGGGATGCCGGTGCTGGCCACCTACGGGGGGAAGGGAAGCGAGCGCATCGGCGAGAGCCCGGGAATGCGCGAGCTCGCGGAGCTGACTCGGACGCTGCTCCAACACGCGTGGGAGATCTACCTCGGCGCCACGAGCCCGCGAGAGCTCGAACAGCTTCCTCCGTCGATCCAACCCGACGTGCGCGCAGCGATCGAGCGCCACGGGCTTGCCGCGTACCTGGTCGCCGCGCCTGCGCTGCAGCGCAAGCTCACGACACGCCGGCATGGCCCCGGCGATCCCGAGTGCGTGGAGGGGGCGGCAGCAGTGATGGCAGCGGTCAACTGGGCGCTTTGTGGACGAACGGACGGCATCCCCTGCCAAGCGCTGCGCCGACTCTGGGTGGCATACCTTCCGATGGGCCTGGATCCCAGCGACCGGCGCTTTGAAGCGGGGCTGGAGTGGGCACGGCGACCAGTCGCGGGGAACGTCGCGCTCATCCAGGGTGGCGACACGCTGCTCCCCTATGACTACGCGGTCGCGATGGTCCGCGATGATCCGTTCGCGGATGATCCGCGAGACGAAGCCTGGGACCTCGCACTCGAATCGGCGGGTCCCGCCCAAGCATTCGCGATCGGTGTCAGCGCTTGGACATACGACCGGACCGACAAGGCGATCACCGCGTTCGGCCACGCCAGAAGCGATCCGAGTCTGCCGCTCACGGGACTCGCGAGCTTCGACTTGGCCCTGGCGCATCGCCGCGCGGGCGACACGGCAAAGACACGAGAGGCGTACGCGTGGGCGATCAACTCCGGACATCCCGACGCGGCGCCGATCGCGGCCGGGGCGCTCGGCGTGCTGCTGCAGCAACTGGGCGACCTCGACGGTGCGCGCGAAGCCTTTGAGCTGGCGATCGACTCCGGTCATCCCGACGCGGCGCCGCGGGCGAGCGTCAACTTGGGGATCCTCTGCGAGCTGACCGGCGATCTTGCCGGCGCCCGAAAGGCGTATGAGCAAGCCGTGGCTTCGCATCACGTGGGCGCATCATCGATGGCGCTGTTCCAGATCGGGGCGTTGCTCGAGCAACAGCAAGATCTGCAGGCGGCCACGCGCTCATATGAGCAGGCATTCGAGCTCGGCAGCGGCGATTTGGAGCTCGCCCTCGGGCGTCAAGTCGTCGACGCCAAACGAGAGCAGATCCTCGCTTGGCGTAGCGAGTCGCGGGTCTGACAGGACTGCCGGAGGCCCGGGTAGACCGGGCCATCGGACGCTAGGCCGCGGTCAGCTCCGCGGCGGTCGACCCTCGGCTCACGGCTCCGCTTCCGGTGAGCCGCGCCGCGAAGTAGACGGGGATCACGGTGAAGATCAGCACGGCGACCACGACCACGTTTACCTCCGGCAGCTGCTGACCGAGCCGGATCGCCCCGAAGATCCAGAGCGGCAGTGTGTTCTGCGCCCCCGCGGTGAACGTCGTCACGATCACCTCGTCGAACGACAATGCAAACGCCAGCAGCGCCCCCGCGAGCAACGCAGTCGACATCGTCGGCACCGTGATCGTCCGGAACGTAAACCAGCCGTGTGCGCCGAGGTCGGCGGACGCCTCGTAGATCGATCCGGAGACTCGCCGCAGCCGGGCGATCACGTTGTTGTAGACGACCACGATGCAGAACGTCGCGTGCCCGATCACGATCGTCAGTAGCGACAGGTTGATGCCCACGAACTGAAACGCCGAGTTGAGCGCGATCCCCGTGATGATTCCCGGCAGCGCGAGCGGCAGCACCAGGAGCAGCGAGATCGCCTCGCGGCCGAAGAACCTGAAGCGGTGGACGCCGAACGCGGCGGCGGATCCGAGCAACAGGGCGACGATGGTCGCGAACACCCCGGCCTTCAACGACAGGACGAGCGCCGAGCGAACCTCGGAGTCCTTCCACGCCACCGAAATCCACTTCGTGCTCAGTCCGCTGATCGGCCAGCTCTGGACATTGGATTTGTTGAACGCGTAAAGGCAGATGATCGCGATCGGCACGAACAGGAACAGCAGCACCAGCACCACCCAGATGCGGAGAAAGACGCGTGTCCAGGCGCTCTCGACCATCACAGCGCCTCGAAGGCCCCGAGCGAGCGGGCGCCCGCCAGATAGACGACCATGATCGCGATCGGCACCAGCGCGAGCGTCGCGGCGAACGGCAGGTTGTTCGCGGTGCCAATGTTCGAATAGATCACGTTGCCGATGAACTGGGAGTTCGCGCCGCCCACCAGCAGCGGAGTGATGAAGTCGCCCAGCGTCAGTGCGAACGTGAAGATCGACCCGGCGACGACGCCCGGAAGCGCGAGCGGCAGGATCACGCTGCGCAAGGTCCGCCAGTTCCGGGCGCCGAGATCCCCGGATGCCTCGAGCAGTGAGTCGGGGATCCGCTCGAGCGCGCCGTAGACCGGCACGATCATGAACGGCAGCCAGATATACGAGAACACGATCCACATCGCCGTGTTCGTGTAGCCGATGTTCACGCTGCCGAGCCCGAGCTTCTCGAACGTCCAGCTGAGCGTGCCTCCTTTCTGGAGGATCACGATCCACGCGTAGACCCGCGCCAGGTAGCTCGCCCACAGTGGCAGCAGCACCGCCGTAAACAGCGCCCGGCGCGCGCGGGGTGAGGCAACCCTCGCCATGTAGTAGGCGAACGGCAGCGCGATGATCGCGTCGGTCAGCGTGACCAGCGCCGCCATCACCACGGTCCGGAAGATGATCGACGTATATGTGCTGGTGAACAGCTGCTTGAAGTTGGCCGTCGACCACGTGTGCTCGATCACGTTGGTCAGCGGGTTCACGGTCCAGAACGCCGTGATCAACATCAGGACCAGCGACGCCAGGTAGATCACCAAAAACCACGCGAGCGGCGGCGACAGGGTGAGGAGACCGCGCAGCGCCGGGTGACGCCACAGCACTGCGGATACAGCGCGGGTCCTCCCCGACCCGGCTCCGGACCCGGGAGGCCCACCTCCGGATCCGGAGCGTCCTTCCGACTCGACCGCTACCGACACGGGCGCCGCCGGCCTATCCGATGACCTGGGTCCAGGCGCTCACCCATTGCTGGAACGGCACGCAATCGTTCTTGCCGTTGCCGCACTGTGCCAGCGGCGTCTTCCAGAACTTGAGTGTCTGGAAGTACGCCTCGGGTGCGTTGGCGTGATACGCCGCGCACGAGCCCTTCGACATCTTGTCCATGATCGTGCAGGAGAGCTTGTTGGCGGGCGTCTCACCGAAGTAGATCGCCTGCTGAGCCTGCACCTTCGGCGTCGTGACCCACTGCATCCACTTGTACGCGCAGTTGGGGTGCGGGGCCTTGGTTCCGAGCATCCAGGTGTCGGCCCACCCGGTCGCTCCCTGACTCGGAATCGTGTCCGCGACCTTCGCGCCCGCGGCGATGAGCGAGTTTGTCTGATACGGCCAGGCGGCGCCAACGGTCGTGGTTCCGCTCTGGAACAGCGAGATCTCCTGGGAAGCCAGGTCCCAGTACTTCTTGATCAGCGGGTGCTGCTGCTTGAGCAGGGAGATCGTCGCGTCGAACTGAGGCTGGGTCAGCTCGTACGGATCCGTGATTCCCAGGCTCGGCTGCGTCTTTGCCAGGTAGAGCGCAGCGTCGGCGATCTGAATCGGGTTATCGGGGACCGTGACCTTACCTGCGTACTGCTTGTTGTAGAGCACCGACCAGGACGTCGGCGCCGCCGCGAACGCCTTCGTGGAATACAGCAACACGTTGGGCCCGAACTCATAGGACACCCCGTAGTGCTTCCCGTCGATCGTGTTGAACGACGGCGACTGCAGGAACGGATGGAAGTCCTTCCACGACGGGATCAGCGAGATGTTGATCGGCTTGACGTCGCCGGCGTAGATCAACCGCAGGTCCGCGTCGCCGGACGCAGACACGAGGTCGTACTGGCCGCCGCCGCCGTTGGCCATCAGCGACACCATCTCGCTCGATGAGCCGGCGTACTTCGTGCTGACCTGGCAGCCGGTCGACGACTCAAACGGCTTGACCCACTGAGGCTGGGCGTATCCCTCCCAGGCGATCAGGTTGAGCTTTCCCTCGCCCGATCCGACCGATGCGGGCACGGGCGTATTGGCCTCCGGTGCCTTGAGGCCGGCGGTTCCGCTCTGCGCTCCGCTGCTCGAGGACCCGCCGCTACTGGACGACCCACCGCTGCTACTGCCACACGCGCCGACCGCCAGAGCGACCGCGACCGCCAGCGCCACTGACGCGGCGGGCCTAATCGAAAGCTTCATTCACCCACAACTCCTTCATTGCTCTACGTCATTGGTTTGCGCGACCGCTGACCGCTCGGCGATCGCAAAGGTCTGGTCGTCGCGCCAGCCAACCGACACGTGGCGGCCTCTGGCCTCCAGCGCGTCGGCGGCGGCAGTCTCACGGTTCTGGCTGACCGCGATCAGGGTCCCTCCGGCGTCCAGCTCGATCACGTACCGGGTGACCATCCCGAGGTACACCACGTCGTGGATCCGTCCGCCTTCGACGTGATAACCGGTCGGCGCGGGCTCGCCGTCCTCCCCCAGCCGGATCTTCTCCGGCCGGATGGTGAAGCGGCGGCCATCCCGCTCGAGGAGATTCGATACGCCGATGAATCCTGCAACGAACTCGCTCGCGGGACGCTCGTACACCTCGATGGGCGTCCCGAGCTGCTCTATCCGCCCCGCGTTGAGGACGACCAGGCGATCACTCATCGTGAGCGCCTCTTCCTGGTCGTGGGTGACGAACACGAACGTGATGCCCACCTCACGCTGAATGCGCTTGAGCTCGAGCTGCATTTCCTGGCGAAGCTTGAGGTCGAGCGCGCCCAACGGCTCGTCGAGCAGAAGCACCTCCGGTTCGTTGACGATCGCGCGAGCAAGCGCGACCCGCTGGCGCTGGCCTCCGGACAACTCCGCCGGCTTGCGGTTCCCGTGCTCGGGCAGCCGGACCATCTCGAGTGCGGCCTGCGCGCGCCGCCGACGGTCAGCGCGGCCAACCCGTTTGACCCGCAATCCGTACTCGACGTTCTCGAGCACGTTCATGTGTGGGAACAGCGCGTAGTCCTGAAAGACCGTGTTGACGGTGCGCGCGTACGGCGGCTCGCGAGTCACGTCCACGCCCGCCAGAGAGATCGACCCGGAGTCCGCCGCAACGAACCCGGCAATGATGCGCAACAGCGTCGTCTTGCCCGACCCGGATGGTCCGAGCATTGTGAAGAACTCGCCACGGGCGATGTCGAGGTCGACGCCGGCGACCGCCTCCACGTTCCCGTAGGTCTTGCGCACGGAGCGCAGACTCACGGCCGGTGCTCCGGCGTCCGCGGGCTTGGTTGGGTCCGGCACGGCTGCGACCGCTGCACTCACGGGCGTCTCAGGCACTCAGACTTTCCGTTCGGTCGAGATCACGGTCGTAAGCATGTGTCCCACCGGCGCCCCCGGCGGGGATAACATACAAGATCATATGTTTTCAGGCGGGGGCGCCGCCCTCACGAGGGGCGGAATTTGCGGCGCCGGCCGCCGCTCCAGCCAGACGGATGCGCCATGGCTCGTTCGGCACCCACAACCGTGACCTCGCGAGCGGTCTTCACGCCGCTCGATTCGGGAATGCGGAGCGACGTGGTCGCACGGCGCCTGGCCGAGGCAATCCGTCTCGGCCTGCTGCTCGACGGTGAGCGCCTGCCGACCGAGAGCCGACTGGCTGCGCAGCTCGGCGTATCGATCGTCACGGCCCGCGACGCCCTCGCCACGCTGCGCGGGATGGGCCTGGTGGAGACCAAACGCGGTCGCTCCGGCGGGTCGTTCGTCCGCTCGCCGGCGGGCACTCATTCGGCGCGCTTGCATGCCCCGCTGCGTCGCCTCTCCCTCCACGACCTGCGTGACATGGGAGACCACCGGGCCGCGATCGCCGGCGCGGCGGCGATGCTCGCGGCCGACCGGGCACTGGAGGAGGACATCGCCAGCCTTCGCGAGCATCTAGACCGCCTCCGCGCAGCGGACGGCCTGACCGAGCGTCGACGCGCGGACGCCCGTTTGCACGTCGAGATCGCCGCCGCCGCTCAGTCGCCTCGCCTGACGCGCGAAGAGATCTCCCTGTGGTCGCAGATCGGCGATCTTCTGTGGCTGCCCTTGGTTTCGCGACGCGAAGTCGTCGCATCGGTGATTGCCGAACACGACGAGCTGATCGATGCGATTGCGGACGAGGACGGCGAACGGGCACGGGATCTGGCGAGTCGCCACGTCGATGCCGAGACCGAGCGTCTCGTGAACTATCGCCTCGAGCTTGGGGCGTCGTGATAAGCGCCGAACATCCCGTCCGCGAGCGTGAAAAGCGCCTGCTGGCGGAGCTATCGCGAGCCGTCGGGGACGTGTTCGCCTCCGTCGAGGGAGTGCGCTCAGCGACGCTGTCGATCGCCGAGCGCGTGCGACCAAGCGGACGGCAACTTCGGCGCAGCGACCTGCTCGGACTGAGCGCCGCCGTGACGGACGCCCTCGGCAGCCACGCCGGCTTTGTCGCCGGCGCAGGCGTCGTGTTGGCTCCCGACGCGCTAGCGGACGCACAGCTCTGGATCGAGTGGTACTGGCTGAACTCGAACGCTGCACCCGAGCGCCTCGAAGTCGACCTCGATCCCAATTCGGCCGAGTTCTACGACTACACGACCACCGAGTGGTTCCGCGAGCCTCAGCGGACCGGAGAGGCCCACATCGCCGGCCCGTACGTCGACTACATCTGCACGCATGAGTACACGTTCACGCTGTCTGCGCCGCTGATCGACCGGGGGCGTTTTCTGGGGATCGCCGGTGCCGACATCCTGGCGTCAGAGGTCGAGCGGCTTGCGGTGCCGGGACTGGCCCGGCTTCCCAGGGTCGCCGCGATCGCCAGCGGCAGCGGGCGGGTGATCTCATCCAACGACCCGCAGCTGATGCCCGGCATGGTCCTCAGACCGGACCGGGCACCGGGCGGCATGCGACCCGTGGTCACGGCCGACGACCTGCCGTGGCGCTCCCGGCTTCCGTGGGTGCTTCTCGAGGGCAGGGCACGCGTCCAAACGGCCTGACCGATCTGTGCGAGGATCGCGCCGATGGCCGCGAAGATCCACCACCTCAACTGCGGCACGTTGTGCCCATACGGCGGCAAGATCGTCAGCGGCGAGGGCGGCTGGACGGGGGCACGGATCGTGTGCCATTGCCTGCTGGTCGAGACCGCTGACGCCCTCGTGCTGATCGACACCGGGATGGGCGTCGGTGACCTGCGCAACCCGTACCGCTGCCTCGGCATCCCATTCACGGCGGCCTTCCGGCCTGCGCGCGACGCAGCCGATACCGCCGTCGAGCAGGTGCGCCGGCTCGGCTTCGCCCCCGGAGACGTTCGCCACATCGCCTGCACCCACCTCGACCTCGACCACGCGGGCGGCCTCCCCGACTTCCCGCACGCCGACGTCCACACGTTCAAGCCCGAATACGAGGCGGCGATCCACCCGAGCCTGCGCGACCGTTCGCGCTATCCAAGCTGCCATTTCGCCCATCGCCCGCACTGGCAGACCCACGAGGTGGGCGGCGACGCGTGGTTCGGGTTCGAGAGCATCCGGGTCCTCCCCACCGTCGACCCCGAGATCCTGATGATCCCTCTGGTCGGCCACACCCGCGGGCACACCGCGATCGCCGTGCGCGACGGCGACCGCTGGCTGCTGCATTGTGGCGACGCCTACTTCAACCACGGCGAGGTCGAGACCCCTCCCCACTGCCCGCCCGGCCTGGCCGCCTTCCAGAAGCTGATGGCGCATGACGGCAAGGCGCGCGCCGCCAACCAGGAGCGGCTGCGCGAGCTGGCGCGCAGTCACGGAGACGAGGTGCGGCTGTTCTGTGCGCACGACCCGGTCGAGCTCGAGCGCGAGACCGCCGAATCCTGACCGGGCTCTCCCGATCGCTAGCTCAGGCGACCCGCCACCCGCATATCCCCCAACTCGACCCGCCACGCCCGTCGCCCTTGGGCAATACCCTGCTCGCAGCTAGCGCAAGCCGGCGCCGCGCTCGTCTCCGGCAGTGGAGGCGGTGACGAGCCGAAGCCGGATCGGCTCGACCCCGCGCGTCACCTCGAGCGTGAGCCCGCGTCGGCTCTTACCTGACTTCAGCAACGCGGCCTCGAGGTCGTGCCGGCTTCGCAATGGGCGGCGACCCGCCGACCTGAGCAGGTCGCCCGGGCGCAACCCGCTCGCCGCAGCGGCGCCGGCGGGGTCAACGTGCCGAACAAGGAGCCCGGGAAGCGGCGGGAGCCCGACCGCGCGCCGCCGCTCGAGCGCGACCGGGGCACCGTCGACCACAAGTCCCAGCTCGGGTCCCAACCGGTCGTCGGGATCATCGTCCTCGAGCGTGTACAGGAGCTTTCCGAGCAACTCGCCGAGCTCTCCGCGCTCGGGTTCGGTCAATCCCGCCAGCAACTCCTCGGAGTTGGCGAGATGCTCGGGTGCGCACGCCTCGAACAGCTCGCGGCCGCGAGCGGTCAGAGTGATCAAGGCGCCCCGGCCATCCTCGGGGTCGGGATCCCGGCTCGCGAGACCGTGTTTGACGAGGCGGTCGATCCGCAGGCTCATCGTCCCCGCGGTCAACCCCAGCTCCGAAGCCAGGCGCCGCTGCGAGACGCGCGCGTCTGCGAGCCGCACCAGCGTCGCGAGGACCGCAAAGTCGGCGCCGCGCAACCCGAAGCGACCGAACACCGCCTCGAGTTTCGGGGCCAACAGGGACTGAAGCCGGGCAAGCCGCGCCGTGATCGCGATCGAGTCGACCTCGAGGTCGGGCCGGGACGCGTGCCAGCCCGCGATCACCCGCGCGATCGAGTCGTCGATCACGACGTCGCGCTTGCTTGAAGCATCCCGGAAGTATTGGGCGCGGCCCGGCGTCATACCCGAAGCATAAGTGTTCAATGTGCAATCATTTAGTTTGAATTCAAACCTCATGCGCAATGATGCCGCATGGCTTATAGCGACACACGGGACAAAGGAGGACCTATGAGCGACGTGGAGCAAGCCTCGGTTGTCGCCGACCATCACATGCGAGTCGACACGATTTCGTCCGAGCGCAAGACGGTCCTGATCGTCGTTGCGAACCCATCCACGTCGACGACGATGGGATGGCCGGGGGGATTCTGGGGGGCGGAGCTGACCCACCCCTACTACGAGCTGACCGAGCGCGGCGTAGAGGTCACGATCGCCAGCCCGGAGGGCGGCAAGGTGCAGATGGATCCGCTCAGCGACCCGCGCGACCCCTCCAAATGGTCCGCCGAGGACCTGATCACGATGGGCTTCGTGAATACCCCGGACTTGATGGCGCTGCTCGACGACACGCCACGGCTCGCCGACCTCGACCTCGATGACTTCGACGCGATCATGGTGGCCGGCGGCCAGTCGCCGATGTTCACGTTCCGTGAGAACGAGGACCTCAAGCGTACGATCGCGCAGTTCTACGAGGCCGAGAAGCCGACCGCTATCTACTGCCACGGCACGGCCGCGCTCGTCGACCTCAAGCTCTCGGACGGCTCATACCTGGTCGACGGGAAGACGGTCACCGGGTTCGCGAACCTCGAGGAGGAGTTCAGCGACACGTTCGTGGGCCAGAAGGTGATGCCGTGGCGCGTCGAAGACGTGCTCAAGGAACGCGGTGCCAATTACGTTCAAGGGGGACTGTTCAAGGCGTTTGCGATCCGCGACGGAAGGCTGATCACGGGTCAGCAGCAGTACTCGGGCAGGAAGGTCGCCCAGATGGTGATCGAGGCTCTGGGGGTCTGAGATGCGGATCGGCATCATCGGCGCGGGCCGCATCGGCGGCAACTGCGCTCGCCAGGCAGTCAAGGGCGGGCACGAGGTCATGCTGTCCTTCACCCGCGATCCGTCCAAGCTCGACGAGCTCGCCTCGGAACTGGGCGATCGGTCTTCGACCGGGTCCGTCGCAGAAGCGGTCGAGTTCGGCGAAGCCGTGATCCTGTCGGTGCCGTGGTCGGCGATCCCCCAAGCACTGGAGCAGGCGGGCGGGCTCGACGGAAAGCTGGTGATCGACACCACCAACCAGTTCGGACCTGGCCCGAAGCCGCAGCCCGGCCAGACCGCGGCTTCGTTCAACGCGCAGCGGATGCGTGGCGCGCGGTATGTCAAGTCGTTCAACACGCTCACGTCGAGCTTTCAGGAGCAAGCGGCCAGTCGCGCCGGCGACGAGCGTGTCGTGCAGTGGATCTGTGGAGACGATGCGCAGGCCAACGAGCTCGTCGCCCGCCTGATCACGGACATGGGCTACGTGCCGGTGGACCTCGGAGGCACCGCGACGTGCACCGTCATGGAGGCGCCCCGGCGTCCCGGAGCCGTCTACGGCGAGGAGTACCGCGCCGCCGATGCCCAGGCTGTCGTCGACGCCGTGAGCAACGGCACGCCGATCCCACCGACTCCCCGTTACGAATAAGTCACCGGAACACGTCGAGCCACACCCGACGCCCGCGTCCATCGAAGTAGCCGCGCGTGTCGCGGTCGGGAACACGCTGCGGTAGGCCGCTCAACGACATCCACAACCTGGGGTGCACGACGCGCCCGCCGGCGAGTTGGACAGCGACCGCACGACCTGCGTGGTGAAACGCCTGATCGGTCGTGCACTTGATCTCGGGACCGCCCAGGGGGTCGCGCGAGCGCTGGCCCGACGGCAGGATGTAGCGACCAGGCACGATCTGCTCCGAGGAGCCGCCGTGCCGGTCGAGCAGCCGCACGAGCGCGTCGCCGATGACGTTTCCGGCCTGGGCCGACGTCGACTCGGAGTCGTCGGAGTGAGCGCATCCGAAACGATCCGTCGAGGAGGGGTCCAGGTCGGTGGGCGATGGGATGCCGACGGCGTTGCCCGCGGGGAAGATGTAGCCGAGCATGTCCTCGCCGAGCCCGTCGACGAAACGAAACGGCGCGTGCATGTGCGGGAGCAGCCATGGAGGCAGCGACGCGGTCGGATCGGGCATGTCCTGGGGACCGAGGAAGCCCCGGAGATAAGTGAACGGGAACGCCTCGCCCGGGATCGAGATGAACTCACCGTCGCCGATCTGGAACGCCGCGACCTGTGAGCGGAGCGCTTCGCCGGTCGATGAGCCGTTGGCCGCCACCGGCGAGGGGGTGGTGCAGTTGGCGTTGTAGCCCGGCCGCTGGGCGAACACACCCAGGCTTGCGCCGAGGATGAACAGTTCGTTCTGCAGCTTCACGCAGATGCTCGCGCGCGCCCCCCAGATCTTGTTGGTGTGCGAGTCGTGGTACATGCCGGACCTCAGCGCCGTGACGATCGGCGCCGCCATGTCGGTGCCGAACGCCTTGGTCTCGCCGGTGTACCCGAGCGGCACGTGCAGCGCCCCGGTCGCGTCGAGCCCGTGCGGAGCTTTGAACAGCGTGCGGCAACCGGCGGGGTGGCTCGCGTCCACGAACTGCTGTGGGGTGCGCGAGATCGCCGACCGGTATACCTCCGGACTCTCGACCGAGCCGACCGATCCGGCCATCTCGATCGCCACGCCGCCGAGCCGACGCTCTAGCCACGTGCGGAAGAAGCCGATCCAGTCGGACGAGACCCAGCTGTTCTGGGCGTCGAGTGCCGGCGTGCCGCCGTTGAAGCCGAGTGTCTCGTCGTGCTGGCTGACGCTGGCCAGCGTCACGATCGTGCGGCCGTGCGCGTCGACGGCCTGGAGCACGGGCATGTGCTGGTCGTCGACGAACGGGTACGAGGACCAGCACTGGCGGACGTTTGCCGGCTCGAGGACCTCCGTGTAGCGGATCGTCGCCGGACGCAGCGCGCGGTATGCCCGCTCGATGGCCTTCGCGCTCTGGTCTACCAGGTAAGTGACCCAGTAGTTGTCGACTCCCGAGGTCGTTTGCGAAACCCCGCCGAGCCCGAGGCTGTCCGGCGCTGACTCGTCGTGCGTGGCCGAGATGAAGATGTTGCTCAGCCGATACCCGTCCGCGCGCACCTTGGCGCGGATGCGCTGCTGGTAGACGTTGAACAGGCCCTCCTGGTCGACGACCTCGACGGCCACGGTCTGGTGGCCGTTTGACACCACCATCGCACGTGCGCCGACGGGATCGGCGACGTGGTCGTAGAAGCGTGGCGTGTTCGCTCCGCCCCCGAGCAGATTGCCGTCCCAACGGCCGTCGTGGTTGCAGTCGACGAAGGGATCGCCGAGGTCGTAGTGGCCGTCGTGCTGGGCGTCGACGTAAGGCTCCTCGAACGCGAACGGCCGGGGTCCGTCGTACTGCGAAGGGTGCGCGCAGTTGGCGGGATCGGCCCCGCGCAAGTGACCGAAGCGCGGCGGCGTGAAGTTGGCCACGGCCACGCCGACACGGAATGGCGCGGCAGTTCCGTGGGCGTAGTGGCCGTGGTATCCGCCCGCGGGCGTGAACAGCATCGCCGCCGCGGCGAGCGCAGATTTGAGCGTGATCGCGGTCATCGCGTGCGCACGGTATAGCGCACCGTGCCTGTGCCGCAGGACAGGCCCTGGGCAGGATTGGAGGTGAACGCAGACGACTTGCCGTGCTCCGACAAGGTGCCGGTGATCCGCTTGCGCCTGACGTGTCCCTGGAGCTTGAAGGTGTGACTGTGCTTGCCCGTGACGTTCACGCCGAAGGACCCAGAACGCACTCGCAGGGTACCGAGCACACCTTTACCCAAGTCATTGCTCCACAGTCCGTTCCAGGGCGTTCCGTTAGTGAACGTCGCTGGTCCGGCGCACTGCAGGCGATCCTTGTAACTGATGGCGAGGATCAGGTCCTCGACCGGTGCCAGCGTCATCTTGATCGGTAGGTGCTGTGAGGTGAGGCCGCGTAATGTCTCGGGCCGGACCGCCGTCACGGTGTCCGAGATGGGGCCCGCGACCGTGGGAGGATTCGCCGCCGTCGTCCAGCCATTGAGCAACCACGCACAGACGAGGTATGCCCCGAAGCCAGGTACCGACACGTGACTGTTGGTTGAGCTGACGACGCCCGCGGGCTGCTGCGTACCGGTGAGTTGTTCGTTGAGCTCCTGTGCGGCCGCCGCCGGCTCGCCGTCCGGGTTGCCGGCGCATCCGCTGCCCTTCGTCTTGGGCTTTAGATCGGCGATCGCGGTCAGCGGCACGCCCCAGTCCACGTTCGCGCTCAGCGTCAGCGCGAACGTCTGTCCGCCATCGATTCGACCGGGCGCCCGAAGCTGTATCGACGCTTGGACCGGCCGGACGCTGATTGTCTCCGACGCTACGCCAAGCGGATGCGTCGGATCCTGCTGATCGATCAGCCAGGCGCAGACGAGATACCTGCCGGCGTCGAGGACCTGCTGGGACACCACCGGGTCGGAATACGGGCCGGGATCGGGTGGGTTGCCGCTGTCGTTGGCGACGATCCCGGTGTCGAGATCGGGCGAAGCTGCGCACGTGCCCCCCGCGGGTTTGTACGTCGCATCGATGATCGCGTCGGGGTCGTACGCGAGGCCGGTCGCGTCGATGTCGAACGGGCGCCCCTCGACCGCCCCGGGCACCGGGGCGAGCGCAACCGAATCACTCGCCGCGACGGTGAACGCCGCCGATGCCGCGGCGAACACGACGGTCTCGTCATTGGGATCGGTGATCCAGCCGCAGAGCAGGTAAGTCCCGATCGACAGCGGCTGCGGGTCGCCCACAACCGGACCGAACTGGTTCACCCCCAAGCCCGTGCCGTCCGGCGACGCGGGCGTGCCGGGGTCGAGCGTCGGGTCGCCCGCGCAGCCGCCCGTGTCCGCCTGCCTGTAGTCAACGTGCAGCACAGCGTCGGCGTGGGAGGTGTCGCCATCGGCCACGATCTGCGGCGGCACAGCATCGCTTGGCTGCGACGGGGACGTCGACAACGACAGCGTGTCGGCCATGGCACGACCCGCACCGGCCCACCCCAGCGCAAGACCCGCAACGATCAACCCCCCGACAACTCGCAGTCCAAGCGATTTCATGGCCGCCCGCGCGGCAACGTACCACGGGCTGCAAGCGCAGGACTTAGCGTGGTAACGGGCGAAGGTCGACCGGCAGGCCGTCGCTCGGGAAGGGGCCCGTCCCGTAGTCGAGAACCGGCGCATAGCCGGCTGGGATCCGCCAGTAGTTGCGCAGCAGCAACTGGTGCATGATCGCCTTGACCTCCATCGAGCCGAAGTGCATGCCGATGCACTTATGCACTCCACCGCCGAACGGCGTCCAGGCGTACTTGTGCGCGGCGTCCTCGCGGCGGGAGTCGTTGAAGCGCTCGGGGTCGAACGTGTCCGGGTTGCGCCACCAGGGCTCCATCCGCTGGGTGGAGTAGATGCCGAGCATCAGCTTGCTGCCCGCCGGGACGTAGTAGCCGTCGATCTCGGTGTCCTTGATCGCCTGGCGCGCGAGCGTGCCGACCGGCGCGTTCAATCGCACCGTCTCCCTGAACACGAGATCCATCGACGGCAACGCGTCGAGGTCGTCGTGGCTGATCGCGTCCTTTCCGAGCGCCTGGGACTCCGCTCGCAGACGGTCCTGCCACTCCGGATGCCGGGCCAGGTAGTAGCCCATCATCGCGACCGTGATCGTGCTCGTGTCATGCGCCGCCATCATCGTGAAGATCATGTGGTTGACGACGTCCTCGTCGGTGAAGCGCTCGCCGTCCTCGGTCTGCGCGCGGCACAGCACGCTGAACAGGTCGTCGGTCTCGCTTGCGCGCTTGATCGGCAACTGACTGAGGAAGTAGTCCTCGAGCAGGCGACGGCTCTCCAGGCCGCGGTGCCATTTGCCGCCGGGCACGTCGGCGCGGATGATCGCCTGGCCGCCTAGGACCGTGTTGATGAACGCGGCGTTGAGGCGATCTGCTTCGGCGCTGCGCTGCGCTCCCACGAACACCTCCGTGGCGACGTCGAGCGTCAATTGCTTGGCAGCTCGATAGAGCTGAAAGCTGCCGGCCGGCTCCCAGCCCGCGATGCCCCTCGCGATCGCCGGATTCATCTTCTCCAGATAGCCGACCAGGCGCTCGTGCTTGAACGCCTGTTGCATGATCCGCCGGTGATGTCGGTGCTCCTCGAAGTCCATGAGCATCACGCCGCGGTCGAAGAAGGCGCCGATCAGCGGATCCCATCCCAGCTTGTTCGAGAACGCGCGGTCGCGGTTGGTCAGCACGGTCTCCAGCGCGCTCGGGCCGAGCACCTGCACCCAGCTGCCGCCGACCGCGTTGAGCCAGAACACGGTCCCCAGCCGCCGGTGGTAATCGCGCGCGTGACGGAGTCCGTCGTGCAGGAACTCGAGCGTGTGCCCCACCACGGGCATCCCCGGATCGCCCATCACGGGCTTTAGCCCGCTGCCCGACGGAGGAGCCGCAAGCGGCCGGACGCCGGGAGTCGGGATCCGCTCGACAACCGACGCGGCTGCGCCCCGCGCCCTCAGCTTGACCGGTGTGCCCATCGCCCTATCTTCGCTCAGCCGCGACTGCGGCGCCATTCAGCAACGATCCGATCGACGTTGAATGGCGTGAGGTTGAAGTCAGGGCCACGGATCCCCAGGCGGATCGCATCGCGGATCTTCTCGTTGATTGCGTCGATCCGGTCCCGCACCTCCGCTTCGGTGCGCGCCTGGCTGACTCCTGCCAGGACCTCGTGCGCCTCCTTGCGGAGCGCCAGCGACGGCGGCAGGTAGGACAGCTGCTCGTCGCGGAGCTTGCGCTTGACCCACCACATCTCGTCGTACGGCGTGTCGAGATCGGCGAGCGGGGCCCCGGATCCGGGTAGGTCCTCGAACTCGCCCCGCTCGGTGGCCTGGCGAATCTGGCGGTCGATCCAGCTCTCGAACCTGATGCCGGCCGGCTTTCTCTCGGTCATCCCTTCAATTGTGGCGCGGGTGCCCAGGTCCGCCGACCAGCGCCTCGGTCGACCTGAGGTTGCCCCCATGGCGCCATCCGCGGCCACGCAGAACGGCGCGGGCAGCTGCCGCACTCGCCGGATCCCCCGCTAGACGCCAGTCGGTTTCCTTGTCGAACTCGAACCAGACCACGGCGCCGACATGGTCGGCGTGGGCGGTCCGCAAAGTGTCCGTCACCCAGGCCGCCCGACGGGGTCCGGGCGCGCTCGCGGTCTCGGCGATCATCACGGGGTGGGCGGGCGCGAGCGTGCGAAGCGCGCGGAGCGTCGGCGCGAAGATGTCGTCGTAGGACTGCCAGCCCCAGTCGCGCACGCTGCCCCAGTTGTAGCCATCGACCGCGACCCAGTCGACCTGGCGCGCACCGGGGAACAGACCGCGCAGCGGCGTCGAGCCGTCATACGAGGCGATCGGGTTCCACACCCAGACGGCATTTGTGGCACCCGCCCGCCTGAACCGAGCCCGGACGTGGCGCCAGGCGGCGACGTAATCCCCGGGCCGGTTGCCGTTGGAGCCGGTCGACCAGGGAAGCCAGTCGCCGTTCATCTCCGGCGCGAACCTGAGCATCACGGGGCGCCCGTAGCTGGCGATCTCGGTCGCCCACCGGTCGATCAGTGCGTCGTGATCGCCGGCGGCGATCGTTCGCAGCGCGTACGCGGGCTGATCGGCGCCGCCGCTCCAGGAATCCCACGGCTCCCACGAGATCAGCAGCACGGCGCCGCGCTTATTGACCGCCTCGGCGAGTCCGGCCGGGAAGTCGGGGCTGTGTGCCCAGTCCGCGAACGTTCCGACGATCGCGGCGCGCACCCCGACCTTGGCCTCCGAAGCGTCGAGTTGCCCCAACGACGGGACGTTCATTCCGAACAGTGTCTGGTCGCGGGCGCCCGGCGCCGCGTTCGAGGCGTCAGTAAACGGCACGCCCACCGTGCTGGCGAGGGTAACCAGCGCCAGCAGCGAGGCGACAAGGACTATGCGCACGAATGACGCCATCCGCTTGCCATCGGCAGCGATCAAGCGGGGCGCCATGATTTCGCTGGTCGCTACGGCGTCCGTCTACTTCCACCGCCGCGCGGCTCCCCTGATCTGCTGGCCATAGCCGCGCAAGGAGGCCACCGAGGTCAGGGCCTGGTAGGCGAACAGAAAGCCGATGAACCCGCGGCGGTCGGCCTCCGGATGAACGCCCAGGCGCTGGAACACGTAGCGGTCCTGCCAGCGGCGCAGCAGGCCGTAGATGACCAGCGTGATCGGGATCACGAGCATCGACCACCAGGAGAACAGAAGCGGATAGCCGAAGATGAACAGGATTACGCCCGGTATCCAGAAGAACACGTAGCCGATGTCTAGGAACGGGACGAGGTAGTCGATACCGGCCACGAACTTGGCCAGCACCCGAGGCTGGCGCTGAGGCGGGTTGATCCTGATCCCCTCGATCATCCCGCGGGCCCAACGCGACCGCTGGCGCATCAAATGACGCAGCTTGTCGGGGACGACCGTCAAGGCCAGCGCTGCCGGCTCGTACTGGACCAGTCCGCGCGAGTCCATCAGCGACCACGTCAGCACGATGTCCTCGCCGATCGCGTCCGGCCAACCGCCGACCGCGCGGATGTCCTCAGTCCAGTACGCGGAGAACGCGCCCTGCGCGACGAGCGCGCTGTTGTACGCGGCCTGCATGCGCTTTACACCATTGATCCCCAGGCGATAGTCCCATCCCTGCATCCGGGTGAGGAAGTTCCGGTTGGCGTTCTGCGCGATCAGCGCCCCAGCACAGGCGCACACGTGCTGGTCCTGCGGCCGGCTCACAAGCCGGGCGATCAGGTAGGTCAGCGCCTCGGGGTGCGGCCCGGTGTCGGCGTCGAGGGTCACCACGATCGGAGTCGTGACGTCGACGAGCGCCGTGTTGAGCGCGTTGTGCTTGCCCGCGGCGGGCTCGAAGCTGCGGCGGTAGTCCAGCCCGTGTCGCCTCGCGGCGGCCTCCGACAGCTCGGCCGTCAGGTCCGACGAGTTGTTGTCGGCGAGCACCACGGTCAGCGGCCCGGGGTAGGTCGAGGCAGCAAGTTGATCGAGCGTCCACTCGATCGCCTCCTCCTCGTTGTACGCGGCGACGATCACCGTCACCGGCGGCCACGAGCCGGTGGGCCACGGTCCCTCTGGGGCCCGCAGGGGCGGCGGCTGGTAGCGGGTCAAGATCAGCGTGAAGCACAAGAAGCCGATCACGATCCCCGGGATGTATGCCATGAAGATAGGGATCACCCAAGCCATCACCGGGCCGATGGCGTCCTCCAGCTCCCCGCGCCAGATGCGTGACACCCAGACCGCCAGTCCCACGTATGCGACGGTCGCTACCGCTGCCAGCGCGAACCGCAGCGCGGGCCTCATCCCGAACGCCGGACGGGCCCGCTGGGTAAACCCGCCGAGTTCTTCCCGCTCCACGCGGACGCCGCTCACGCACCGATCATCCCGCGCGGCGCCGGGGAGTCATCACCCATCACGGATGACGACGGAATGCAAGGGGGTCGGTGGAAAGCTCGACGCGCCCGCCGCCAGCAGCCTTGGCGCGGTAGCCCGCTGCGTCCGCGGCGGCGAGCAGCGCATCGGGATCCCCACGCCCAAGTCCGATCCCGACGCTGGCTGACAGCTCGTGCTCGGTGTTCCCGGCTGCGAGGGGATCCCGGATGGCCGCTTCGACGCGCTGGGCGATCGCCAGCGCCGCGCTCGCGTCAACGTGCTCGCACACCACGACGAATTCGTCGCCGCCGAAGCGGGCCACCGTGTCGCCCGGCCGTACGGCCATCCGCACCCGGCGGCCGATCTCCACAAGCGCTGCGTCGCCGGCCGCGTGGCCATGCGTGTCGTTGATTCGCTTGAAGTTGTCGAGGTCGACAAACAGCACGGCGGTCGCACCACCGTCTCGTCCTGACCGGGCCAGCGCGAGCTCCAAATGGTCGCGGAGCAAAGTCCGGTTCGCGAGCCCGGTCAGCGGATCGTGAAGCGCCTCTTCGCGCATCCGCTCGGTCTCGCGCAACCGCGCCATCGCGCCGGCGAGCGTGTTGGCGACCGCTCGCATGAAGCTGATCTCATCGTCCGTGAGCTGCCGCTCGGCCGTGACGAACAGCTCGCCCTGCGAGCCGATCGGCACTCGAGCGCCGGCCTGGGACAGATCTCCGGATGATGCGATCACCGAACCGGCCACTCGCACTTCGGCGCCGGCCACCGGCAGCGTCGTCCGCATCAGCTCAACCGCCTCGGAGCCGAGATCGGCGGGGTCTGCTCCCGCCAGGGCGCGCTCACCCATCGCTGCGACGGCACGCAGCCGCAACTCGGCGGCGTGCCGGTCTGAGATATCGCGCCCAACGGCGAGGAGCAGTGGCCCACCATTGGTCTCGACGATCCCCCAGCTCATCTCGCCGACGAACTCCGAGCCGTCGCGCCGGAGGCCCAGGACCGCCGTGGAGAACCGCATCGGGTGCTCGGTGGAGAAGTACAGCTGCATGTTGCGCGTGTACCGCTCGCGCACCCTCTCGGGCCACAGCGTCTGCACCGGTCGCCCGACAAGCTCGCTGGCGGAGTAGCCGAACAGCTCTTCGGCAAGCGCGTTAACGAACACGATCCGGCCGTCGCGCGCCGAAGCTACCACCGAGTCCGGCAAGCCCTCAAGGATTGCCGCCGGGGCGAGCAGCAGGTCATCGAGAGCACGATCGTCACGAGCTCGCCCTGTCGATCCTTCGTGTTCCTTGGCGTCCATGACCGAGGATCCATTGCTGAGAGTACAACCGTGATACCCCGAAACTTCTGCCGGCGGTACCTTCGCTGGATTGTGAGGCTCGCTTTGGCGATGCTCGCAGCGACCGCGCTTGCCGGTTGTGGCGCCACGAGCACGACCACCACGTCCGGCGCCGCGACCACGACACCGTCACACGGCTCCGGGGCCAAGCCGCGCATCATCGACGGCTCGTTCTATTCGGATGCCGTCGAGGGGACGCTGCACTACTCGATTGCGCTACCGCCCGGGTATGACACCAGCGGCAAGCGATACCCCGTCATCTACGTCCTCCACGGCCTGCCGGCAACTGACCAGGCGTACAAGGGGATCACGGCGTACGCCGACAGTCTCGCGTCCACCGGTCACCCGGCGATCGTCGTCGGAGCTCAGGGCGCCCGGCCGGGCGACACCGACCCGGAGTGGCACAACTGGGGACCTGGACGTGACTGGGAGACGGCAACTGAGTCCGAGCTCGTGACGTTGGTCGACGATCACTACCGCACGATCCCGGAGCGCTCAGCTCGCGGGATCATCGGCATCTCGGCCGGGGGTTACGGCGCCACGCTGATCGCGATTCACCACCCCGAGACCTATTCGGTGATCGAGTCCTGGAGCGGGTACTTCGTGCTGACAACCCCCGAGGGCAAGCCCAAGGACCTCGGCTCCGCCGAGGCGAATGCCGACGCCAGCGCTCACGCGCATGTTGACCACCTCGAGGACGAGTTCAGCCCGTACGGCAAGACGTTCTTCGGCTTCTACATCGGGGCGCAAGATCCTTACACCGACTTCGTCCCCGACAATCAGGCCCTCGACGGAGAGCTCACCACCGCGGGCATCCCCCACGTTTTCAAGCTCTACCAGGGCGGCCACAACGGCACGTTCTGGCGCGAGCATCAGGACGAGTGGCTCGCGGAAGCGGTTAAGCGGCTCGATCCGCCCGAGCCGAACAGTCCCTGACTGCCCGGCTAGACCCGGTAGCGCTCGGTCAGTCCCGCCAGCTTGGCGGCAAGCTCGTTGAGGCTCTCGGCCGCCTGCTGTGACTGCCGAGCGCCGTCGAGGAACTGCGCGGTGCCCGCCTCCATGTTGCCCATCGCCAGCGCGATCTCGTCCATGCCCAGACTCTGCTGGCGCGCGAGCTCGGCGATCTCCCCCGCAGCTTGAGACGCACCACGGATCGTGTCGGTGAGGCTGAGGATTCCTTGGCCGGCGTCCTGGGCCAGCGCGAGCCCCTTCTCGACCACGTGCGTGCCCTGGTGGCTGGCTGCCACTGCGGCGTCCGTGGCGTCACGTACGTCGTTGAGGATCGTCTCGACCTGGGAGACGGCCTCCTTGGACTGATCGGCGAGCCCGCGGACGTGCTCGGCGACGACGGCAAAGCCTCTGCCGTGCTCGCCGGCTCGGGCCGCTTCGATGCTGGCGTTGAGCGCGAGCAACTTCGAACGGTCGGCAAGATCGTTGACGGTGTTCGTAATCACCCCGATCTGCTGGGTCCGCTGGGACAGCGTGCTGATGTCCTGAGCCATTCCGTCCACGCGCGCGCGGATCTCCTCCATAGCGATCGAGATCGCCGCCACTGCCTCGGTCCCGTCGGTGCTCACCTGAACCGACTCCCCGGCCTGATGGGCGACATCGCGCGCTCGCGCCGCCGTCGCATCGGCGGCCCCGCGAAGCTCGTTGACGGTGGCCGACGTCTGACTGATAGCGGCCGACTGCTGTCCGGCGCTGTCGGTGTGGCGGCTCACCGAGGCCAGGATCTCCTCTGTGGATGCGCTGATCTCCTGGACTCCGGCCTGGATCTCGCCCGAGATCTCTGCGAGGCCGCCGACCATCGTGTTCAGGCTGGCCGATAGGCCTCGAAGGTCGGCGTCGCCGTTGGTGTTCACGGTCGCCGTGAGGTCGCCGCCGGCAACCGCCGCCGCGAACTGCGAGTAGTTGAGCACCGCGGTCTGCAACGCCTCACGCGAGGCGCGCTCGACGGCGGCAGAGCTCTCGAGCTGCTGATTGCGGTTCTCGTTGATCGCGCGCAGGCGCCGCAGCGCCAGCACGAAGCGCGCTCCCGCCGCCACCAGCGTGGCGGTTGCAAGCCCGATCGCGACCTGGCTGACGTGGTCCAGCGAGCCGAGGAAGAGAATCACCAGCGCCACCACGGACGCGACCGTCGGCACGGTGAATCCCGACGACTTGTACTCCTGCACCGGCACGCCCGGGTCCGGCGCGAGCCAGACGGCACACGTGATCAGAAGCAGCGAGGTCGGCCACGCCATCGCGTCCAAGAACCAGCCGACGTCGGTGACGATGATGCCGCCGAACAGCGCCGAGATGTCGCCGGCAGCGTTGACGAGCCCGGCGGCGGCGAGCAGGTACCACCGCGCGCGCCGACCGGGCGGAAGAAGCCTGAGGCCCAGGATCGTCAGGCCGAACAGCAGCAGGTCGCCCACGGGGTAGACGAGGTTGACCGCGACCGACTCGTTACCGCCGCCCGCCGCTGACGCGATCCCGTTGAAGGCAAACGCGACGAGCCCCGCAGCGGTGACCAGCGCGGCCACTACGCCGTCGAGGTAGTTGGCCGCCGTGAGTTTGCGCACGTCGCGCCGCATCAGCAGCATCACGCCGACGTAGGCCAGCGGGAAGAACAGAGCCCACAGGTAGTTGAAGAGCGCGATCGTCGCGGGGGTGGCCCCTCCGAGCGTCTCGTAGACCTCTACGAAGTCGCCGAGCGCCCATGCAAGGCACCCGAGCCCGAGCCACAGCGCGTATTTACGGTCGCGGCGGCTCACGTACGCGCGGATCAGAACGAGCGCGCTGCAAAGCAATTCGAACGCGGCCACTCCCCATCCGTCGAGCCAGGTCGGCGCGGCGCCGTCCTGGCCCCGGATGATCAGCGAGATCGCGTAGACGACCAGCGTCGCGATCAGGACGCCGTGGAGCGCCCGGATGCCGTCAGACGGAAGGGTCTGCGCCGTCTCGCGCTCGGCACGCTCCGACGCCCGGCGCGATGTGCCGGTCGGCTCAAGCTGCTTGGTTGTGGTGTCCGCGACTGCCATCCGAAAACCCGCGCTGCCCAGCGGGCCCTGCCCCGTTAATCGGAGGGCGGACGGCAATCTGTAGGGCGCGAGCGTCAAGGTTGGAGCCGATCAACCCGTGGGTTGAGAGCGATATCAACCCACGATTCAACCTCGGCGCCGACGACACGAAGGCGTTACGAGCAGATCATGTCGCCCATGAGCACGACCGATTACCTCATCAACGCAGTCTTCGTCCTGCTGGTCCTTCGGCAGGCCCGTGAGCGCGAGCTTGACAGGCGCAGCTTCATCCTCCCGCTGGCGATCGTCGCGTACGTCGCCCACATGTACATCCACACGATCCCGACAACCGGGAATGACCTCGTCCTGATCGCGGCGCTGTGCACTGTCGGGCTGTTCCTCGGCATTACCGGGGGGATCGCCACTCACGTTCGCCCCGGCGAGAACGGGCTCCCGCTCGCCCGCGTCGGCTGGACGGCCGGAGCGCTGCTGGTGGCGGGCATCTCCTCCCGGATGCTGTTCGCGTTCGCCGTCGACCATGGTGCCCGCCCCGCGGTCGCCCACTTCAGCTACGTGCATCAGATCGGCGCGACGGCATGGCCGGTGGCGCTGGTGCTGATGGCTCTCCTGGAGGTCGCGTCCCGGATCGTGATCGTCCAGCTCCGCGGTCACCGGGCGATGCACACACAGCTCGCGTCGGCCTTGGCCGCGGCGTAGCGTGAAGGCTTTGAAACGAAGCACGCCGGCCCGCACCACGCGGGCCGGACGCCGTTCTATCGTCCCTTCTGCGGTGACCGAGTCACAAGCAGCGTCAGCGCCCGAGACCGAGCGGGTAGCCGGGGCTCGTTCGCGCGCACGGCATCGCCTGCGTCGCCAGCGGGAGACGCTGCGGCCGGTCGGTCTCGCGGGAATCGTTGCGCTCATCATCAGCGCCGCAAGCGGCCAGCCCGCCCCCGCTCTTCAGGGCACGGGCCTGTGGGTCACGGTCGCGCTGGTTGTGTTCGGCGTCACGCTCGCCGGGGCACTCACCGATAGCTTCCCCGAGCGCAGCGTCGAGATCCAGGCCACCGTCATCGCGCTCATGGGCGCTGCGGGTGTCGCGATCGCCGGTCTGCAGCTGAAGGGCGGAACGCAGATCGCGGCCGGCGCTGCTGTGTTCATAGCAATCGCCCGCCTGCCCTTCCGGGTCGGCGTCGCGCTCGGAGTCGCGGTGACGGTGGTGCTCGGTGTCGTGACGGCGCTCGCGGGAGGCTCATCCGCCGCTGTCGCCGCCGGGATTCTGGTAACCGTGCTGCTCGGCGTCATCGCCCAGTTCCTCAAGCAATCACGCGAGAGCCAGGATCGCGCCGAGCTGTTGCTCGCGCAACTCGAGGACGCGCGCGACGAGCAGGCGCGCGCAGCGGCGATCGCCGAACGCGGTCGGATCGCCGGCGAGCTCCACGACGTGCTCGCGCATTCGCTCTCCGCAGCAGCGATCCAGCTTCAGGGCGCGCGGATGCTCGCCGAACGCGAACACGCCAAGCCCGAGCTCAGCGCCGCGATCGATCACGCGAGCGAACTCGTCACGGCAGGTCTCTCCAACGCGCGCCAGGCCGTCGGGACGCTGCGGGGTGACCCACTTCCGACCATCGCGCACCTCGATTCGCTCGTCGACAGCTACCGCACGGATATGGACCTTGACGTGACGCTGCGGATCGAGGGCCAACCGCGGACGCTGCCGGCAGGGGCAAGTCTCGCGCTGTACCGTGGCGCCCAGGAAGCGCTGACCAACGTGGCTCGGTACGCCCCTAGCGCGTGCGCGGCCGTAGTCCTCAGCTACGAACGCGACCGCACCACCCTGTCGGTGGAGAACGGCTTATCCCGCGCCCCGGCTCGTCCGGGGGTCGGCGGAGGTCACGGACTCGACGGGATGCGAGAGCGGATCGAGCGGACCGGCGGGACGATGTCTGCCGGCCCGACCGCCGATGGCTGGCGGGTTGATATCGGGGTGCCGGCGTGACGATCCGGGTTCTGGTAGCCGATGATCAGCGCGTCATCCGCGACGGCCTGGCACTGCTGATCGGCCTGCTCGAGGACATCGATATCGTCGGCACAGCTTCGGACGGCATCGAAGCCGTGGACCTCGCGATCGCGCAAAGGCCCGACGTCGTGCTGATGGATCTGCGGATGCCACGGATGGAGGGAGCGGACGCAACGCGGCAGATCGTCGCAGCGCTGCCCGACACCCGCGTGCTGGTGCTGACGACCTATGCGGACGACGAGTTCCTGTTCGGTGCGTTGAGGGCAGGCGCCCGCGGCTACCTGACCAAGGACGCCAGCGCCGAGGAGATCGAGCATGCGATCCGGGCGCTGGCCGCCGGCGAGACCCACCTCGATCCGGAGATCCAGGCGCGGCTCGTTGCCGCCGTTGTTGACCGGCCTCCGAGCCCGATGGCCACCGAGCCGCCCGACTCACAACCGGCGCTTCCTGACCAGCTCACGCCCAGAGAGGCCGAGGTGCTGAGCTTGATCGCCGCGGGTCTTTCGAACGCCGAGATTGCGAGCGAGTTGGTGCTTAGCGCGGCGACCGTCAAGACACATGTCAACCGGATCTTCTACAAGACCGGCGCGCGGGACCGGGCTCAAGCCGTGCGCTACGCCTATCAGCACGGACTCACGTAGTTGGGGCACGTTCGAAATTGATGTCCATCTCGTCGAACTCGTTCGTCGTAGGGGTGTGATCGCCAAAACAACCACCGAGGAGGACGCGATGCACCCCACGATCATTAAGGCCCTGGCAGACGAGCGAATCGCAGAGTGGACCTCGATTAGGCCGCGGGCAAAGCGCGTGCGCCCCCCGCGCCGGCGGGCCTGGCTCGTCTGGGCCACCCGGTAACGATTGTCCCCACTGCACCGAGAGCGAGGATCAAGATGAAGTACATGATGTTTGTCTGCGTCGAAGAGTCCACCAAGCTCACGCCCGAGGAGTCTCAGCAGATCGGCCCGGACACCGAAGCATGGGTGGCGGAGATGGACGGCCGTGGCGTGCGCCTTCAGGGCAACCAGCTCGCGCCCGTCACAGACGCCACCACGGTTCGCGTCCGCGCAGGCGAGGTGGTCATCGCCGACGGACCGTTCACCGAGGCCAAGGAGCAGATCGGCGGCTTTGACATCCTCGAATGCGCCGATCTCGACGAGGCCATCGAGGTCGCGTCCAAGCACCCGGTCGCCCGCTACGGCATGCTCGAGGTACGACCGTTCGTGGATTAGTGCACCAGTGACGCAGGACGCAAGTGACGCCATCGCGGAGGCCTTCACGGAGGAGTGGGGCCGGATCGTCGCGACCTTGATCGCACGCACCGGCGATTGGGATCTCGCCGAGGACTGCGCGCAGCAGGCGTTCGCCGAGGCGGTCCGGCGATGGCCCCGCGATGGCGTGCCGAGACAGCCCGGCGCCTGGCTGACGACGGTCGCACGCAACCGGGCGATCGACCGCCTCCGTCACGAGCAGATGAAGGACCAGCGCCTGCGAGCCGCCAGCGACCTGATGACTGCCGCGCAACCACCCGACGATGCGGACTCGCTCCTGCGCGAGGACGATCAGAGCGGGATCGTCGATGACCGCCTGCGGCTGATGTTCACCTGCTGCCACCCCGCCCTCCCGCTCGAGGGCCGCGTCGCCCTGACGCTGCGCACGCTCGCGGGTCTGACCACCGCCGAGATCGCCCGGGCGTTCTTCGTCCCGGAGGCGACGATGGCCAAGCGGCTCGTTCGGGCCAAGCGCAAGATCGCGCACGCGCGGATCCCGTACCGCGTGCCGCCCGCACACATGCTGCCCGAGCGCACGGGCGGTGTCCTCGCCGTCCTGTATCTGCTGTTCAACGAGGGATACAAGGCGTCGGCTGGACCGGATCTGGTCCGCACCGACCTCTGCCGCGAGGCGATCCGCCTTGCGCGCGTACTCAGTGCGCTGATGCCCGACGAGCCCGAAGCCGCCGGGCTGCTGGCGCTGATGCTGTTCCAGCACTCGCGGCGTCTGGCGCGGGTCGACCAGGACGGGGAGCTCGTCACGCTCGAGCAGCAGGATCGCTCGCGCTGGGACCGAGCCGAGATCGACGAGGCGGGCGCGCTGCTGGAACGCGCCCTCGCCAGACAGAGCGCCGGGCCCTACCAGCTTCAGGCCGCGATCGCCGCGTGCCACGCCCAATCGCCGCACGCCGATGCCACCGACTGGCCGCGGATCGCCACCCTGTACGAGCGGCTGCTGCAAGTCATGCCGCATCCGATCGTTGCACTGAATCACGCGATCGCCGTCGCGATGGCCGACGGTCCCGATCAGGGCCTCGTGCTGGTTGATGAGCTCGAAGCCTCGGGAGAGCTCGGCGAGTACCACCTGCTGCATGCGACGCGCGCGGACCTGCTGCGCCGACTTGGCCGTGGAGAGCAGGCGCGAGCCGCGTACCTCCGAGCGCTCGAGCTCACCACATCCGACGCCGAGCGGCGCTTCCTCACCAGGCGCTTGGAAGACAGCGCGCCGGTGTAGGTTTGTGCGCATGAACCGGCGCTGGGATGACGACGAGCGCGGGCACGGCGTCGCCGACGCCCGCCAGCTCGTCGCCGGCGCGCGCGAGCTCGTCGCTGCGTTCGGCGAGCGCGACTGGGTCGCGGAGGACCCTGAGTGTTTGCCTCCCATGGTCACGCAGTCGTGATCAACGTCGCCTGGGCCCTCGCGGTGGGGTGGCGCAACTGGCTCAGTGACAGCACGGCACCTGCGGGATCGGCGATCACGGTGTTGACGAAGCCGGGGATCTCACGAGGCGCCACGACCACGCTTCCACCAAGCTCGGTCGCGCGCGCGGCGGCCAACTCGGCGTCGTCGATCCAGAAGTCAACGCTCCAGACCGGATCGCCCTCGCCCGAGGCCAGCACGGCAACCACATCGCGTGGGACCGGCTGCTCTGGTTCGCCCCCCACGTAGCCGGGCAGGCGAAACAGCTCCACTCCCGGAGCGAAGGGCTCGGCCTGCCAGCCGAACACCTCCCCGTAGAACGCCTTCGCGGCGTCTGCATCGCGCGTGTTCAGCATGCTCATCGCCCACGCCGACGGCTCGTTGAGGACCTGGGCACCATGGCGGACGCCTGCCTCCCAGACGCAGAACACCGCTCCGTCCGGATCGGACAACACGGCCAGCCTCCCAGCGGGGGGCGCGTCGAACGGGCCGATGACGACCGTCCCGCCCGCAGCACGTGCTCGGTCGACGGCCGCATCCGCGCTCTCCACCGCCACATGGGTCGTCCATGCCGGCAGCGCTGGCGCTCCGGGCGGCAACGAGCTGATCCCGGCCACGTCCCTGCCCCGAATGCGTGCGACGTGGTACTCGCCGGGCGGGTCTCCCGGCATCGGCCCGGGGCCGATGAACTCCCACCCCAGCAGGGCGCCGTAGAAGTCCAGCGCCGCACCCGGGTCGGGCTGTGCCGTGTCGACCCAACACGGAACGCCGGGCGGGTATTGATCGCGGTTGCTCATGACGTCTCCTCTCGGTTCGGGCGGACATGTGCCGCAAATCGGACTGTCGGACCTTCTAGTTGGTAATTCCAACTATAAGGTTGTAATCTCCGATCTGTCAAGTACAATCCCGGGCATGGCGACGAAGCGCAGCTACGGAGACCCGTGTGGAGTCGCGAGGGCCCTGGACCTCGTCGGCGAGCGCTGGGCGCTGCTCGTGGTGCGTGAGCTCCTGCTCGGACCGAAGCGCTTCACCGATCTGCGCGCCGGATTGCCCCACCTCAGCGCCGACGTCCTCTCGCAGCGCCTTCGCGAGCTCGAGCAGGTCGGCGTCGTGCGCCGCTCGAAGCTCCCCCCGCCCGCCGGCTCGCGCGTCTACGAGCTCACCGATTGGGGCAAGCAACTCGAGCCCGTGGTCATCTCGCTTGGCCGCTGGGGCAGCCGCGCGCCGTTTCCAGACACCGACATGCCGCTCGGCGCCGACGCGCTGATGATCGCGCTAAAGACGGTGTTCGATCGGTCGCTTGTGGACGGCCGCAACTCGCTGATCGAGATCGTGCTGGGCGAGGACCGTTTCCGTGCGAGCGTTGCCGGCGACAACCTCGACATCGTCCGCGGGGCAGCGGAGCGCCCCGACGCGAGGATCGAGAGCGACCCCGCGACCCTCGCAGCAGTCCTGTGGCACGGACGGGCGGCCGACGACGGCGCGCTCAAGATCGACGGGGACCGAGCCGCTGGCGAGCGTTTCCTGGCGCTGTTCCCCGCGCCGCAGCCCGCCCGCGGGTAGAGCTGAGGGCCGTTATCTGTCCAAGCCGAGGCGGTGCGCGACGCCTGCCGCCTCGGTGCGACTGCGCACATCGAGCTTCATCAGGATCCGGGAGACGTGGACGCTTGCCGTCTTCTCGGCCATGAACAGCTCGGCACCGATCTCGCGGTTGGTCGCTCCTCTGGCGATCAGCTCCAGGACCTGGCGCTCGCGTGGCGTCAGTCCGAACGGGTCCTCGACTTGAGTCTCGGCTGGCCCGGAAGCTTGGGGATCGTCTGAGCCGGCTGGCTGGAGACGAGCACGGACCACCAACCCGTCCACCTCGTCGCGCACCCACGTTGCGCCAACGCGCACGGCTATTGCACGCGCATCGGCGGCGGCCGCCGCGGCGGTGACGCGATCGCCGGCAGCGGCGTGGGCCTGTGCCTCGAGGAAGCGGGTCACGGCAGCTCGGTAGGGTCGCTC
>DASSGR010000246.1:0-44523 GCA_035693425.1 Solirubrobacteraceae bacterium
GGAGACGCGTCGAGCTGGCGCGGAGTGTTCGAGCATCTCGACCGCGACCAGTACAACGTTCTCGCCGCGGCGATTCCCCTTCGCGGGGTCGCGAGCGACGCGTCATATCTCGGAGCGGTCATCGACCAGCTCGACGGGCCCGTCGTGCTCGTGGGCCATTCATACAGCGGTTGCGTGATCACGGTCGCTGGCGCGTCGGACAAGGTCGCCGGGCTGGTGTATGTGGCCGGCTTCGTGCCGGACGAGGGCGAGACGATCAGCGACCTGCAAGGGCGCTATCCGTCGCTCGCGATGGGCAACTTCCTCCAGCCACGGCCGTTGCCCGATGGGAGTGTCGAGCTGTCAGTCGACCCCCAGCGCTTCCGCGACATCTTCTGCGCCGACGTTTCCGACGCCGATGCGGAGTTCATGGCGCACGCACAGCGCCCGCTCCTGGCCACGGCGTTCGAGGATCCGGCCGGCGCGGCTGCCTGGCGCGCGAAGCCGTCCTGGGGTGTGTTCGGGACGCGAGACCAGCCAATCGCGCCCCAGCTTCACCGCTTCTCGTACGAGCGCGCCGGCTCCGCCGTGACCGAGGTCGACGGCGCCTCCCACTTCGTGATGCTGTCAAAGCCGGGCGTGGTGGCAGGCGTCATTCGCGAGGCCGTTCAGTCGAGTTCGGCGCGCCTGGTCGCCTGATGTCGCCGGTTTCGCGTGGGTTCCGTGGCCGCCGCCGCGAACACGTCGAGGCCGGGCGAGTGCCTCCGGGCAACTACCTCACGCCCGATTTCCCGGTCCTGTCCGCCGGGCCGACCCCGCACGACGCGATCGAGCGCTGGAGCTTCGAGATTCGTGGCGAGGTCGACGAGCCCAGATCGTGGACGTGGGAGCAGTTCACGGCCTTGCCGAGCGAGAGCGTCACGGTCGACATTCACTGCGTGACGAAATGGTCCAAGCTCGACACGTCGTGGACCGGCGTGTCGCTTGACACGCTCCTCGGCGACATCGACACCAGCGCCGAGTACGTCCTCGCATTCAGCGATGGCGGATACACGACGAATCTCCCGCTCGAAGACATACGGGACGGCAAAGCGTGGGTCGCGTATGAGTACGACGGCAAGCCCCTCGAGCCGGAGCACGGCGGACCGGCTCGGCTGCTCGTCCCCCATCTCTACTTCTGGAAGAGCGCCAAGTGGGTGCGCGGGATCGAGCTCCGCGTAGACGACCAGCCCGGGTTCTGGGAGACCTACGGGTATCACAACTACGGTGACCCATGGAAAGAGCAGCGCTACGCCGGCGATTGACGTGGCAGTTCGCGCGGGTTGTCGAGGTCGTGACGGAGACCGCACGCACCAAGACGGTCGTGCTCGAAGCCGCCGACTGGCCGTGTCAGCTCGCAGGCCAACACGTGGACGTGCGGCTCACTGCCGAGGACGGCTACCAGGCCCAACGCAGCTATTCGATCGCATCCGCCCCGGAGGACGAGCACCTCGCGCTCACGGTTGAACGGCTCGACGACGGCGAGGTGTCGCCATACCTCACGGAGACGCTCCGGCCCGGAGACGAGCTGGAGCTGCGCGGCCCGATCGGCGGGTACTTCGTCTGGCGGGAGTCGCTCGGCGGCCCGCTCCTGCTCGTCGGCGGCGGCTCCGGGGTCGTTCCGCTCCGGGCGATCCTGCGCCATCACCGCGCAAGCGCGAGTGAGATTCCGGCCCGGCTCCTCTACTCGGCGCGCACCCGCGCCGACCTCATCTACCACGCCGAGCTCGCGGACTACGACACGACGCTCACGTTGACGCGCGAACAGCCGCGGGGGTGGAGCGGGCGCACCGGCCGAATCGACCGCGATCTCCTTTCCGAGGCCGCCTGGCCGCCAGACCAGCGACCGCTCATCTACCTGTGCGGCCCGACAGGCTTTGTCGAGGGGGTCGCGGACGCGCTCGTATCGCTCGGGCACGAACCGAGTCGCATCCGAGCGGAGAGGTTTGGGCCGACATAAACCCGATGGTGCCGCTCGCCGGCAATGAGCTCGCCGCGCTGGCAGTCGACGGAGCGCTCGGTCGAGTCACGTCCCGACGTCAGGCGGCTCGCAGCTGCCTCGGCGCCGGCGGCGTGGGCGTAGCGACCGGCCGCTGGCCCGAGGACAGCGCAATCGGCCCTTCGAACAGATAGCCGGCGCCCGCGTACGTACGGATCGTTGCTGTTGAGCCCAGCGACTCCAGTTTCCGGCGCAGGTTCGCGACATGGGCACGGAGGGTCTGGCGATCGCCGGCGTATGCGGCGCCCCAGACATCTCGTAGCAGCATGTCGTAGATCAACAGCGCGCCGCGGTTTCGCACCAGACTCGAGAGGAGCTTGTACTCGATCGGAGTCAATCGGATCTCTCGGCCCTCAAGCCGAAGCAGACGAGCCGCGAAGTCGATTCGCGTCCCGTCGTCCAGCAGCAGCGGCGCATCCTCATTTCCTGCTGCCCGGCGCATGTGGGACCGTACTCGGGCGACAAGCTCGCGGGGCCTGAAAGGTTTGGTTACGAAATCGTCCGCGCCCGCGTCGAAGGCAGCGACAACCCGAACCTCGTCTGACACCTCTGACAAGAGCATGATCGGTGCCGAGCTCCATCTCCGCAGCTCCCGACAGATCTCCGTGCCGCTGGCGTCCGGAAGCGTCCCAATAACCACCGCGTCAGGCATTCGCAGGGCAGCGCGAACAAGGGCATCCTCCGCGGTAGGCGTTATGCAGACGTCGAGGCCTGCATCGCGAAGCGCCGGCTTCAGTGCACGGACGCTCTCGAGGTCGCTTTCACACACAAGGACCGATCCGCGACGGACCTCGGCGCCCACGTCGATCCCCGGTGGCTGCAGCGCTCCGCCTACCGGGGCACGTTCCTGCTCAGGCCGGCGTTCACAGACTGCAGATGTTCCCACCCGCTCTGGTCGCCCGGTCATGCTCACGCGCCGGGCGACGTTGAGGGTTCAACGAGCCGATGGGCCTCGTAGCTGATGTCACTCTCGGTCACGTACGAGTATGGGTGGTAGTAGGCGTCGAGTGCCACGTGACGTTCGGGGCGGATCTCGAAGCGAGCGCCGGTTAGGTGGTCGCTCCCGCTCACGGTGATCTCGTCTAGTGCCGGATGCCAGAGCAGCGTTACCTCAAGACCGTGGTTGGAACGATGCGCTAGTTCCCTCGGTCCCGGATCCGTCTGTTCGCAAGAGTCGTTCGCAGGAGCGGTTGATAGTTCGCTGCTCTTGGTCGATCTCGAGATCTTGCTCATGGTGTCTCTCTTTCTCGTGTAAGCGTCCACCGGTGAGTGCTTCGTGTCGGAGGCAGATTCGCGCTCTGGGGGCCTCATCGCGCCCGTGCGGCGCCCTAGTCAAGGCCCCGGGGATGCCGTCCGCGCGACCAAGCGTGGCGCGTCAGCGCTCCAACGACCCGGCGAACTCGCGTGTACAGCCGCAACCGAGCTAGGAACGATCGACTCGCTTACCGACGCCGTCGCAACCACATCGGCTCTTCACACCGGAGCCGCTCAGCGTCGGGTGGCGCCTGCGTATGGTGTTCGTCGGGTCGTCTGACCACGAGCGCACACCACCCAGCGATCGTGTCTTGTGCATGGCTCAACCCCCGGGCACTTACCAGGGCGTTGCACGGAAGCGACGAGAGGGCCGAACCGCGACCTTAGTTTCTGCAACTCGTTCAGCGAGTCCGAAATGAGTAGTAGCCATGTGGGAACTGACTTTGAGGTGACCGTTCTCGGCGGCGGCGGGGTGAGCAATTGCCGGGGCGCTGCCGATGGCGGCTTACGCGGCAGGCTCGTCAGCGCGACCCAATCGGGGGGTGAGTGGTCGCACTGGGCGGGCCTCCCGTCGGCTCGTCTCCGCCTGGCAAAGCACCTCGAACCCATCCCTGAGGAGACACAACCATGGAGTTCCTAGTCGAGTTCGACCTAAATATTCCAGCGGGAGCCTCTGAGTCCGAGGTCGACGGCCGGCAGCGCGCCGAGGCGTCCGCCGCAGCCAAGCTGGTTGACGACGGGCACCTGGTACGGCTTTGGAAGCCGCCCGCCGCAGCCGCCGCGAATAAAACGCTTGGTCTCTACCGCGCCGACAGCGAAACGCAGCTCGATGGGCTCCTGGACGCTCTCCCGCTCCGCGACTGGATGCGCGTCGCCGTGACCCCGCTGGAGCCCCATCCCAACGACCCAGCGGCCAGCGGCGCGGACATGTTCGCCGACAGGGCGCAGCCGTGAGCCGTCACCTTCCCGACCCTCGCCTGACGCAGATCCACCGCTGCTGCAGACCGACGAAAGGGATCTCCTCTACGTCCGGTCACACAGCATCCGCCACGAGAGCCCGGACGTGCTCTCGCGCCTCGGCCGTCGGGACGACGTCGACTCGGCGAGTACACGTTTGGCGCCTCCACCGAAATCGAGACCGCAGGGTGATTTACGAGCCCTACCTCGTCGAATGAGCGCCGCGCCGCACCCGTGTGATCCGAGATCGAGACCGGCTGCGTCCGACCCACTGGGCTTGCTCGAGCGCGGTGGCCACGCGAGCGACCCCTCGTATAACGGCCACCAACAGAAAGGAAGTCACGATGCCATTCGTCAAAGTCGGAACGGAGAACACCGCCGATATCGAGATCCACTACAACGATCACGGCACCGGCAAGCCGATCGTCCTGATCCACGGTTACCCGCTAGACGGCAACTCCTGGGAGCGCCAGGAGCGAGTGCTGCTCGCGAACGGATACCGCTGCATCACATATGACCGGCGGGGATTCGGCAAATCGAGCCAGCCGACGATCGGATTCGACTACGACACGTTCGCGGCCGATCTCAAGTCGCTGCTGGACCACATCGCGCTCGACCAGGACGTCGTCCTCGCCGGGTTCTCGATGGGCACCGGTGAGGTCGTCCGCTACCTCGGGACATACGGATCAGCCGGGGTCAGCAAGGCGGTGCTGATCGGATCGATCCCGCCGTTCTTGCTGCAGACCGACGACAACCCCCGGGGCGTCCCCGGGGAGGTGTTCGAGGGCATCAAGGAGGCGATCGTGGCCGACCGCTACGCGTACTTCGACACGTTCTTGGCCAACTTCTACAACACCGATGTCCTCGCCCCCGAGCGAATCGGCGACGCCGCACTGCGGGCAAGCTTCGAAGTGGCGGCCGGCGCCTCGCCGTACGCGACCTACGCCTGCATAGACACGTGGCTGACCGACTTCCGGGGCGACCTGTCCGCGATCGACATCCCGGTCCTCGCCGTGCACGGCGCCGCTGACCGCGCCCTGCCGTTCGCGGCCACGACTGGGCGACTGCGCGACGAGAGACTGATCGACGACCTGACCGTGGTCGAGGTCGCCGATGGCCCACACAACGTCGGGTGGACCTACCCAGACGAGGTCAATGCAGCACTGCTTGACTTCCTCGGTCGGAACAGCCCCGATAGAGCGCCCACGGGCGCTCACGCGGTCGCGGTCTAAACGACGTCCGGTTCGGGGCGCGACGCAGGTCCGAAGGCGAGCGCCGCGGGGAGAACGCGGCGCTCGTTTGATTCTTCAATGCGCCGGGCCACTCGAGCATCCGCGCGGAAGAAATCTCACGGGCGCACTCCTCCCGACCTGTAGGCTAGCCACGACCGGAGGGCGCCGGTGCCATGAGAGGAGTCACCTATGAGCTCCGTTGATGTGTCCGGGGCGGCCACTGCCCCGCTGGATGCCGGAGATCGTGAACAGCGGCTGCCAGGAGCGCTGATCTACGAATACCGGCCGCAGATCACGCAGGTCGTCGAGTACGGCGCCTCGGCCGGCGCTGTCCTTTCAGGCCAGGCGCCACCAGCCGAGGGGGCGCGTTTTGACTTCTATCTTGAGGGGCCGGTCAGCGGACCGAACCTCCAAGGGACGTTCCGGGGCGTGGACTACATCTACTTCCGCGCCGACGGCCGCGCCGAGCTCCACATTCACGGTGAGATCACGACAGAGGGCGAGAAGAAGATCTCGCTGGAAGCGGGTGGCGTGGCGATTGCGCAGGTGGGATCTCCGGTCTTCCAGCTCCGCGAGCATGTCTCCCTAATGACCAACCACCCCGAGCTCTCGTGGGTAAACCTGATCGAGGTCTGGGCCCGGGGTGTCGTCGACGTGTCGACCGGACAGGTCCACGTCACGGCATACGGCGTCTGAAAGCCCGCGTCAAGCCGGAAGCGGAGTCTCTGACGCAGGGCGCTCGCGGATGGCTATCCGCATGACAGGCACGTGCCCGTGCGTCGAAGCGTCCGTCACGTTGCATCATCGCGACGGGACTGCGATGGCGGTGATGCCGTAGCGATGGCTCCGTTCTCAGGGCGCGGGTCACCCGACCGGTCCGGAAGCTCGCCGGCCGCTTGCTGCTCGCGGGCCAGGAATGAGCCGAGTTCGCCGATCGTGCTCATCAGCGGCGCCGGAAAGACGACGGTCGAGTTCTTGTCCACGGCAACCTCGACCAGCGTTTGGAGGTTGCGCAGCTGCAACGCCAGCGGATGAGCGGCCATCACGTCGGCTGCTTGCCCTAGCTCGCCGGCCGCGAGCGCCTCGCCTTGCGCGGCGATGATCTTGGCTCGTTTTTCGCGCTCGGCTTCAGCTTGGCGAGCCATCGCGCGCTGCATGCTGTCGGGCAGTTGGATGTCCCTCAGCTCGACGACCGTGACCTTGACCCCCCACTCTTCTGTCTGCACGTCGAGGATCTCACGGATGTTCTGATTGATGCCTTCGGTCTCAGACAGCAGCTCGTCGAGCGTGTGGCGTCCCACCACCGCCCGAAGCGTCGTCTGGGCGATCTGACCGATCGCGGCCTCGATGTTCTCAATCGCGATCACCGAACGGGTCGGGTCCTCCACGCGGTAATAGGCCACCGCGGACACGTCGATGCTGACGTTGTCCTTCGTGATGATCCCCTGTGACTGGATCGGCATCGTGACGATCCGCAACGAAACGCGACGAATGCGCTGCACGAACGGGACCACAAAGATCAGCCCTGGTCCCCGTGGCTCGTCATTCACCTTCCCGAACTTGAACACAACTGCGCGCTCGTATTGTTTGATGATGTACGCGGCGATCATGGCATTGCCTTTCTTCACGCAGACAGACTCGATGCTCGAGCGCGCCTGCCTCGGTTGCTGCCACGTAGCCTGTCCTCAGCGCCCGGGAGTCGCATCCGTGCGATGCCCTGGTCCGCTCCCCGTGCGGCTGCGACGCCGTGCGCGCGAGGGACACCGATCCTCGGAGTCGCGAGGCGCGAGTGGAACAACCGTCATAACACGTGCCGGCCGCCTCGCAGGGACCCCGGTCAGGGTCCCCGCATCACACCGGCGTCGTTTCCCGGTAGCGACTCCGCAGCGCGCCGCGGAGGCCCTTGCGGGAGCTGATCCCAAGCTTTGAGTAAACCTGCCGCAGGTGCCACTCCACGGTGCGATAGCTGATGTACAGCTCGGCGCCAATCTCTGGGTTCGTGCGACCGTCGCGAGCAAGCCTCGCGATCTGCTCCTCCTGAGGAGTGAGCAGATCGCGAGTGTCGTCCCGACGCTTACGCACCTTCTCGCCCGTGGCCAGCAGCTCGCGTCGCGCCCGGTCGGCGAATCCATTCGCACCCATCGCGCCGAAGACGTCATATGCGCAACGGAGCTGCTCGCGCGCGTCGACCCGCCTGTTCTCACGGCGCAGCCACTCTCCATAGCTCAGCCGGGCACGAGCAAGGTGCGCCGCCATCCGAGATTGCCCGAGCTCGTCGATCGCCGCCCGGAAAAGATCCTCGGCCGATTCACCATCCTCAAGGAGCGCGGCTGCGCGCGCCTGCGTCCCCTTCGCCCAAGCCGTACCGCTCGCGCTCGTCCGCTCGCACAGCTGATCGAGCGCTTCGCGGGCGATCTCTTGCCGCCCGCTCCGCGCCGCCGCCTCGACCAGCTCGGCCAGCGCCCACGATGAGGTCGCGACCTCGTCTGCGGCGGCAGCCTTCTGCGCCGCGTCGAACGCCAGCTCGTACTCAGCAAGTCCGTTGTACAGGGTCGCCGTGGCGTATTCGGTGACCGTGATCGCGCATCCCTCGCCCCGGTTGTGAGCGCTGGCGATCATCACGTCGACCAGATTCAAGACGGTGGAGGCATCCCCACGCCATGCCGCGAGCGCCAGCGGAACGTAGGGCAGCGTCTCGGCCCGGACCCCGAGATCAAGAGTCTGGGCCTCCTCGATCAGGCAAGACGCCAGTGACAGGTTTCCGGCCTGGACGTGAAACGTCGCGAGGGAGTCGAGTGCAAACGGAAGCAAGATCAACGCTCCGGTTGAGCGCGCGAGCTCCACCTGACTGGAGGCCAGCTCGAGCCATGCATCGTCGTCCCACAAGTCCATCGCCGCGAGGCCGTAGGCGACCCACGACCAATCCAAGTGCCGCTCGTCGGCAAGATAGGCCCGCAGCGCAGCCGCCAACGTCGGGGCGGCGGCGGCGTGCCCATCGGTCAACCGGGTCGCTAGCCCAAGCAACATCAGTTGCATGGCGGAAAATGGCTCGGGTCCGAGCGGCGCCGAAAGAGCAGCTCGGGCAACTCCTGCCGGGGCGGGGTCAGTCGCGAGACGGGCGGCGTAGATCACTGCCACCAGCGCCTTTAGGTGAGTCTCCCGGGCCAGCTCGGGATCGAGTGACTCGAGCCGCTGGGCTGTGCGCACGAGCAGTGGCGGGGCGTCGCTGCCACGTCGCATGTCAAACGCGATGTGGGCATGCACGCGTTGCGCCCTGGCCTGCCGAAGCTCATCCGGCGGGCCCGCATCCGCGACCGCGAGCAAGGACCCCGCGGCCGCGAGGTCTCCCGCCCCGAGCTTCATCTTTGCGGCGGTGAGCGCCCGTGAGGCCCGCTCACCAGGGTCTGGCGTGAACGTCACCGCTCGTTCCAGGAACGCGGCCGCGGCGGCGATCCCGCCGCGGGCTTGCGCACGGCTCGCGGAAGCGATCAACTCCCCGGCCACCTCCTCATCCGGCGCGATCGCCGCGTGCGCGCGGTGCCAGGCTCGACGATCGGGATCCGTCTCGAGATCCGTGGCGGCCGCGAGCGCGCCGTGAACCGCGCGGCGGTCCGACACGGTTGCTGCCCGATACGCCGCCGACCTGACCAGCGGATGGCGGAACCGAACCTGCGCCTCGACCTCCATTAGTTGCTCACCGGCCGCGGCCTCCGCCGCCTGCCTTTCGACGCCGAGCGTCGCCGCAGCGCGCCAGAGCAGCGTGGCATCCCCAACGGGATCGGCGGCCGCTAGCAACATCAGTCGCTGCGTCGCTTGAGGCAGTGCGGCTATCCGTTGTCGGAAGTGGTCCTCGATATGGCTCGGAAGGGTCCCCGTGCCCGGCAGCGCAAAGCCGCCAGCCAGCTCTCCAGCGCTTCTACCCCGCGTCAACTCCACCAGCGCCAGCGGATTGCCGCGGGTTTCGGCGACCAGCCGGTCGCGGACCCGATCGTCGATTCGACCCGGGATGACTGCCGCCAGTAGCGCCCGCGCATCGTCGTCGTGCAGTCCGCCGAGCGACAGTTCCGGCAGATCTGTCAGCTCACGCTCATCGCTCGGCTCGCGAACGGTGAACACGAGCGCGACTGACTCGGCTAGAAGGCGACGGGCGATGAAGCCGAGAACCTGGGATGTCGCGCCGTCGAGCCATTGCGCGTCATCGACAACGCACAAAAGCGGCCGCTCTCCGGCAACCTCGGCGAACAAGGTCAGCGCGGCCAGCGCGACCAGAAAGCGGTCCGGTGCTTCGCCGGATGAAAGTCCGAACGACACGCGCAGGGCGTTCTGCTGGGGGACAGGAAGCGCGTCGAGCTTGGCGAGCATCGGTGCGCACAGGCGATGCAGTCCAGCGAACGGCAGCTCCGTCTCGGCCTCCACGCCCGCGATCTCGGCCACTCTGAAGCCAGCAGCCTGCCGGGCGGCGTACCGGAGGAGCGACGTCTTGCCGATCCCGGCCTCACCCCGGATGACCAGGACCGCGCTCTGCCCGCCGCGGGCAGTCTCGAGCAGCCGGTGCAGCACATCGCGCTCCCCGGACCGGCCCAGAAACGCCGGCGGTCGCTGGACGACGCGCCGGTGGCCGCGGCTGGCGCCGCCAACGTCGACCAGCTCGCCGACCACTGCTTCCGAGGGGTGCGCTCGACGCGGCAGCGGCTTGGGAACGTGGCTCATCGTGCGACCACCGCCGGACCGGCTCGGTCGGGCTTGCAGTGAGGGCAGATGCAGTTGCGCCCGTGGACGGGCTCGACTCGCGGCGGGCCGTTCGCACTCGCGCGCGGCCGGCGCATGCGCGCCGTGGTGTTGATGAACGTGAGCATGGCGTCGGCTCCTGTTCGTTCGTTCGGTCACTCAAACCGTCGTTCGAGCCCTGCGCGGGGCTAGGACGTAGTTGAAATTGCGGCCCCCTCCGTTCGCCGCTTCGGCAGTGACTCGTTGAGGAACTCGAGCAGCGCGGTGTTGACCTCGTCGGCGTGCGTCCAGCCGATGTTGTGAGGGCCATCCTCGACCGGCACCACCGTGACGTCAGCGATCAATTCGCGGAGCCGTGCGGCGGTAGCCTCGAACGGCAGGATGCGGTCCTGCGTACCGTGTAGCACCAGCGTGGGGACGTCGATCTTGGGCAGATCCTCACGGAAGTCGGTCACCCACGTGTCTACGCAGGCGTAGCTCGCATACGGTGACGAGCCCGCCGCGACGTTGAAGCTGGCCTGCCACGCCTGGTCGCTGATGCGGTCGGGCGATAGGACGTCGACGTTGTAGAAGTTGTCGAGGAAGTCCTTGAAGTAGGCGTAGCGGTCGTTGACGATCGCCGCCTTGATGTCTTCGAACACCTGCCCGTTGACGCCGTCGGGGTTGTCCTCGGTTTTGAGCAGGAACGGCGGGATCGTCCCCAACAGCATGGCCTTGGACACGCGCGCGCGGCCGTAGCGACCGAGGTAGCGTGTGACCTCGCCGGTCCCCATCGAGAAGCCGCCCAGGACGACGTCGTGCAGGTCGAGGTGCTCGAGCAGCGTGCTGAGGTCGGCGGCGAAGGTGTCGTAGTCGTAACCCACGGTCGGCTGGCTTGAGCGGCCGAAACCTCGTCGGTCGTAGCTGATGACGCGGTAGCCGGCGGCGAGCAGCGCGCGTTCCTGGCGCTCCCACGAGTTTCCGTTGAGCGGATAACCGTGGATCAGCACGATCGGCTGGCCGCTGCCGTGGTCCTCGTAATGGATCTCGATCGGGGCTGAGTTCTGGGTCCCAACGGTAATGCGTGGCATACCTGCTCTCCTCTGGTGCGGTGGCGGTCGTGACCACACTGGCGGTCAGGCGACCCCATCGCGTCCGTGCCAGGGCCTAGTCAGTACCTAGTCGGCGCCCAATGCGCCCCTTGCGAGGCGCTTGGCTAGCCCGAGAGGGTCGCGACTCCGGTATCGAGGATCGCTGCGCGCAGCTCCTTACGTGAGCTGATGCCGAGCTTGGAGAACACCTTGGCCAGGTGATACTCGACCGTCCGCGGGCTGATGAAGAGCTCGGCGCCGATCTGCGCGTTCGTGCGCCCCTCGCGGGCGAGGCGGGCGATCTGCGCCTCGTGCGGTGTGAGCTGATCGAGTGTCCCGACAGTCCGCTTCCGCACCGTCTCGCCGGTGGCAACCAGCTCGCGCCGGGCCCGTTCGGCGAAGGCTTCGGCGCCCATCGTGGTGAGCATGTCGTAGGCGGTTCGCAGGTGTTGGCGTGCGTCGACGCGCCGTCCCTCGCGCCGCAGCCATTCGCCGTAGCGCAGATGGGCGCGGCCGAGGTGGACGGCGACCAGGGTGCTGCCCAGGTGATCGATCGCCTGGCGGTAGAGAGCCTCGGCCTCGTCGCCAGCGCTCAGCAGCGCCCGCGAGCCGGCCTCGATGCCGAGCGCCCAGTCCGTGCCGGCGAAGCCGGCGCGCTCAGTCAGCGTTTCGAGTGCCGTGGTCGCAACCTCGCGCTCGCCTGAGCGCGCCGCGGCCTCGATCAGCTCCTCGCCGTACCTGCCGATGTCGCCATGCTCGACCGCTCGCTCGGCCGCGGCCATCGCGCGGTCATAGCGACCGAGGCCGTTGTACAGAACGGCCGCGTTCATTTCGGCGAACGCGATAGCCGCTCCCTCACCACGTGCGTTCGCGTCACGGATAATGAGCTCGCCGAGCTCCGACGTCTCGGACTCCTCGCCACGCCAGGCGGCGAGCGCCAGTGACGTGTACAGCGAGAGTGGGGCGTCGATCGCCTCGATGATCGAGACCAACTCCTGGTTCAGTTGCACGGCAGCCGCAAACTCACCGGCATTGATCTGAGCGAGGACTCGATAGGTGAGAGCGACGGGTAGCACAGCAAGCGCTCCCCGCTCGCGTGCGACCTTCAGCGCGCGCGCACTGAGCTGCTCAAAGCTCGCGTCATCCCACAGGTCGATTGCCACGCGGCAGGCCCACGCCAGCGAGCGGAGGTCGTCGCCACCCGCGGAGTGCCCCTCGCAAAACGCCTCAAGTGCGCCGCGCAGCAGCGGAAGCGATGCCGCGTAACTCTCCGTCAGGCCCACTGCCACACCATCGAGCAGCAGGTCCATCGGTCGGACCGGTACCGGCCCGGGTGGAGCAGCCCGAGCGGCCTCGGCAATCTGCCTCCCGCCGCCGCCCTCGGCCAGGAAGCCGGCATAGCGGCCGGCCGCGAGCGCGTCGAGGTAGGTCTCTCGAGCCAGCGCTGCGTCCAGCGGTTCGAGCCGCTTGGCGGCCGCAAGCAGCAACGACGGGGCGTCGCGGCCGCGCCGGGCGGCGGCCAGCCGGCCGCGCAGCCGCTCCAGCCGTGCACGTTCGAGGTTGTCGAGCGGGCTCCGGGCAGCCGCGGCGAGTAGCTGGTCGGCGCTGTCGGGCGCGCCCGCGTCGAACTTCGCTTCGGCGGCGGCGAGGGCCCGTGCGCCGCGCCGGTGTGGTTCGGGGGTCAGCTCGGCGGCGCGCTCGAGGAAGGCGGCCGCAGCGGCGACGCCACCGCGGCGCCGCGCGCGGTCGGCGGATCGCTCGAGCTCGGCGGCGACCTGAGCGTCAGGCCCCGGTGTCGCCTGCGCGCGGTGCCAGGCGCGTCGGTCGGGATCGATCTCGGGATCCGTCGCTTCCGCGAGCGCCAGATGTGCGCTCATCCGATCGCTCGGGGACGCAGCGCGATAGATCGCAGAGCGAACCACTGGATGGCGGAACGTTGCCCGCGTCCGGATCTCGAAGAGGCCGTCCGCCGCCGCAGGCCCCGCGGCGTCGAAGCCGACACCCAGCTCCTCCGCCGCGCGCCAGAGCAGCGTGGGGTCGCCGGTGGGCTCTGCCGCGGCGACGAGCAACAAGCGCTGCGTTTCGCCGGGCAACGCCTCGAGCCGCCGGCGGAAGATCCCTTCGAGACGAGTGCCGTAGGGCAGCGCATCGAGAAACCGGAAGCCGCCGGCGAGCTCATCCGGCGCCAACCCGCGCGGAAGCTCCAGCAGGGCGAGCGGGTTCCCGCGCGTCTCCGCCACGATGGCCTCGCCGACCGCCGCGTCAAGCGGAGTGCTGAGCGCCTCGCCCAACAGCGCCCGTGCATCCGGATCGCTCAGACGCTCGATCCACAGCTCGGGCAGTCTGCGCAGGTCGTCAATGACTGAGCGCGTGGCGAAGACCAGGGCGATGGACTCCGCCAGCAGGCGGCGGGCGACGAAAGCGAGTGCCTGCCTGGAGGCTTGGTCCAGCCACTGCGCGTCATCGACGAGGCAGACCACGGGCTGCGTCTCGGCGGCGTCGGAAAGCAGCGTCAGCGCACCGAGCCCGACGAGAAAGCGGTCTGGTGCGTCGCCGGCCCTGAGTCCGAACGCCGTGCCCAGCGCGTCGCGTTGGGGAGCGGGGAGGCGATCGAGCCGGCCCAGCATCGGCGCACACAGCTGATGTAAGCCCGCGAACGCGAGCTCCATCTCGGACTCGACGCCCGCCGCTCGCGCCATACGGCAGCCCGACGCGCGCTTCGATACGTACTCCAATAATGCCGTTTTTCCGAGGCCCGCTTCACCGCAGAGGACGACCACGCCGCTATGGCCCGTCCTAACGCCCGCGATCAGTCTGTCCAAGGCCTCACACTCGCTGCGTCGACCAAGAAGCCTGGCCACAGGGTCACGATCTGACATCGCCACGGCCGAGCCTAAAGGCGGGCCGAGCCCCGGGCAACCTCACCTTAGGGTGGGCGTCCGTGCGGTACGACGCCATCCGACGTACACCGGCCGCGTCACTGCGCTCGCACGACTGCGTCAGCGTACCCGCTGACACAGTCGCTGCCGCTTTCCGACGGGATGCGGGTGTACGGACGGCCGGGGTGGAGTTCGAGCCCGATCTGCCTTGCGACCGAAGGACACGGCAGGGCGCCCCGCTGGGGTCAGGAAGCGCATCGAGCTGGGCAGTATCGGTGCGTACAGAGCGATGCAGTGCAGCGAACGGCAGCTCCGCCTCTGCCTCGACGCCCGCGACCTCTTGCCCCTCGGAACCCAGCAACTCCGTTGGCGTACCGGACGCGCAGTAGGACCGTGCGCGGCCGTCCGAACAGTCTGATGCGGCGCCTCCAGTGCGTCCCGGACCGGCCCAGAAACACCGGCGGGTGGGGGACAGCAATCACGTAAGCGTCGACAACGCCGCCTAGACCCCCGGGACATGACCCGGGAGATGCCCTAGTGCGACCACGGGCGATCGCGGCCAGAGTGACAGCGTGACCACGAACTCCCACAAGGCCTCGGGCACCCGCGTAGCGATAGTCACTGGCGGCTCGCGCGGTATCGGCCGCGCCGTCGCGCGCACGCTGGCCGCCAGGGACTACGCCGTTGTCATCAACTACATAAACAGCCGGACCGCAGCAGACGCCGCCGTCGACGAGATCCTCGCGGCACACCGCGCCGCGGTCGCGGTCTGCGCCGACGTCGCAGACGAGCTGGACGTCGAGCGCCTATTCAGTGAGACGATCGACGCATTCGGGGGCGTCGACGTCGTCGTACACGCCGCCGCACGGATGATCCTCGGCACAGTCGCTGACTACAACTTGCAGACGTTCGATGCCCTGCACCGAACTAACGCCCGCGGGACCTTTGTGGTCAACAAGCAGGCATCGCTTCAGCTGCGCGATGGCGGCGCGATCGTGAACATCTCAAGCTCCGCCGTCGGTATGGCGCTCCCGACCTATGCCGCCTACGCTGCGAGCAAGGGCGCGGTGGACGCGATCACGCCCGTGCTCGCTCACGAGCTAAGCGCTCGCGACATCACCGTCAACGCGATCGCGCTGGGCCTGGAGTGTCCCAACGCCGTCGCGGACGTCGCTGAACTCGTCGCATTCCTAGTCAGCGAGGATGGCCGCCGGGTCAACGGCCAGGTGATCCGGACCAGAGGTGTGATCGGATGATGGAGATGAGTTCGCTGGACGGACATCCCAGCGGCACAAGGTGCAGAGCTGCGCGGGACCACCGTGCATCCGGCTGCGCACCACAAGGCCCCAAACCCCGGGGCCGGCGGCTAGGGATTTCAACGGACGCGAGGCACATCGCCAGGCGCCACGCTGACCTAAGTCAACATCAACTTCGGGGGTCATCATGAGGACCACTGACGTAAGCACGGGCGCCAAGTGGGAGGTCATCAACGGCCGCCGCAACGCAGTCGGCTGAGGCACGGCCATGCGTCAGACCTACCGAATGATGCGACTTTGGGGAGGCGGACGGATCGAAGCCGCCCGACTTGCCTGGACCCTCGGACGAAAGCTGCGGCGAAACGACCCGCCGCAGCGTTACGACACATGGGGCCGGCCGCTGAGCCCCACGCCCCCCACCAACGAGGCCAGCCGACCTACGTCTTGGTAGCCCGCGGCGGCGTCCGTGCACGCCGAGAGCGCTCGGTTGCCCGACGCTGAGGTGCTCGGCCGGCTCGACGCGATGACTCTGCGTCAGGTCATCGAGCGCCCTCGGCCCGCGGGAGGCGGCCGTTCGCAGATACGCCTCGACCGGAGCCTTGATCCGCACGCGACCCGGCGTCTGTGAGAAGCGCCTCGAGGAGATCCTGGAACAGGCGTACAAGAGCGTCGCGGCCGATTTCTTTGGGCCGCGTGCCCTCCGTGGCCGGGCTCCTCCTTTCGCGCATCGACCCCGGGTGGACGGTGGACCAGGGAGCTGACCCCGGGGGTTGCCCGGAAGCGAACAGGGGCGTCGTAGGGCAACGTATCAGTCACACCGTCATCGCCTAGGCGGGGAGCAGGAGCGTCATGTCCACAGCACCGAAGACCGCACCATCGGACACCACCATCGAGACCTTCTTCGAGACCAAGACGACGTCGGACGTCGCGGGCACTATGGCCTTCTTCTCGCCCGACCTCGTGTCGTACATCGACCCGACGCTCGGATGGGAATTCAACGGCTATGACGCCCTGAAGGCCGTCTTCGAGCAGTACATGCCGAACTGGTCGCCGCCGGCTCGTTCGTACGCGACCGGCGTGCTTGCCAACGAGACGAGGGGTCTGCTCCGCACGACCGCCACGCCGGAGTTGTTCGGCGGCGAGCAGAGGATTCTCGCGGCTGTCGGCTTCGCGGAGGGCAAGATCGTCCGCTGGATTGACTACCGGGATTCCTCGTCGTTCGACGACGCCCTGTATGCGTCGCTCCGAACGCCGGGCGACAGCTTCCTGACGGACCTGACGGACGGTCCGGTCGCGACGCAGGTCCCGCCCGAACTCGTCGCGGTGGCGACCGCGCTCCAGGGCACGTTCGGGGCAGCCGACGCCACAGCGGGAGGCGAGCTCATGCACACCGACGTCCTCCTCGAAGACATGTCACTGCGAACGCAGGTAATCGGCCGGATCGAAGCAACCGCCTACCTCGGCCGGATCCTCGACGCCGTTCCGTACGATCGTTCCAGCCGACTTCGCCACGTCGGCGGCGGCGGTAACGGCGGCGGTTTTGAGTGGACCGCGGGTCCGGGCGCCAACTCGCTCCCCCGGCATCATGGTGCTCGAACTCGGCGCCGAGGGACTAATCACGAGGATCACCGCGGTCTACGACTCGGGGCAACTCGAGCCCGATCGCAAGGCCCGCCTGATCGCCGCTGCCTTCGCCCCGATCGCTGCCCACTTTTGACCGAGGAGCCACCCATGAGCTCCCAAGAGACCGCTGTCCGGCGATGTCGACACGCTTTTGGATCGTCGCGAGACTGTTGCGCAAAGGGTTCCCTCCGGCCTCGCTGCCATGTCCGAGCCTGCCTCCCGTGATGCGGCGCAACATGCCTTGGCAAGAAATGGCTCGTCACAGTGTCAGACCGCGCCGCACCGACTCGCTTCGGACGTACGTGCGAACGACGCGGATGATCGGCGGCCTCAGTGTGCTCGTCCTTTCCGGGGCGATCGTGTGGGATCTCGCCGACGATGGGTTCTGGGCGCATCACGCGCTCTTCACGGCCCTCGTCGCGAGCCTGATCGCGGTCGCGGTGACCGCGGCGGTGCTCAACGAAGTGCTCGAGCGCCGGCAGCGCGAGCGGTGGTCCGTGCTCGCGCAGTACGCGTTGTTTGAATTCGTCCGCGCGGCTCGCCTCGTGTGGTGCGGTCTGCTCGAGCTCGCCGGCGTTGTTCCGGACGGCGAGCTCGGGGACGCGGCGCTGGCGGCCGGCTCGGAGGCGGCGCGTGACACGCCGCGTCTCGCGGCGGCGATGGACAAAATGCTCGCGAACGCTGACCGCCGCGAACAGCTTCACCGCCTGATCGAGCGGCTGCTCGGTCACGGCCAGGAGGTGCTCGGACGATGGGCCAGCGTGATGGTGAGCTCGCGTACGTACGCGGAGATCGTCGATCGCCACGTCGAGCTCTACAGTCGTCTGAGTCGGCCGGGGCTGAGCCGTGTCAGCCCGGCGACTCAGGCCGTAGGACCGGTCGAGGGCGAGTGGCTACGCGAGAATCTCGTAGCTATCGCCCAGCTTGCTGAGTCGCTGGATCGAGGCTCGTTCGAACTCGCGCTGCGGATCGTCCCGCTCGACTGGTGGGCTACGCGGCTGCCTGACCGACCGTCGACGGCTGAAAATCTGCGGACCTAGACGCCTACCGAAGGTTGGAGTCCGTACTCGCCCTCGTAACGCGCGGTAATCGCCGTTCCGGATCGCCTCGTCGCGCCTGCGTTGACTCGACGGGATCGCGCGACCAGTACTCGGCCCGCCCGCGGAACGACAGATCCGCGCTGCAAGCCGAACTCGTGGACGCAAAATGGACGCAAAGCCCAACACCGACCAACCGCGTGACGGGGCAAAAGCCCTGTAAATCCGCGGAGAGCCGACGCCCGGGCTCGAACCGGGACCCCTTCATTACACACCGCAAATGGACGCACAATGCGCTCGGTGAGCAACCAAAGGCCGACAGGAATCCCTGCAAATCGGGCTAAAGCCGACGCCCGGACTCGAACCGGGGACCCCTTCATTACGAGTGAAGTGCTCTACCAACTGAGCTACGTCGGCGCTTGCAGGGATTTCCTGGATTGTGCACCTTCCGAGAGCGATTTCGGGCTGCGCGGGGGCTGCAAAATCCGGGTCGGCCGCTGCTCGAGGCAAGCGTAGCCGACGTTCGCACCGCATACGGCTGTCGGGTGCGCCGCTTGCATTGCATATCGCGGCTGGGCTTGGCGCCGCGACTGGCTGTCTACGGTGCGTCTGCGTCGGTCATCGGTAGCGAGACCCGCATTCGTACTCGCGCAGGCATCCTTTCGGCCGGTGCCCCCCACAACTCTGCGTAGGTGAGATGGCACCGGACGAGCAAACTGGCTACGGACGCTCAGAATCCTGCCGCGCGAAGATCGGCACGCAGGCGGCCGGCGCTGTGGCGCTCGGACGCGGCGGCGACGTAGCGGACCCGACCGCGCTTCGCATTGCTGGCGATCAGCACAAGGCGGCCGCGCCGGTTGAAGACAGCGCTGACATGACGCGAGCGCGATCCGGCGACGCAGTAGCGAGAGCTCCGGCCTGGTCGGGTGACCGGCTGGCCGGAGGAGAACAGCGCCTGGGTCGTCGTCTCGCCGAGGCGGAGGCGATGCCCCAACCCGCTTGCGCTGAAGCGGGTTCGCGGGGCGACGCAGCTAGCCGACGGCACGCCGACCGCGCGCTCCCACATCTGAAGGTAGCTCTCGGCGCCCTGGAACATGTCGGTCATCATCGCCTTGCCGCCCGCGAGCTGGAGACCGTGAAGCCAGTCGGCGTAGAGGCCATAGTTGGCGAGGCCGTCGTTGTTGAGATCGAAGGTCCGCTGGCCCCACACCTCGCGGCTGAAGGTGACGTTGCCGGCATAGGACTTGAACGGGTAGGTCACCGGGTACGCGGACGACGGGCCTGGCTGCATGCCGAGGCCGCCCATGTCTGAGCCCCAGCCGAAACCGAAGTGGTAGCGCGGGTTGCTCTGTGCCTTGTCGGCTCGCTCAATGTTGACGAACGCGAGCAGGGGGTTCACGGGCTCTGAGACGAAGCCACCGTCGGCATAGATTTGCTTGAACAGTTGCGGCGAGGAGCAGCAGTGGGCCGAGACGATCCCCGAGTAGTGGTGGGCGGTCGCGATCGCCACCGCCGCGGCCGCCGTCTTCGAGGACATGTGGTCAGTCTGGATGATGAAGTGCTGCTGGATCATCCGGTTGATCAGGTACGCGCCGAGGCTCGTCAGGCCGTGGACGTTGCAGTGGGGGCCTGGGGCGTAGACAGGCAGCGCGTTGCCGCCGGTGAGGCCCGCAACTGGGCCGTTGAGGAGCTCGCCCGGAAGGCCACCACCCGGAAGCGACGTCTGCTCGGCGTCCTGATCCTCCGCGGGACATGGCTCGACCGTCCAGAAGCTTCCGGTCGCCTCGCGGTTGCCGGCGTTGACGACCGCGCCGGCCTCCCCGGCAATCATCTTCGTGCCGCCAAAGGCGTTGTCGAACTCATGGATCGGGAAGAAGGTCCGCACGCCGAGAGCGTGGACCTCCTTGAGGCCCGCGTCCACCTGCGCCGTTGAGCACCCCGGGACGTTGTTCTGCTCGCCGCAACCGAAGATCCGGCTGACCTCGATCCCCTCGATCACCGCGAGCTTGCCCTGGTTGATCACCCGGCGGGCCTGGAACGGATCGGTGACGATCCGGAACCAGCCTTTGCCGGGGCCACCCGACTGCGCGTCGATGTAGCCCTGCAGCGCGTATAGGTCCTTGCTCTGGACGCGGACGGAGGACATGTCGTTGCAAGGGAGGTGCCGGACGGTCATCTGCTGGCAGAGCTGCTCGTTGTCGACGAGATCGGTCACGAAGATCCGGAGGCCCGCCCGCCAAGCGCGCTCGACGCCCGTGTAGTAGTCGCCCTCCTCGGAGAGCGCAGTCGGCGACGGCCAGCCGACGAACGTCGGCCAGCCGTGAAGGTCGCTCGGGCGGCTCCCGCCGCCGTAGTCGAACAGCTTCTGAAACACGCCGTTGGTGCCCTGCTCGTAGTGCGCGCAGCTCGCAGGAAGCGCAAAAGGCGCTCCGTACGGACTCCACGGAGCCCCGCAGTGCCAGTCACCGCCGAATAGCTCGAAGGCGGTGATGTGGGCGTGACCCTCGACCGTGCCGAGCGCGTTCGCCTCCGGGCTCGCGCCGGCGAACGAGTTGCCGGTCGCATCGACCTGCGCCTCGGGGTAGGTGGCGCAGCCGCCCGCCGAGGCAAACCGAACCGGCGTGTGGGTGCTCGTCGCGAGGTTGGTGATCGTGAAGCCACGGCGCGCGTTGCCCTTGACGCGCCATTCGGCCGCCTGGCTGGGATCGGGCTGCGCAGCGAGCGAGCCGGACCCGGTGTCGGTCAGATACTGGCCCTTGGGGGTGTAGAGCAGGTAGATGCCCAGCGCGGCGGCTTGCATCCGGAACGGGCCGTCGGCCTGGGCGATCGGCCGGCCAGTGACGGTGCTCCTGAGCGCCTCGCAGCGGTGGACGAGCGAATAGATCGTCAGCGGCCCCGGCGCCCGATGTGGCGGCGGCCGCCGGGTCGCGGCCGTGCCGCCCGCCGAGCCAGCGATCGCCAGCACAACCGCCGCGATGCTGATCGCGACAGCCGGCCACCGCATCCGAACCAGCACTCCACGCCTCCCCGCCATCATGATCCTTTCTTCACAAGCTGCTCATCGCTCAGCCGCTGCGGACTGCGATCACGCCGTCTTCACTTCCGCGCGGGGCATCCAGGATGCGGGTAGGCCGCGAACAGCACCGTCCCGCCGAGATCATCCGCAAAGCGAGGTAGTCCTGTCGCAGTTGCGTCGGCGCTGAACCGTCTCCGGAGGCGCGCTGAGCGAAATGCCGGCTAGCGCACCTCGACGATGGGCGCGACAGACACCCGGGCGCGCGCGGACGCTAAGCGGAGGCCCGCGCCGCGCTGTCTACCTGCGCGAGGATCGCGCTGGCGGAGCGGCGGATGTCGTCCTCGGTCGTGCGCCAGTTGGACACCGAGATTCGCATCGCGGGCTCCGCTTCCCAGACCGTGCCGCTCATCCAGCACGTCCCCTCGTGCTGGACGGCATCGATGACCTCGTCCGTGACGTTGGCGCCATCGCAAGCGAACCGGACCAGCACCTGGTTGAGGACTACGTCGTTGAGGACCGTGACCCGGGGATCACGCGCCAGCTCCTCGGCCATGAGCTGCGCGCAGCCACAACAGCGCTCGACCAGCGCGGCAACTCCACCGCGCCCGAGCTCGCGGAGCGCGGCGTAGACGGAAAAGCCACGCGCCCGTCGCGAGAACTCGGGGACCCATTCGGCCGCGTGGCGCTCGTCGTGCTGCGGCGGCGGTATGTACTCGGCGCCGACGAACGAGTTCATCGCGGCGGCGTGAGCGGTCCGGTCGCGGACGATCGCGACGCCGCAGTCGTACGGCACGTTCAGCCACTTGTGCGCGTCGGTTGCCCAGGAGTCGGCTTGCTCAACTACGTCGACTAGCCCGCGCAGGGTCGGGCTCGCCGCCGCCCACAGCCCGAACGCGCCGTCCACGTGACACCAGGCATTGTGCTCGCGCGCGAGCCGCGCGATCGCGGGCATCGGGTCGATCGCGCCGGTGTTGACCTCGCCCACTTGGGCGATGACAATGGCCGGCCCCTCGCCGGAAGACAGCAGGCGCTCGAGTTCGGACGCGCGCATGCGACCCTGATCGTCGGCCGCCACAAGCTCGACGCGACGGCTGCCCAGCCCGAGCATCCGCAACGCCGCGAAGACCGTCGTATGCGCCATGGCGCCGACCAAGACCCGAATCGGTGGGGCACCGAACAGGCCGTCGGCCTCGACGTCCCAGCCTGCATGGGCGAGCGCGCGATGGCGTGCGGCGGCAAGGCACGTGACGTGGGCCATCTGGCAACCGGTCGTCAGGCCCACCCCTGCGTCACCGGGCAAGCCGAGGATGTCCAGGAGCCATTCGCAGGCGACCTCCTCCGCAACCGCGGCCGAGGGGCCGCCCAGGTAGCCGGCCGCGTTCTGGTCCCAGACCGACGTCAGCCAGTCGGCAGCGATGGCCGCGTCGAGACCACCGCCGATGACGAAGCCGAAGTACCGGGGACTCTGCGTCCCGATGATGCCGGGATCCGCCGCCGCGACCAGCTCCTCGATCACCTGCAGCGCTGGTTTCGACCCGTCCTCGAGGGCAACTCGCAGCGCGGAGCGCAGCTCGTCGAGCGACGCATCCGCGCGGACCGGGCGCTCGGGGAGCGACGTCAGATACTCGCCCGCGATCTCAGCGGTGCGGCGGAACAGTTCGGGATCCATCGCGCGACACTACTGCGTCGGGTCGTCGGGCGGGGCGAACCGGCGCGCCGCCGAGCGCGACTGCAGGTCACTGGCGACTGATCGTGATGCGCTGGTGCGTGGTCGTCGTTCGTCGCCCATGTCGGCTCGTGAGCGTGAGCGTGTAGACCCCCCGCGTGAGCAGCCGAGACGGGGTGAGCAGCAGGGTGCGGTTGGACCCGTTACCTACTTCCCGGCCGACGGCGTACACGACGCGACCGCGGGTCAGCCGCGCAGCGGCCGCCTGAGTTCCGCTCACGATGATCGATCCGGACACGAGCTTCGCCTTGCACTGCTGCAGCTTCTTGCGCTGTCGCTTGCCGTGGATCGTCACAACCTTGGTCACCGGTCTACACGTCACGATCTCGATCATGCCCGGCGAGCCGGTCTTGCCCGTTGCACCCGCGGGACCGGCAGGAAGCCCACCCCCGGTACCTGACAGCGCCACGCTCAGCGGACCGTTGGCCGCGTGCCGAAGCCGACGTCCGTGGGACCCACCGAGCCCGCCGGGGGCACGCTGATCGTCACCGACGGAATACCCCTCGTGTCGGCGCCGACCGAACCGCCTGCCGGCACGAGGCTTGAGCCGGCTCCGCCGCCGCCTCCACACGCGCGAGTGCCCTGGCTGTTGCGTCCGCCTTCACCGCCTCCGCCGCCTCCGAAGAAACCGCCGCCACCGCCGCCACCACCGGAGCCGCCGTCATTGCCACCGGCGCCGGCCGTACCCGCAGCGCCCGCCCCGCCGACCACACCCGCGGGTACGCTGCCGACGCCCGCCGTTCCGCCCGGTCCCCCGCTCGAAGCGCTGCCGGCGCCCCCCCGCCGCCTCCGCCGGCGATGTTCCCGGCCGGCCCGGTAGATGACGCGTCCGTGCCGTTGGCCGGAGACGGTCCCGCGCTGCCTCCGGAACCGGGGGTGGTGCCGCAGTTCACGCCGCCCGACGAACCCCCGCCACCGCCGGCGACCAGCAGCCTCGGGTCAGACGGCGAACCGAGCGCCGAGCAGGAGCCGGCGGTCGAGCAGGTCCGGATGTCGGATGCACCGCCGCCGCCCGCCGCCGCGAATGAGCCGGGCGCTCCACCGCCGTTGAAGCCGCCGGCGGCGCTTGCGCCCAGCGCCGACCCGGAGCCGCCGACCTCGACAAACAGCGTCTGGGAAGGTGTCACCGACAGCCGGCCGCTGACCACGGCCCCGAGCCCCGAAGTCCCCCCGGAGCCTCCCGGGCACCGACGGCGACCACCTGTACGGAAGTGACGCCTGCGGGCACCGTGTAGCACTGCTCGGAGCCGCTGAACGAGAAGGCCGCGACCGAGCCGGTCAGACACGACCCCGCTGCCAGCGCCGGCGGCGCTGACCCGAGTAAGCCCATCGCGACAATCGCCGCGGCGACGACCCCTGAAAAAGTGCTCCTCACCTCAACCTCCTTGTTGTGCTCGGCAAGCCGCGTGCAGTGACACCAGCCACCCGGAACAACGGCTTTGCGGCCAGTTGTTTTGCTGCGAACCTACGGCAACTCAGGAAGCGCTTTCGAGCATCTGGCGAGCCTCGGCGCGGCTGCGCCAGTCGTCGGAGAGCAACGCCCAGCGCTCGTGGTCGCGCCAGCGCCCGCCGATCTTCAGGTAGCGAGGCGAGAACCCCTCGCGGCTGAAGCCCGCGCCGCGGGCCAGGGCCAGCGAGGCATGGTTGCCGGGCTGGATGTTGGCTTCGATGCGGTGCAGGCGCATCGTCACGAAGGCATGGCGCAGCACCAGCGCCAGCGCCTCGCGCATGTAGCCCTTGCCCGCGAATGGCTTGCCGGCCGCGTAGCCGAGATAGGCGCTCTGCAGCGAGCCGCGCTCGATCTGGGAGAGGTTGAAGAAGCCGATGATCGCGTCGTCCTCGCAACGGCAGACCAGCAGCGCCTCGAAGTCCGGGCGGCGCGAGTCGGCGAGGTACGCGTTGAAGCGCTCGTGGTCGGTCGGCGCGGTCGCCCAAGGCCGGTGGAACGACCGGCTCGCCCGCATGAGCGAGATGAACTCGTCGCGATCGGAGCTGGCGGGCGCTCGCAGGTACACCCGCGGCGCGGTGTTCACAGCGCGAGCAGCCGTTCCAGTCGATACGCGAGCGCTTCGCACGCAAGCTCCTCCGACACGTTGAGGATGAAGCGCAGCCTAGTGTCCTCAACCAGCTCGATCGCCCCACGCAACCGCGCCGGATCGACGTCCCCGCTTTCCTTCAGCTCGGTCAGGCGGTCGGAGTTGCGCACCAGGTCGTCTGCGCCCCACGCCAGGCAGGCCAGATCCGCGTACCACAGCGACACGACCTGGAGCGCGAGGTCGAGTGTGCCTGTCTCGACACGCCGGCGCGCCCGCCGGATCCGTTCCGTCCACTCCGTCTCGATCCGCTTGTGCTCCTTGCGGGGATAGAGCTCGAGCTCGTCTTTCTTCCGGATCTCGAGCTGCGTTTGGGTGGCATCCCCACGCACGCGCACTGCTGCAAGCATGGCCTTCCACGGCGCGGCGCCGACGTCTCCGGCCAGCGCGGCGCGGGCAAAGCTCTCGGCCGCGGCTCGCAGCACGCGGCCCTCCTCCCCCGCCAGCTCTCGCGCCTGCTCGGCGTCGCCAAGCGAGAGGCGCGCGCAAGCCATCGCCGTCTCCCGATCCGCGCCTACCAGCTCGACCTGCCTGGCCACCTCCTCGATCGGAGGGGCATCGAAGCGGACCACCTGGCAGCGCGAGCGGATCGTCGGGAGCACCTCGACGAGCCGCGTGGTCAGCAGGATCAGGTGCACGAACGAGGCCGGTTCCTCCAGCGTCTTGAGCATCCTGTTGGCCGCCTCGTCGCCCAGTTCGTCCACGTGCTCGATCACGAACACCCGGCAGCCCGCCTCGAACGGGGTCTTGCTGGCCGCCGACACGACGGGACCGTCGATGTCGCCGACCAGGATCTCGTGCGCGCCGCTCGGGGCGACCCAAGTCAGATCCGGATGCGCGCCCGACATCGCGCGCATCCGCGCGCTGGTGGGATCCGGCGAGTCCTGCGCCAGCAGCTCGGCGGCCATCGCCCGGGCGACCGAGCGCTTGCCGGCCCCGCCGGGGCCGTGAAACAGATACGCGTGCGAGGCCTTGCCGCCCGGCGCGAACGCGGGGCCGAGCACGGCACGGGCATGTGGATGGCGTTCCAGTTCGGCGAGCACACCTCGATGCTAGCCCCCGATACGCTCGGACCGGATCATCATGGATCCGGGCAAGCTGATCACGATCGAGGGGATCGACGGCGCCGGCAAGTCGACGCTCGCCGTTGGCCTCGGGCAGGCTCTCGGGGCGCGCGGGATTGCCGTGCAGCTCCTACGCGAGCCGGGCGGGGTCCGCGCAGCCGAACGCATCCGCGAGCTGGTCTCGGACCCGGAGCAGCACATCGGCACGCGTGCCGAGGCGCTCCTTTACGCGGCCGCACGAGCGCAACTCGTCGAGGAGGCGCTGCGCCCGCTGCTGAGCGACGGGACCTGGGTGCTGCTGGATCGGTTCGTGGACTCGTCGCTGGCCTACCAGGGCGGCGGCCGCCAGTTGGGAGTCGATGCTGTCCGCGAGATCAACGAGTTCGCAATCCAAGGACTGCGTCCCGATCGCACACTGCTGCTGGTGATCGATCCAGCAGATGGGCGGGCCCGCTCGCAGGCCCGCGGCGGCCCTCCGGACCGCCTCGAAAACGAGCAGCGGGACTTCTTCGATCGAACCGCGGCGGCTTATCGCACGCTCGCCGAGCAGGAGCCCGGGCGCATCCGGACGATCGATGCGTCGCGGCCGGCCACGGATGTCCTCAAAGCCGCAATGACCGCCATTTCCGACTTGCTTTGAGCCTGCAAATTCCGGCTAACGCGGCCCGGGCCCGCGATCGGGACGGAGTAAAATAGGGAGTCGTTACTCCTCACAAATCCGCGGTCCGCTGCGTCAGGTTTTCCGTCCGGACCTTGCGCGAGGATGCGCAGTCCACCCCCTCGGCGAAGAGGAGCCGAGCACAGCAGAGGAACTGGCGGAAAATCCGAGAGGAGCAGGTCGGTATGGAGCAAACTTCGCAGACCCAACTCACCCCCGACGCGACCGGCCAAGGCCTCTCGATCCGGCGGTACTTCACCAGTCCGGGGGTTCATCCGTTCGATGCGGTCGAGTGGGAGCTGCGGGACGCGCGTATCGGCCACGGGGACAAGATCTCCTTCGAGCAGCGCGACGTCGAGTTCCCGAAGACGTGGTCGCAGAACGCCACGAACATCGTCGCCCAGAAGTACTTCCGCGGCCAGATGGGATCACCCGCGCGCGAGCGCTCCGTCAAGCAGATGATCGGCCGGGTGGCTAGCACGATCGCCTCCTGGGGTCGCAAGGGCGGGTACTTCTCAAGCGACGAGGATGCCGAGACTTTCGAGGCCGAGCTCACTCACATCCTGCTGCACCAGATGGCGGCGTTCAACTCGCCGGTCTGGTTCAACGTGGGATTTGAGGACAGCCCGCAATGCAGCGCGTGCTTCATCCTGTCGGTCGAGGACAACATCGAGTCGATCCTCGACTGGAACACCAAGGAGGGCAAGATCTTCCGCGGTGGCTCGGGCTCCGGGATCAACCTCTCGAAGATCCGCGGCTCGATGGAGCCGCTGGCGAAGGGCGGCACCGCCTCGGGACCGGTCAGCTTCATGCGCGGCGCCGACGCGTGGGCGGGGACCATCAAGTCGGGCGGCAAGACCCGTCGCGCGGCGAAGATGGTCGTGCTCGACGTCGATCACCCCGACATCCGCGAGTTCATCTGGTGCAAGGCCAAGGAGGAGGACAAGGCCGCCGCGCTGCGCGATGCCGGCTTTGACATGTCGATCGACGGCGACGGCTTCTTCTCGATCCAGTACCAGAACGCCAACAACTCGGTGCGCGTGACCGACGAGTTCATGGAGGCGGTCCAGCACGACGAGGACTGGCACCTGATCGCGCGGACCACCGGCGAGCCGACGGGCGAGCCGATTCCCGCGCGCGAGCTGATGCGAGAGATCGCCGAGGCTGCGTGGCGTTGCGCGGATCCGGGCGTCCAGTACGACACCACGATCAACCAGTGGCACACCAGCCCCAACTCCGGCCGGATCAACGCGTCCAACCCGTGCAGCGAGTACATGCACGTCGACGACTCGGCCTGCAACCTGGCGTCGCTGAACCTCATGAAGTTCCGCCGGTCCGACGGAACGCTCGACGTGGAATCGTTCAAGCAGGCCGTGGACATCATGTTCCTGGCGCAGGAGATCATCGTCTCGCCCTCGAGCTACCCGACCGAGATGATCGGCGAGAACGCCCGTGCTTTCCGTCAGCTCGGGCTGGGCTACGCCAACCTCGGCGCCTACCTGATGGCCGACGGCGTTCCGTATGACTCCGACGCCGGCCGCGGTACGGCGGCTGCGATCACCGCGCTGATGACCGGTCGGGCGTACCTCGGCTCGGCTCGGGTCGCAGCGGCGATGGGTCCCTACGAGCACTATCCGGAGAACCGCGATGCGCACAACACGGTGATGCGCATGCACCGCGACGCGTCCTACGCGATCCCGAACTCGACCTGCGAGGACACCGGGCTGCTGACGGCCGCGCGCGCAAGTTGGGACGCCGCCGTGGCCGCGGGCGACGAGCACGGCTACCGCAACGCGCAGGCGACGGTGCTGGCCCCGACGGGGACGATCAGCTTCCTGATGGATTGCGACACCACGGGGATCGAGCCGGACTTCTCGCTGGTGAAGTTCAAAGAGCTCGTCGGCGGCGGGCAGATGACGATCGTGAACAAGACGGTCCCCCTGGCACTCCACACACTCGGCTACGGCGACGATCAGATCGACCAGATCGTGGCTTACGTCAACGAGAACGGCACGATCATCGACGCTCCCAGCCTGGCCGAGGAGCACCTGCCGGTGTTCGACGTGGCGGTCGGCGAGCGCGCGATCTCACACATGGGTCATCTGAAGATGATGGGCGCAGTCCAGCCGTTCATCAGCGGCGCGATCTCAAAGACCGTGAATATGCCCCAGTCGGCGACGATCGAGGACATCGCCGACGCCTATCTGCGCGCCTGGAACCTCGGGATCAAGGCGCTCGCGATCTACCGCGACGGCTCGAAGACCGCTCAGGCTCTGCGCACCGACGCGCAGACGGATGCGCCCGTCGACGCCGAAGAATCCGTCGCGCTCGAGGCGCAGGCTCCGCCCGAGGTTGTGATCCAGGAGGCAGTCGCCGACGCGCTGGCCAAGGCTCCGAAGCGCCGCAAGATGCCGCGTGAGCGCCAGTCGCTGACCCACAAGTTCTCGATTGGCGGTCACGAGGGCTACATCACCGCCGGCATGTACGAGGACGGAACGGTCGGCGAGATCTTCCTGACCGACATCGGCAAGGAAGGCTCGACGCTACGCGGGATGATGAACTCGTTCGCGACCGCGATCTCGGTGGGGCTCCAGTACGGCGTGCCGCTCGAGACGCTCGTTCGGAAGTTCAGCTACATGCGGTTTGAGCCCGAAGGGATGACCTCCAACCCGGAGATCCCGTTCGCCAAGTCGATGCCCGACTACATCATGCGCTGGCTCGCCTCCCGGTTCCTCGACACCGACCTCCAGGAGGAGCTCGGGATCCTCACGAGCGAGGTCCGCGCCCGGATGGCCGCGCAGGACGCGGCGAGCTCGCACCACGGCGACACGGCTGGCCCGGCTAAGGTCGACGCCGAGGCAGACGATGACGACGAGGACCACAACGGCAGCGGTAACGGCAACGGGACCCGTAACCAGGGCCGCTCCGCAACCCCGCCTCGCCCCGCCACGTCGGCTCTGACCGACAGCCCGCCGGTGATCCCGAGCATGCGAAAGGGGCTGGATCTCGGGCCGGCCTGCCAGCAGTGCGGCGGGATGATGCAGCGCACGGGTAGCTGCTACACGTGCTCGAGCTGCGGATTCAACACTGGCTGCGGCTAGCTAGTAGCTAGCAGGTCGGCACTCACCTGGTTACGCGACCGGCAGGCGTCGATCGGGAGAATCGCTTCCGCTCGTATCCGATGAGTCTGCCCGCAAGGTAGACGCGTCGGCCGGGGAACCCCGCAAGTGATGGGTGCGGTCGATGCAGTAGAACGCTAGGAGAAGCGCGAGCGGGGCATTCACCCATAAGACATGCCGGATCGTGGCTTCGTGCGCAAAGATCGTGTGTAGCGGTCCTGCTATGAACCCGACGATATGGGGAACGCCTCGGGTGGCGACGGCCGCACCCACGCCGGCCGCGGTCGACACGACCCACAAAGCCACCCATCGCCACGTCGACATTTCCACGATGAAGATGAACGGCAGCGTGAACAGCAGGATCCGCGAGAAGGAATTGTTTGGCAAGAACACCGAGCCAGCGAAAACTGACCACACGACGGCTTCCTCGACATTGATGCGCCGGGCGGCGAACCAAGCAAACACTGCAAGGAGAGCCACGGCGGTAAATAACCTGGCCTCGAACGGAGCGTAGATCCCCAGCCGAGCGAGCAGCATCGTCGGGCTTGCGTGGATCGGGGGGTTGACGTTTAACCACCCGTTGCGGCGGGTTAGCGTGTCGACGCTCTTGGGGAACCACAGCAGATAGCTGGCACCAAAGCACACCACGAATGCCCCGACCGGAACGAGCGCTCGCCAACGATGTCTTCGAAACGAGTACACCGCGAGGACCGGCAGCGCGAAGGCGCCGATGAACTTCAACGCAGTGACGACAATCGCGGCTGTCCACGACAGCCACTCGCGCCCGCGTTCGAGCCCCAGCAACAAGATCACGATGCCGAGGAACACCAGCGTCTTGTCTTCGGCAAACCCGGTCCAGGCGACGAGCACGAACGGGTTGAACGCATAGAACACCACGAACCACATCCGCCACCGTTGCGGGCGCCTGAAGCAGAGGCCGAGCACCAGCAAAACCGCTGCGTCGGCCAACGCGAACAGGACTCGTAAGGTTGTGGGTGAATCGTGTAGCGCGAGCAGACCGGCGAACAGCGCGATCTCGACGGGTGGGTTATCACCCTTGGCCGCCGGAAAAGCTCCACCAGCGGGGGCTGCGAACGGATTGTGCCCATGAAGCCCAAGGCGAGCAAAGTACGTATAGATCCGAAGGTCTTCGCCGCCCCGGCTGTGGGCGATGATCAGCAGCCGAACGAGAAGCGCGGCTGCAGCGACCATGACGATTGCTGTGCGCCACCCGATCCGGCCCCTAACCTGAGACCTCATCGCGCGAACCTTTCCAGCGCCTCCGCTTTAACCTGCACACTCGCTGATCTAACCGCGAGTCGCACCCGGGGCACGATCACGCGCGGGGAGATTACCGGCTCCGATGGCTCAGCGATTCGGCCGAACTCGGCGCTCAGGGGGTCCACCCGACGGTTCCGAGAACCAGGCCGGGATTCTTCGCCTGTGCGTTGATGTCGTAGACGTTGAACGCCGACCAATCGAACCGGCGCGTCAACTCCGTCATCGACTCTGGTTCCACGAGCTCGTAGGCCTGGATCGCGAACAGCAACTTGTTGGGCTGAAAGACGTCCATCGCGAGGGCAACGATGTCAGCGACCGGAGGGGTTGTGCGCCGGAGATCAAGCCCGACTGCCTCATCGAGCGCGGTGCCCCACGGCGGGGACACAAACACGATCACCAGCGCGTCCTCCGAGACGCTGAGCCCTTGCATGCCGGGCTCGTAGCCCTGGTGCACAACCTCGATTCCGAGCCCCATGATCGACAAGTTCTTACGCGTGAGCGCGAACACCACGTCGTCGAGCTCAAACCCCACGCTCCGGTCCGGCCCGACGCGACGCGTGATCCAGTACAGCGTGTTCCCCGAACCGGCGAACGGGTCGACCACGACCGAACCGCTCACACCCGGCGCCGTCATCGCTGCTGCCGCGACGTCGCGCCCGATCAGATCGGCGAAGCGGTCGCGGGTGCACTCAACCGTCGTTCGCCCTAGCAGCCGCACGCCACGGCCGTACCAGTCCGTGGGCTTCAGCCCGTAGATCGACACGAAGTCCGGGTCGCCGAACGAGTCGCGACCGTAGCCCTCAACCTCGGCCAAGTCGAGCACTTCGTTGCGCTTACCGCCCAGCAGCAACCAACGGTCGTACCCGCGCGCTTGCGACCTGGATGCCTCGCCAGCCACCACGGCGCATTATCGCGTCAAACTTCCAAACGTGAGCGATATCGGCGACAGCATCTTTCACAAGGGCCAGCCCATCTGGGTGATGGAGCCCGACGGCTCGCAGCGCGCGGCCGAGTACGTCGGCGAGGGCGAGTTGAGCGCGTGGTTCGGCGGCACCCCCACAGTGTTCGTCGTGTATGCGGACACCCGCGAGGGCGCGGCGGTCGAAGTCGACCGCGTGATCGCGCGTGATCCCTGACGCAACCTATGTGAACCGCACCATTTCACAAGGGGTGTAGGTGACCAGCAGACAAATCTTCACCCATCGACGGCTGGGACAGGCGTAGTCTGGGCCGTGACTCTCGGGGCTGCGCGAGAGTTCGCAGACCGGCGGTCGTAGTCCCTGCCACCCACCTAGGAGTGAAGATGTCTCGAGTGTCGAAGACAGCAGCGCTGGCTCTCGCGGCCGGCTTGTGCTCGGCGATAATCGCCGTCCCCGCCCAGGCCAAGACCGAAGTGATCAAGAGCGGCACAACGAGCGTCGTGATGTCGCCGCTGGTCAAGGCCCTGCTTGCGAAGACCGGGATCACGGTGACTCCGGTCGGGCCGGCGAAGGTCGGCGGCGGCTCTTTGTCGATGCCGATGGCGAGCGGACCGATGTCGGTTCCGAGCATGAACGGCAAGATGAAGGGCAAGGGCGGACTGCGCTTCCACCTCGGGAAGCGGACGCTGGTGATCCGTGACTACATGGTCAAGCACTTCGGAAAGGTCGCGACCGTGTCGGCGATCGTCCACGGCAAGCGGATCACGCTCGCGAGGATCACGCACATGAAGACCAAGATGTCGGGAAAGCACGGCAAGATGACCGGCACGCTGCGAATCACGTCGGCGTGGGCAAACCTCATCAACAAGCTTCTCGGAGCGAACGTCGTCCATGGCGGGGCGACTCTCGGCGAGCTGACGATGGCCGTCAAGATGGCCTGATCCTGCGCGGATGACCGGACCCTCTCACGTTGGCGGCGTGAATCTGCCTGGACTGCTGTCCGTGGTTTTCATCCTGGCCATCGCGTTCGCCCCCGTGCTCTTCGGTCGTCGGGGATCTGAACCCGAGCAGGACGACGGGGAAGCGGGCGGCGGCGGCGGCCCAGGCGGCCCGCCCCCGCCGAACCGCCCCACCGGCCCGTCACCGGGCGGCATTCAGCTCGACGACGCGCAGCCCGCGCGTTTGCGGCTGCGCACGCACGAGCGGCTGGTAGACGGCCGCCGCATCGGCGGGCGGCGCCGTAGCCGCGAGCCCGAGCGCGCGCCCGCCGTCGTGGACGGGCCGACCACTCACACCTGAGCGCCGCCACGCCGTCGTCAGGCCGTGGCGGTGCTGGCATGCTTGGCGCGCATGATCGACCGACAACGCCTGGAGTCCCTGCTCGAGCAGGAGCGGACTCGCTACGCCGAGACCCACCCTCGCTCCGCCGAGGCGTACGTGCGCGGACAGCGCAACCTGTTCGGGGGCGTGCCGATGACGTGGATGAACAAGGCCGCGGGACACTTCCCGCTGTATCTGAGCGGGGCCCGCGGAAGTCGCGTGACCGACATCGACGGACAGGAGTACGTCGACTTCGCGCTCGGCGACACGGGCGCGATGGCGGGGCATTCACCCGAGCCGGTCGTCGCTGCGATCCAGTCACGAGTGCAGGAGCACGGCGGCCTCACGGCGATGATGCCCACCGACAACGCCGCGTGGGTCGGAGCCGAGCTCGAGCGGCGGTTCGGAGTGTCGCGCTGGTCGTTCACGCTGACCGCAAGCGACGCCAACCGGTGGGCGATCCGCCTGGCACGGCAGGTCACCGGCCGACCGAAGATCCTCGTGTTCGCCTGGTGCTACCACGGCAGCGTCGACGAGACGTTCGCGCTGCCAGCGCCGGATGGCGCGGCGATCTCGAGGCCGGGAAACGTCGGGCCACCCGTGCAACTGGCGGAAACGACCCGCGTAGCCGAATACAACGACCTCGACGGCCTCACGCAGGCGCTCGCGCACGGCGACGTCGCGGCGGTGCTGATGGAGCCCGCGCTCACGAACATCGGGATCGTGCTGCCCCAGCCCGGCTATCTCGAGGGCGTCCGGCGGCTCACCCGTGACAGCCGTACGCTGCTGATCAACGACGAGACCCACACGTTCTCGGCCGGCCCGGGCGGGGCCACGAAAGCCTGGGATCTCGAGCCCGACATCGTCACGATCGGCAAGGCGATCGCCGGCGGGATCCCGGTCGGCGCTTACGGCCTCGACGCCGCGCTCGCAGACCGGATCGAGGCGGTCGACGACATCGACCTGATCGACACCGGCGGCGTCGGCGGCACGCTCGCGGGCAACGCGCTGTCGATCGATGCGACGCGCGCCACGCTCGAGCACGTTCTCACCGAAGCCGCGTTCGAGTCGATGATCGCGCGCGCCAGCCGCTACACCGCCGGCGTCCGGGGGGTGATCGATCGCAGTGGCGTGGAGTGGTCGGTGACGCAGCTCGGCGCCCGCGCCGAATACCGGTTCGCGCGGCCCGCACCGACGTCCGGGAGCGCGTCGGCCGCCGCCGGCGACGCCGAGCTCGAGGACTACCTGCACCTGCACATGGCAAATCGCGGGGTGCTGATCACCCCGTTTCACAACATGGCGCTGATGTCCCCGGCGACGACCGATGCCGACGTGGACCGGCATACCGAGCTGTTTGCAGAAGCCGTGCAGGCGCTGCTCGGCAGGTGAGATCTCAGGGGCCCGCGACGTCGTACACGAGATACAGCGACATCTGGGCGTTGTCGGTCACGATCGGCCCGAACGGATCGGTCGGGCCCGCCGCGTAGGCATTCGCGTTGCCGGCGCGCGAGTCGGGAACGGGGTCGTAGGCAAACGCCGCGACATCGGGCTGCGGCCCGGAGATGAGCCCGAGCCAGTAGTCGCCGGAGGACAGCTCCAGCGGGGTTGCGAACGGCAGGTCGTACCAGCCGGCCGGCGCCGACGACGGGAAGTCGATTTCGCCGGTGACGCCCAGGAGCGCCCCAGGCGCTCCGCCGGCGTCGGCGTAGACGACCCCGCGCAGTCGCTGGTCGCCGGGCACGCCGTTCGGCGCCAGGTACGCGCGCAGTTCTGCGCCGGCGGCGGCCGTCGGCAGCGAGTAGCGATTGACCGCCTTGAGGTCTGAGGCGAGGCCGGTCATCGAGCCGCCGATGCGGGGTTTGCCGAGCCACGCGCGGCATGGGCTGAGCGACGCCGCCGGTACCGGCGCGTGGTAGGTAAGCGGCGCCCCGAGGGCGACCCCGCGGACGCGCCAGCCGATCTCATAATCGCCGGCGCCCTCATTTGGAACACAGCCGACGATCGCCTCGCGGAACCCGAACTGTTCGACCGGCGCCAGCGGATACGGCGTGCAGGTCGTGTTGCCGGTCGGGCCGGTCACGCACAGGTCGGTCTGGTCGTCGGGGCTCATCGTGATCAGAGCGGCGGCGTACAGAACCACGCGCGTCTTGTGACCGCCGACGACGACCGTGGTGTCCTGCGCGAGGACCGCCAGGCAGTACCCCGTGGACACCGGCGGAGCCCCCCCGCGAGAGCAGCGGTATCCGACGCTCTGCCCGGGAGCAAGCTCGAACTGGAGCGGAGCGTCGCGGGTCTGCGACATCACCCGCCCGGCTTGGTCGGCGACCTGCGTGCCGTCGCAGCGATCCATCGTCGTCCACTGAGTCCCGCGAACGGTCGCCGCCGCGTACTTGCCCCGGGTGCGAAATCGCCCATGGGCTCGGGCGTGCAACAGCCGCAGCACGGTCGGGCTGACCGCCGCGGCGGCCTTCAGGTCCCCGCCGCCACCTGTGCGGACACCCGATGTGGCTGTTCGGCACGTGCGCCCCGCTTGCCGCCCGCCCGCCAGCAGCAGGTCGACGAGCCCGGACCGCTCCTGCGTGACGACGAACGCGCCACCGTTGAACATCCCGGATTGCCGTCCGCCGCTCGCGTCGCGGGCGGTCACCAGCCTGACGGTGCCGTGGTTCGCGTCCACCGTCGCGCCGAATCCGATCAGCCGCCGCCCGTTCAGCCGCACGAACGACCGCGCGTGCCTGGGCCTGATCCGAACGTTCCCCGACACCGCCGCGACGATCGCGGTGCGGCCAAGCCGGGGCTTGAGCGTGCGCGCCGAGGCGGATGAACCCGCCGTCAGCGGTGCCGCGATCAGCGCGATGACAACCGCGACGCTCCAGCGGCCGAGATCGTCGCTGATCGAGGATCGTCGCGTGGGACCCAACTCGCGTGACTCCGACACCGGTGATGTTTCGGTGGACGCGCTTCTGCCGGTCGGCGATATGGCCCCGCACGGTGCGCCGTGCCGGGGTGAAGTGCGCCCGGCGCGAGCCTAGTCCAGGGGCCGCGCCGTGGTCAACTACTCGGAGTGCGTCAGCGCGTCACGCTCAGAATGGTCACATCGCTGACTGCAGCGCCGACTTCAGGCCATCGAGGTCGGCAGCTCCGAACACGACCCGGTTGCGAGTGGCGACGTACACGAGGTCGAGATCGACGCCGGCTTTGGCAATAGCCCGGGTGAGGTCCGCCAGTACGCCGGGACGATCCTCGACATCGACGACCACCACCTCGCGCTCCCGGCTGACCGCCAGCTGCGAAATCGCAAGTGAGTGCCTGGCGGCGCCCGGGTGGGGCACGAGAATGTGCAACTCGGCCTGCTTGCCCGACCCGATGCAGGTGGCCGCCGCGATGTTGACCCCGGCGTCGCTGATCGCCGCTGCCACCTGCGCCAGCGCACCTGGCACGTTCTCGATGTCGATCACCAAGTCGTAAGCCAAGACGGTGGCAGCGTAACCGACGCGGAGGACCGTCCGCCTGGTCAGCGGGCGACTGCTGGACTATGCGGCGCGGGCAGCCCGGGGCGCGGCCCGCAGCCACTCCTCGATCTGCTGCCGGGGCATCGGCCGAGCCAGGAGATAGCCCTGGGCGACGTCGCAGCCGGAGTCCTGAAGGCTGGCCAGGACGAGGTCGGTCTCGACGCCCTCGCCGACGACGCGCAGCTCGAGGTTGTGGCCGAGGTCGATGATCGATCGCACGATCGCGGCGTGCGCCTGGTTGTGCAGCATGTCCCCGACGAACGTCCGGTCGATCTTGAGCTCATGGATGGGCAGCGCTGACAGATAGCCGAGCGAGGTGTGCCCGGTCCCGAAGTCGTCGAGGCTGACCCGCACCCCGGCGCCAGCCAGGCGCGCCAGCACCTCCGCCGCCCGCTGCGGATCAGCCAGCAGCGCCGTCTCGGTCACCTCGATGATCAGCCGGTGCGGCGCCACGTCGTGATCGTCGAGCGCCTGCAGCACATCGCTCGCGAATGACGCGCGCCCGATGCTCCGGGCCGAGACGTTGACTGCAACGCACATGTCCCAGCTGCCCGCTTCGAGCTCGCGAACATCCGCAAGCGCGGTCCTGAGCACCCAGCGCGTGAGCTTGTCGATCGCGTCGGTGGGCTCCGCCAGGGGCAGGAACTTGTCGGGGTAGAGCAGGCCTTGCGTGGGGTGCTGCCAGCGCACAAGCGCTTCGATCGAACGCACGCGGCCGTCGGCGAGCGTCGCCTGGGGCTGGTAGTGGAGGACGAGCTGCCCCTCGTCGACGGCGCGCCGCAAGTCGCTGACGAGCGTCAGGCTGTCGGCGTCGTACTCATCGAGCGTCGGGTCGTAACGTGCGACGCCGGCGTGCTGGCCCTTTGCCACATACATCGCGACGTCGGCGCGCTGCAGCAGCGTGTCCACATCGGTGCCGTCCTCCGGCGCGATCACGAAGCCCATGCTCGCCTGGACCGACAGCGGCAGACCGTTGATTTCTACCTCGCGGTCGATCACCTCGCGCAGCCGCCGCAGCGCCGGCTCGGCGTCCTCGACGTCGCGCACGATCAGGCCGAACTCGTCACCTCCGAGCCGCGCGACCGTGTCGCCCGCGCGCATGCTGGCCGACAGCCTCGCGGCGAGCTCCCTCAGCAGAGCGTCGCCGTTGTGGTGACCGAGCGTGTCGTTGACCTCCTTGAAGCGGTCGAGATCCACGATCGCGAGCGCCACCGACTCGTTGTTGCGCACCGCGAGGGCCACGGCATCGGTGGCGCGGCGGTGAAAGAACGTCCTGTTTGGGAGCTCGGTGAGCATGTCGTGCTCGGCGAGGTAGGCGTTCAGCGCCGCCTCGCGGCGGAGGCCCCGGCTGACCGACGCGGTGATCGCGAACAGCACGAGGTACAGCACGGCCAGCCCGACGGCCAGGTCGACGTAGATTCCGTGCAGGCCGGCGGAGATGTCGCGGCTGATCGGCGCGTAGGGCAGGTAGAGCTCGAGCACGCCGACGGTCCGCTGCGGGTTGCCGACATGGAGCGGCAGATACAGCTCGACCGACGCCGGGCCGGAGCTGCCGGTGTCGTCGGCGTCCGAGTTCAGGTGGGTCAGGGTCGAGACGACCTCGCCGTGCGCGGCCTGGAGAGCCTCGTCGTCGTCTTCGTTGTCGGCCAGGCCGGAGCCATCGGGAGAGAACACCACGTCGCCGTCGAGATTCCTGATGCGGAGTCGAAGCGCGTCGCCGCGGCGGATTACGATCGTGGCGACGCGCTGCAGGTCGCGTATCTCGCGGGCGGTGAGGCCGCGGCCCTCGATCGGACGACCGTCGAGCAGGGGCTCGATCGCGGAATGCGCGATCAGCGCAGCCTCCGATCGACCCTCGGCCAGCCCGCGACGCTTCGCCTCGCCGCGCAGGGTGACGGCAAGGACGAGCCCGAGCACGAGCACCGGCACGAGGCTGATCGCGGCATACAGCGCGAACATCCGGGTGGCCGATCTTGGGTTGCGAGCGGGCGTTGTCACGCACGCGCTTTCGGCCGCGCCGCGGACCACCTTGACGACGATCCGCCGGCTTGGACGAAAGAGGTCCATGCCTCGGCCGAAGCACCGAAATCGGGTTGCTAGCACGTGGGCCGCGCGCTGACGTCGCGGATAACCCGACGTCCTGCACCGTGAGAACTACGGACCAGATGTCGGCCGATGCCGACGATGAGTGTGCCCAACAACAGGAAAACCCTGCTGTTGGCGACTGCACCGGGGAGGCACGTGCCGATCGCAGACAGCAATCTGACCGGCTAACCGTGCGAACGGGGGGCTTCACAGGAGGATTCACATGCAGCGCAAGACCAAGAGGTTCATCGGTGCGATTGTCGTTATTGCCGCGATCGCCGCCGGCGGTGCAGCTTTCACCGCCAGCAACACGGTGCCCGCCACCGTCGCCGGCTACGGCACGTCGAACATCACCGGCGCGACCGTCACCGCTCTTCACTACACGCTGAACGCCGACGGCACGCAGATCACCGACGCGGCCCTGACGTTCGACGGGGACCAGACCGGCAACGTCGTCAAGGCGGGCTTCGGCACCGACGCCCTGACCACGTGCACCGTGGGCGCGTACAACTCGGGCGCCGACACGACGCCCGCCACGTGCTCCGGCTACACGCAGTCGACGGCCACTTCGGCCACCTTCAACGTGGCGGTCACCAACTCCTAACGCCACCCTGGTCTAGCTATGGGATGAGCGCGGCGATGGTCTGCCGCGCTCTTTCCATTTCTTGTTCACAACACCCGGCGATGAAGAGCCCTCGTGAGACGCCCGACCAGATTGCGCTCCGGCCTATTTACGGCCGCCTTCGTCGGCCTGGCGATCGTGGCGTGGCTCTACCTCGCCCCGACGCAGATCGGCGGGACGACCCGCTATGTCGTGACGAGCGGCATCAGCATGGAGCCGAGTTTTCACACAGGGGATTTAGCTCTGGTCAGACCGGCCGATCAATACCGCGTAGGGCAAGTGGTCGCCTACCACAGCACCCTGCTGCACGTCACCGTGCTGCACCGGATCGTCGCCCACCGTGGCGGCCGGTACTTCTTCAAGGGAGACAACAACAACTTCATCGATCCGACCCACCCCACCCGCAACGAGCTGATCGGAGCGCTGTGGGTGCGCGTACCGCACGGAGGCCGAGTCCTGGCCTGGCTGCATTCGCCACTCACCGCCGCAGTTCTGACCGGGTTCGCGGCACTGCTGGTGCTCTCCGCCTTCGGCGAGCGACGCCGGCGCCGCAACCGACGCAAACGCGCTAGTGAATCTGGACGTCAAGGAGCCATCCGCATGAACAATCAAAGTCACGGCGCCGGCCGCCTTATCAACGTCCGCGCGCTTCTCATCGCCTCGGTCGTGGCCATGGGCGCGTTCCTCAGCCTCGGGGTGATCGCGTTCACCAACCCGCTGCACCGCTCGGTCGCGGTCAACACCAACTACACCCAGCAGGTGACGTTCGGCTACCACGCCAGCGCGCCTGCCGGCCCGGTGTACCCGGGCGGCGTGGTCCGCACCGGCCAGCCGATCTTCCTGCAGCTCGTCCACAACGCGCTGGTGCGGGTCGACTACCACCTGAACACTTCCGCTCCGGCCTCGCTGTCGGGCACTCAGAAGGTGACGCTGCAGCTGACCGGACCGACTGGCTGGACCCGCGACTTCCAGCTGGCTGGGCCCACCCACTTCACGGGCACCGGCGCCTCAAGCGTCGTCACGCTCGACCTCAAGCAGCTGCAGTCTGTGCTTGCGCGCGTCCAGAAGCTGACCGGCATCTCGGCCGACTCCGGCTACACGATCGCCGTCGTCCCGAAGGTGCACGTCACCGGCACGGTGGCGGGCCAGCCGGTCAACACGACCTACGCACCGCGGCTCAGCTTCCAGCTCCAGGCAACGCAGCTGCAGCCGGGCGCTGGCAGCTTCACCCCCAGCCAGAAGGGCTCGGTTGCCGGCGTCGCGACGACGACCAACACGCTGGGCATCGCGGGCCACTCGCTGTCGGTCCAGACGATCCGCTGGGCCGCGCTCGGCGGCTTCCTGCTCGCTCTCGCGGTCGCCCTGGGGACGCTGGTGTTCCGTCGCAGCCAGCCCTTCGAGGAGGCGGCTCGCATCCAGGAGCAGTACGGGCACCTGATGGTCCCGATCATCAACGCCGAGGACCTGGGATGGCCGCCGATCGACGTCCCGAACATCAAGGCGCTGGCGCGTCTCGCCGACTCAGGCGAGCGCCTGATCCTGCACCACCGTGGCGCGGGCGTCGACACCTATCTGGTCAACGACGAGGGCACCGTCTACCGCTACCAGGCCAAGCCGATCAAGGTCGTCTGGCAGGAGTGGGCCAAGGCTCCCGTGGAGACGCCCGAGACGGCTGAAGAGCCGGCGGAGGCTGCCGCCGCGTAGTACCTTCGCGCGCCCGCTGGCGGCGCGATGGGGATCTACCAAAAAGGGAATCTCGGCAGTCGACCGGGCCATCACGGACAATCCCGACCGGCAGATGTTTGTCCATATGTCGATATAGGTTTGGCCGCTCCCCGTCGATCCTTAAGGCTATGAAGCCACTTATCGGTGTGACGACTTCGGAACTGCGCCCCGGCGAGCTCGCGACTCTGCGCCGCCACGGCGAGCCGCCGCACGCCGAGATGGCACTCGGGATCACGTACGCGCGGGCGATCGAGGCCGCGGGCGGAGTGCCGGTCGTGATGCCCCCGCTCGCATCGGCCGCGATTCCCGCGCTGGTCAGCCGGCTGGACGGACTGCTGCTGTCGGGTGGACCGGACCTCGCTCCGGCCGCCTACGATCAGCGACCGCATGTCGAGCTCGGCTCGACCGAGCCGAAGCTGGACGCCTTCGAGTACGCGGTGGTCCGCGAGGCGCTCACGCGCGGACTGCCGATCCTCGGCGTCTGCCGTGGCGCACAGGCGCTCAACGTCGCCTGCGGGGGCACGCTGCACCAACATCTCCCCGACCTGCCCGGAACCACGCTCGCGCACCGGCAGTCTGAGGCCGGAGAGTCGACCACCCACGCGATCGACGTAGTCGCGGGCAGCCGCCTGCACCGGATCGTCCGCTCACGCCGTCTTGCGGTCAACTCGTTCCACCACCAGGCCGTCGACCGTCTCGGCGATGGTCTGCGCGTGTCGGCGCGCGCGCCCGACGGGACGATCGAGGCGATCGAGGACCCCACGCACCGGTTCGTGCTGGCGGTCCAGTGGCACGCCGAGATGCTGCTCGAGGAGCGGCCGCACCGCAAGTTGTTCGAGGCACTCGTGACGGCCGCGGGCGGCGTCACCCAGCTGCCCGTCGCGGCGCCGCTGGCCGCCTAGCACTGGCGCGCGGGTTCAGCCCCACCAGCCGGTGAGCACAACCATCGCGCCCGCGAGCACAAGCATCGCGAGCGCGAAGCAGATCAGAATCCGCGTCTCTTTCCAGGCGGTCGCCGACATGCTTGCGTGATCGGCTGATCGCGGCGGAAACTTGACAGGCTGGTGTCGCATGGTCACCCAGCGCAGCGCATAGGATGCGCGCTCAATGAACGTCGCACGCGCTGCCGGACTTGCATACCGCGAGCAGGGTCCCGCGGACGGGCCGCCCGTGCTGCTGGTCCACGGCTACCCCGAGTCCTCGTACATGTGGCACCACGCCCTGGCCGCGCTGGGCGACGCGGGGATGCGAGCGATCGCCCCCGACCTCGCCGGGTACGGCGACTCCGAGCCCGACCCGCCGGGCACCTGGGAGCGGCACGTCGAGTCCCTGCAACGGCTCGTCGAGGCGCTCGGGCTCGGCCCGGTCGCGGTCGTGACCCACGACTGGGGAGTGATGATCGGGCTTCGCTGGGCGTGTGACCACCCTGCGTCGGTCAGCGCGCTGGTGATCTCCGACGGCGGCTTCTTCGCCGACCGCCGGTGGCACGACCTCGCCAACGTGATGCGCACGCCGGGTGACGGCGAGCGGCTGGTGCGCTCGTATGAGCGCGAACCGTTCGGCGAGGCGTTGCGCGGGCTGTCGCCGGGGATGACCGACGAGGCGCTGGCGGAGTACTGGAAGGGGTTCGCCGACGACACCCGCCGGCTCGGCCACCTCGAGCTCTACCGGTCGGGCGACTTCGAGAAGCTCGCTCCGTACGAGGGCTGCCTGGGAAAGCTCGGCGTGCCGGCGCTGATCTTGTGGGGCGGACAGGACCAGTTCGCCGGCGCGAAGATGGCGCAGCGCTTTGCCGACGAGCTGCCGAGGGCGGAGCTGAAGGTGTTCGAGGACGCGGGGCATTTCGTCTGGGATGACGAGCCGCAGCGGACGACCGACGCGCTGGTTGACTTCCTGTCGCGGCATCTGGGCCGGAGCGACACCTGAGCAGGCTGCTCGACGCGACGCCGGTGCGTGCCGCGTGCGAGGCGACGCTGCGCCGCAACTGGCGCGAGGGCGTGCGCCACAGCGACGGCCTGCCGTTCGCGTACACGTGCCCTAGCCCGCATCACTATCCATGGCAGTGGTATTGGGACTCGTGTTTTGCGGCGATCGTCTGGCGGCGCTTTGACCCGGAGCGATCGCGTCGTGAGCTCGAGACGCTGCTGGCCGTCGAGCGCGGAGACGGCTTCATCGGCCACACGATCTTCTGGAACACGCCGCTGCGGGGGCTGCGCCGCTACACCTACAACGTCACCTCCCGCGATGCCGAGATGACCTCGAGCATCCAGCCCCCGGTGCTGGCCTGGGCGTGGAGCATCGCGGTTGGCGACCCCGCGTCAGAGCCGCGGATCGCCAAGCACTACGACTGGCTCGCCGAGCATCGAGACCTGGATGGCGACGGCCTGATCTGGATCGTGCAGCCCGACGAATCCGGGCTCGACGCGTCCCCGCAGTTCGACGTCATGTGGCGCCGGCGCTCACACGGGCTGCCGGGATTCACGCTACTGGTGGCGCGCAACCGCCGGCTCGGCTACGACCTGCGGCGGATCGCCGCCGCCGGGGGCCCGGTGTGCTGCGAGGTCATGACCAACGTGCTCCATTCACTGTCGCTGAGCGCGCTCGGACGCGCGTCGCTGACCGACACGATCGTCCAGCGCATGTATGACCCGGACAGCGGGCTGTTCTGGCCGCTGGCGCGTCCCGAGCCGCGGGCGCGCCCGGCGCTGACGTGGACCGCGCTCGCGCCGCTGGCGCTCCCGGATCTGCCCGAGGAGATCGGCCGCAGGCTGGTCGAGGAGCACCTGCTGGACCCCCAGCGATTCTGGCTACGAGTGCCGCCGCCGTCGGTGGCCGCCACCGAGCCGTCGTTTGCTCCCGACGTGCATCGCCTGCCCGCATTCAGGCGCATCTGGCGAGGGCCGACGTGGATCAACTCCGCCTGGCTTGTGTGGCTCGGGTTGTTGCGTCTGGGCTACGGCGAGCAGGCCGACGAGCTGGCGCGTCGCGTGGCGGCCACAATCGGCTCCCAGGGCCTGCACGAGTACTACAACCCGTACACGGGTCGTGGAATGGGCGCCCCGGACTTCGCCTGGTCGACGCTGGCGCTCGAGATCGTCGACCCCGATCCCGTCGCTGCCGCCAGCTACCTGCCTCCGGTAGGGTGAGGTCCGAGTGGTAGACGAGGGGTTGCCGATTGCCTACGAGGTCCTCGAGCGGGGCGTGCTCGTGTACGCCGCCGACGGTGAGCAGGTCGGCACGGTCGACCACGTAGTTGCGGCGCCCGAACTCGACATCTTCCACGGGATCGTGCTGAAGACCGGCATCGGACCGAAGTTCGTCGCCGCCGA
>DASSGR010000247.1:0-3657 GCA_035693425.1 Solirubrobacteraceae bacterium
CGAGGTAGCGAGGGTGGCGCAGCTTGCCGTCGCGCGTCCACTCCGTGAACGCGATCTCCGCGACCAGCTCCGGCTTGACCCAGTGAGCGCGCGGCAGCCGACTCGCGGCGAACGGGGCGTCCGGCTGCTCCAGGCGGTGTAGCTCCTTGCCCACGCGCTCGAGCGTCGCACCGTTGAAGCCGGTCCCGACCTTGCCCGCGTAGCGGAGCTTGTCCTTCTCCCAGTAGCCGACCAGCAGCGCGCCGAACCACGTACGGCTCCCCTTGGGATCGGTCCATCCGCCGATCACCAGCTCCTGCTCGTGGCCGCACTTGATCTTCAGCCAGTCGCGCGAGCGCGTGCTCTTGTAGGGGCTGTCGGCGCGCTTGGCGACCAGTCCCTCCCACCCGCGCTCGCACGCGTGCTTGAAGTAGGCCTCGCCGTCGCCGACGCGATGGGTCGAGAAGCGCAGCGGGCCGCCGAACTTCACGGCGTCCTTGAGCAGGCGCTTGCGCTCGCGCAGGGGCCGGTCGCGCACGTCTTGCCCGTCGACGCTGAGCACGTCGAACAGGTACAGGAACACGGCGATGCCGGTCTGGCGGGCGCGCTCCGGGTCGTGGATCCCGAGGCGGCCCTGGAGGCGCTCGAAGCTGGTCTGCCCGTCCTTGAAAGCGACGACCTCGCCGTCTGCGACCAGATCGGGGCCCTCGACCGACAGCGCGTCGACGATCTCCGGGTACGTGCGATCCATGATCTCGCCGGTGCGCGACACCAGTCGGGCCACGCCGTTGTGACGGATCACGCCACACCGGACCCCGTCTAGCTTTCGCTCGAAGATCCAAGCGGGGTCCGAGAACGGAGCGTCGACCAGCACCGCCTTCATCGGCGCGAATTCGGTCACTGCTCCACGCTCCTGGCTCATTGCGGGCGCATACCTGTAGCACTACATGCAATCGCACTTGCCGACGGCGACGAGAATGGCAGTTACCGGTACCTTTGGCTTAGTGGCGACGCTCGAGCCAGCCCAGGGCGGCACCAGCGAGATCGCTTTCGAGCTCGAACGCTTCGAGTTCAGCGACGACGACCGCGTCGAGATCAGCGGCCGGTGGCTTGGCGTGCGCGGACGGCGCTTCATCCGCCCCACCCTGACCGTCGTGACCGACGGCCGCGGGTCCAGGGCGCTTGCCGATCTCGAGCACAAGCCATGGGCACCCGAAGAGGGAAAGCTGTGGACGGCGGCATTCTCTTGCACGCTGGAGGGCGCGACTACGGTCGAGGCCGAGCTCAACGTAGCGCCCGACATCACGATCACGCTGCCGGCCCCGGGTCAGGCCACCGGCGCCAAGCGCTCGAGGCGCGAGCGACCGGCTCGGGAGCCTCGCGCGCGCCGCGACCTGCTCGAGCGCCAAGCGCCCCCGCGGCGCACCACCCGGCCGTCGCCGGAGAGCGTGGCGCGCCGCGAGATCGCCGAGCTCAAGGCCGCGGTGGAAGAGGCGACCGTGGACAAGGAGCGCGTGGAGGAAGAGCTTGCAGCCGCCGAGGCCGAGCAGGCCCAGCTGAGGGGCCGAATCGAGCAACTGACCACCGAGCTGGATCGCGCCGTCGCGGCGCGTAAGAGCGCGCTCGCGGCTCGCGACCAGGCTCTGGCAGCGTCCGAGCGAAGCGCCGACGAGCGCGACGCGGCGGTGATGGCTCAGGCCGAGGCGGTGGCCGCACGGGACGCCGCGCTGGAGTCCCGCGACGCCGCGATCACGATGCGTGAGGAGGCGCTGAACGCCAGGAACGAGAGCGACGCCGCGGCCAACGCCGCCCTATTGGCGCGCGACCACGCGCTTGCCCAGCGCGACGCATCAGAGACAGCCCGCGACAGGGCCGTCGCCGACCGCGAGACGCTCGTCCAGGCGGCTGATCGGCTCAGGACTCAGCGCGAGGACGATCTGGCGACGCGCGGCGCCCGGCTAGTCATGCGAAACGCGACGATCGCCTCCGGCGCCGCCCGGCGCCACGCCGGCTGGACTCAGCGCACGGTCGCGATCATCGTGGTGCTGGCCGTCGTGCTGGCACTGCTGATCGTGACCCACGTGCTCTAACGCCGCGGGCTTTCCGGCGCTCTGTGCGCGCAAACCGTGCGGGGTCACGACCACTTCACACGGGTCTGCACGCTGACGCCTAGCCTTCCGACCCGACTCGGCAGGCAACACAGGAGGGACTCGTGCGGACATCGGTTCGTCGCTTTCTGCTGGCCGCGATCGCGGCCTGCGCAGTCGTACCCGCCTCAGCGCACGCATCATTCGTGGACGACATCAGCTGGAGCTCCTCCGCCCCGGCGCCGGGCCTCGAGCTCCTGTCCGGCACCTTCACCGATCCCGCCGCCCACCCGTCGTGGACGGTCACGATCCAGGCACCCACCCGCAGCCCGTTCGACGGCAGTCCCGAGCTCGCCGAGGCCGGCAGCGCCGCCTGGGCGGACCAGACTGTCTCGGCGCTGAGCGCGAAGGGGTTCACCGCTCGCGAGGACACTGTCGGCTGGCCCCGTTACGTGGATGATCCGCGCGGGGTGCTGGGCGTTCGCGTCCGCGTCGGCGAGTTCCCGACACAGGCCGCCGCGGCCGGCGAGGCAAGCTCGCTCACCGCCGCGGGCTTTCCGCCGCTGGTCGAGTGGGAGGGGTTCGATCCCCGTCCCGGCCCCGATGTCGAGTTGCTGCACGCGGCGATCGTCGACCTCCCGCGGTTCGGCGGACACGTGATCGCGACCCACGGCGACGCGATCGCAAGTCGGCAAACAGTGGCGGCGCAGGCCCAGCAACTCGGCGCCCTGGTCGCTGTCAACGCCGGCTTCTTCACGATCAACGCGGCGCTGCCCGCGGTGGGCGGCGTGCCCACCGGCCTCGGGGTCTACGACGGCAAGCTCGAGTCCCTTTCCAACGGCACGCGCGCCGACCTCGTGCTGAACGGGCGCCGCACGCCCGAGGTCGAGAAGCTGCGTGCGACGGCCCAGCTGCGTGCGGGGCACAACACGGTCGGCATCGTCGGGATCAACCGACAGCCCGGAAGCGCCGAGGATTGCGGCGTGCCGGGCTTCAGCCCGACCAGTTCGCCTCGCCAGGGCACGGTCTGCACCGCGCTCGACGACCTGGTGGTGTTCACGCCGGAGTTCGGCGCGCCGCTTCCCGCAGTCGCCGAAACGGTGCAGGCGACGTTGAGTCCGCAGGGACGCGTGCTGGCGCTCGGCGCGCCCGCCGGCCCGCTGGCGCCCGGCGACTCCGCCGTCCAGGCGATCGGCGCCGACGCGACCTGGCTGCGAGCGCACGCGCAGCCAGGCGCGCGGCTGCTGATCACCGAGCAACTTCGCAAGCGAGATGGGTCGCAGTTCCACGTCGACAGGCAGACCGACATCGTCAGCGCAGCGCCGGTACTGCTGCGTGACGGACGCTTGGCGATCGACGCGGTGACCGAGGGTGTGCTCGATCCGCGTGACCTCAACAACTACAGCTTCAGCGCCGATCGTCACGCACGGACGATCGCGGGCATCGATCGGCGAGGCCGGTTGCTGCTGGTCACGGCGGACGGCATTCCCGGCGTCAGCGAGGGCTTGACGCTGACCGAGGAGGCACAGCTGATGCGAAGCCTCGGCGCGGTCGACGCGATGAACCTCGACGGAGGCGGATCGACGAGCTT
>DASSGR010000248.1:0-3211 GCA_035693425.1 Solirubrobacteraceae bacterium
CGAGCAACCACGGGTCGCGCTTTCGGGCCATGTTCGCGCAGTACATGCCGCCGGCGAAGCCGACGATGCAGCTGGACGAGTGGCCGTTCGTGTACAACCCGCGGCTGGGCATGGCGCCTCGGCGCTCCCCCGTTGACGCCGGTCGGCCGCTCAAGCTCCTGCACCTGACGGTTCAGTCGAAGTACGAGCCGCAGACGGACATGCGGCGCGCCTTCGCGAGGATCGGCCCGACGATCGCGCTGCCCTGGAGCGATCGACACGGCGAGGTGCTCACGGCCGCGGAGCGACTCAAGCCCGACGTCGTGTTCGCGCAGATCCAGTGCGACGCGTGGTCAGACGAGCAGCTGGCGTCGCTCAGGAGGGCGGTCGGCCCCGACTGCCTGCTGGCGCACTGGACCGGCGACGTGCGGACCTCGGCGGCCAGCCACGTGGACCGTTGGATGGTTCGCTACGCGGACTACTTCAACCTCATGCTGTCCGACAACACGACGTACGCCTCCAAGCTCCAGCTCGAGGACTGCATCGCCAACGGCTCGGGGTACCTGTCGTGCGGCGCCGACGGCAGCGTCAACAGGTACGTGGAGCGCGAGGAGCGCGGGGGCGTCGTCTTCATCGGCAGCAACTACCCGGGCCTGCCCTACGATCGCGTCGGCGTCTTCGAGGAGGTCGAGCGCATGCTGCCGGGCCTCCTGACGATCTGGGGCGCCGGATGGGCGTCGCGGCCGTCGATGCCGACGCTCGCGGGCGCGCTGCACCCAGGCGACGCCGCGGTGGTCATGCAGGAGGCCGCCATCACGATCTCGACGAGCCTCTTTCACGACCTCGGGCGCTACACGTCCGACCGGCTCAAGCGCGCGCTGTGCGCCGGCGCCGTGGTGGCGGTGCGCGCCTTCGACGACATGGAGGGCCTGGGACTCAAGCACGGCGAAAACTGCCTCGTGTGGCGCGACCCCGGCGAGCTGGTGGCGCTTCTGCGCGACTGGACGCGACCGCAGTGCGCCAGCGAGCGCAAGAAGATCCGCGAGCGGGCCGCGGCGCTCGGAGCGGAGCGACACACGTGGGACTCGACCGTCGAGGAGTTCCTGGCCATCGCGCGTGACTGGCGCGCTCGCAGGGGGCTCCTGTGATCCCGGGCAAGCAGCGGGTCATCGGCGCGGCGTACCCGGGTGCGCCCGCCTACGCCGACCTCGTGACCTCGCAATTCAACCTCTCGACGGCGCACGACCCCGAGAGCTTCCTGGCGCACACCGAGGAGTGGGGCAGCAAGGGTGCGTACGAGGCGTGGCTCGCGGCCTACCGCAAGAACGCCGGCTCGTTCCTGGACCATCCGGTGTGGGGTGCGGACCGCGACCTCGGCGGCGGGCGCTACCTCTATGGCGCCATGGACGACCGCTATGCCTCGAACGCGGCGCGCATTTTTGGCGCCCCGGGCGGGCTCGTCGTCGACCAGCATGTGCGCGGCAGCCGAGCGTGCGTGGTCGGCGCGTGGGACGGCACCGAGTGTCTGCTCCTGCGCGCCATGGGCGCCGTTCGCGTGGATGCCGTCGAGGAGGTGCCCGAGTTCTGCAAGATGGCGGCGGTGCAGTACACCGCGTGGTCGGTGCCGGGCAAGATCTACGCGCGGTCGCTCTACGAGATGGACGTCGAGTCGCACTGGCAGGCGTACGACCTCCTGTACGTCCCCGGTGTGCTCTACCACCTGACCGATTTGCCCACAGCTGTGGTTATCCTGTGGGCAATGCTCCGGCCGGGTGGCGTGCTCGCGTTCGAGTCCATCTGCGAGCCCGCCAGCAAGGGCCAGGGCACCCACGCCAAGTACCTCGGCGCCAGCGTGCCGGGCTGGAACTGGTGGTCGCCGACGGCGGCCTGCTACGAGGCGCTCATGCACGACTGCGGCTTCCCCGACGGGCGCACGGTCGAACGCCACGGCGGCCGCGGCTGGTGGATCGGCTCGCGGGGCGACAAGCTCCCGGCGCTCTCGGGCGGCGCCGCTGGCTTCTCCCGGCCCGACGTGCTGCGCACGATCAAGCGGCTGCAGGAGCTGAGGAGCCTATGAGCGAGGTGGCTGATTTGTTCTTGCTGGTCTACTTGATCTTCGCCTTGATCGCGTTCGCCATCGAGGCGTTCGGCGCGCGCATGATGCGCCGGGCCTTCCCCAGCTTTCCTCGGCAGTCGAAGCTCGACCAGTTGCTGCGCGCTTTGCGCGACCCGTGGGTTGTGTTCGGCTACGCGCGATTCGCGTTCGTGATGTTCGTCAGCACCATCCGCGGCAGCGGCATCGAGAAAGAGGTGGTGCCGGAGAGCAAGCGGTTTTTGACCAAAGAAGAGCTGGCGGAATTTCTTCGTCGCGATTCTGACGCCGCCGGCGGTTCTTGCACCTGCAACTGCGTGGGCTGCGTCGCCGCTCATATCGGAGAAGCGAAACGAGGGGGAGCATGAGCGACGAAGTCGACATCCGCATCGAGCCCGTCAACGTCTTCAAGCGCGAGGCGCAAAACCCCAAGCGCGCGGTCGTCAATGTCGCCTTCGGCGTGCGCAGGGAGACGGGCGTGGCCTACTCGACGGCGCAGGCGCGGCTCGTCAAGTCGGTCAAGAAGACCGGCCGTCACGGCGGCTCGATGCTGACGTGGTGCGAGCAGGAGCCCGGCGGCGCGGCCTCGCACGACGAGGTCCAGTACCACTTCAAGGGCGTGGCGCTCGCCGAGGCCGCCGCGAAGGGGCACGAGACCCTCCTGTGGCTCGACGCCGTAATGGTGGTGGTCAAGCCCATGGCCGAGCTGTGGGACCAGATCGAGTCACGCGGCTACGTCCTGTGGTCCCACCCGCCCGGGGGCTGGATCGTCGGCGAGTGGACGTCCGACGCGTGCCTCAAGTGCTACGGCCTGACCAGGAACGAGGCGCGCGGCATCCCGATGCTGTGCTCGGGTGCGTTCGGCTACTCGCTGGGGCACCCGCTCGGCAAGAAGCTCCACGAGGCGTTCGTGGCCGCGCCACCGCACGCGTTGCGGGGCAGGTGGCATAACAAGAGCGGCCACGTGTCGAAGGACAAGCGGGTCAAGGGCCACCGGCACGACCAGTCGGTGCTGTCCATCATCGCGCACCAGCTCGGGCTCGAGGCCACGCCCACGCCCGAGTTCGTGGCGCCGGCGGGCCAGGAGGACGAGCGCACGACCATCGTCCACGACATGCACGGCGTCAGGGGCTGGTGATG
>DASSGR010000249.1:0-13896 GCA_035693425.1 Solirubrobacteraceae bacterium
GGTCACCACCAGATCGGGCCCGGCGACCCAACCGCTCCCCTCGATGCCCAGGCCGCAGGCCGTGCCCACGACCCGGACCACGCTACGCCGTGCGGCGCGGACTCCGGGCGCCGCCAGGATTCCCCGCGTCGGGGCCGGCACGTCCGCGGCCGGCCCGCGGACCGACGGCAGCGGGTCAAAGCGCGACAGGGCATGGAGGATCGGGCCGGAGGGCGGAAGCAACTCATTGAGGCCGCGCAGGATCGCCGAACGCTGGATGTCGGCTCGGAGGTTCTGCGAGTTGGTCGACTGCACGGCGATCGCGCCGATGATCCACGCGATGCCCAGCCCCACGCACGCGGTCAGGATCGCCCCGAGCAGCCCGTCGACCGTGCGCAGTCCCGGCAGCCTCAGCGCCGCCCGGGCGTGCACGGCGATCCCCTCAAAGCCGCTTGCCAGCACGCCGCCCGCCAGCAGCGCCCCGAGCAGTCCGAACAGCGGCGCGTACTGCGAGCGCGAGCCGCCCGGCAGGACCAGCGGCGCAAGCCGCGTACCAAGAAAGGCGCCGATCGCGAACCCGGCGAGCGACAGCGCCCCCACGATGAACCCCTGCATGTACCCGTACAGGGCCAGCAGCACGGTGAATACGACGATCACCCAGTCGATCGAAGTCACCGGTTGAGAGTAGCCGTGCGGGTTTCTGTTTCTCGCCGTTGGAGCACGGGGAGCACGTGCCATCCCTTATCGGTTCGACGTGTGAGTACCCTTATTGGCGAGCGGGCGTAGTTCGGAGGTGGGCATCGCAGTAACCCCTTTGCGTGGTGGAAGACGGCGCCGGCGGCGTCTGCTGACCCGTGCTGCGCCCCTTGCCATCGTCGCGGTCGCCGCATTCGTCGCGGGCGCGATTTTCGCGAGCTCGCCCGGCCGGGCCGAGCGCCGCGTGGTCACCGAGTACGCGCGGGACTGGGCGCGCGGCGACTACCGCGGGATGTACGCGCTGCTGGACTCGGATTCGCGCGCGCACATGTCACAGCGCAAGTTCGCCGGCAAGTACACCGACGCCGCCTACACTTCGACGCTGACCAAGCTCGCGATCGTCGGCGTCGGGCGCCGGCGTGGCAACCTGATCCCCGTCCAGATGCTCGCAACAACCCGGTTGTTCGGCGTGCTGCACGAGACGCTCGAGGTCCCGGTCGTGGGCAGCGGCTCGACCGTCAGCGTTCGGTTCTCCAGGGAGCTGCTGTTCCCCGGGATGCGGCCGGGCGAGCGGCTTCACCGTCAGGTTGATCTCGCGCCCCGGGCCGCATTGCTGGCCAGCGACGGCACGCCGCTGGCCGAGGGGCCGGGGCGGACCTCACCGATCCCCGACGTCGCCGGTCAGATCGTCGGCACCGTCGGCTCGATCCCGGCCGGCGAGGCCGCGAGCTACGCCGCCCGGGGCTACCCGCCGGACGCGAAGGTCGGCCTGGACGGCTTGGAGCGGATCTTCCAGAAGCAGCTTGCGGGTACGCCCGGAGGCTCGTTGATGTCGGGCCGCCGGATCCTCGCGCTCACTCCCACCAAGCCCGGCCACGACGTCCACACCACGATCAACCCGACGATCGAGCGGGCGGCGATCACCGCGATCGCCGGACGCTACGCCGGGATGACCGCGATGGACCCGCGCAACGGCCGCCTGCTGGCCGTGGCGGGCGTGGGGTTCTCGGCTCTGCAGCCGCCCGGCTCGACGATGAAGATCATCACCGCGACCGGGGCGCTGGAGGCGGGGATCGTCAAGCTCAGCACGGTGTTCCCGGTCGCCAGCGCGGCCGTGATCGACGGCTACACGCTGCACAACGCCGGTGGTGAGGTTTGCGGTGGCACGTTCCTCAACGCGTTCGCGGTGTCCTGCAACTCGGTGTTCGCTCCGTTGGGGGCCAAGCTGGGCGCGAAGCGGTTTGTGGACGTCGCCCAGCGGTTCGGGTTCGACCAGGCCCCGTCGATCCCCGGCGCGGCGGAGAGCCAGATCCCGTCGGCGAACGACATCGGCAGCGACCTGGCGGTCGGTTCGTCCGCGATCGGGCAGGGCAAAGTGCTCGCCAGCTCGCTCGAGATGACAGACGTCGCGGCGACGATCGCGATGGGCGGCCGCCGGCCGATACCGACGCTCCAGGCCCACAAGCCGGGTCGTTTCGTGCACGTCACGTCGAAGCGGATCGCCCGGCTGGTGCAGAAGCTGATGATCGCCGTGGTCGAGTTCGGGACCGGCACGTCCGCGCAAATCCCTGGTGTGCCGGTCGCGGGCAAGACCGGCACCGCCGAGCTGAAGGACACCAACAACCCCAACGACCCCACCGCCAACTCGCCGCAGAACACCGACTCGTGGTTCGTGGGCTACGCGCCCGTTGGTAAGCCGCGGGTGGTGGTCGGGGCTCTGTTCCCGGCGCAGGGCGCCGGGGCTGCGACGGCCGCGCCAGCGGTGCACGACGTGCTCGAGGCGGCGCTGCAGGCGCACCACTAGGCGGGTGGGCCCGCGGGGCGCCGTCGAACCTGCAACGCCGCCCCGCGGGCACACGCCGCCGGTTTCGTTGCCTACCTCGATCAAGCGGGGACAACGTTCCCCGCGGTGAGCGGGGCGAGGGGAACGAAAGCGTCGCTCAGCGACGGCTTCGTTCCCCAGGGCTCGGGGCGTGTGGCGAGCGGAACGAAACCGTCGCCGGCGCCCGTGCGGCCATTTCGTCACACGCTCGCAGCCAGTCGCCGCGCATGTGACGCTCTGGCCGCTCAGCGGCCAGAGCCTCGGACGCGTGGGAGGAGACGTGGCGCATGTGACGTTCTAGCCGCCCCGGGGCCCGGGCTTTTGCGTCGCGGCTGCGGGCGGGAAGAGCGTTGAGTGCGCGGCCGCCCGCCCGGCGCGTTCGACCTTGTTCCCGCTGACCGGGAAGAACGTCGAACGCACGAAGCGACTAGCCGCTTTCAACGAAGTTCCCGCCTGGCCAACCCCGTTAGGGCTTAAACAACGCTCCCATCACCGTCTCAGTGAAGGTCCCCTCAGACCACGCCGCCAACGCTCCCGACGCCCCGAACCCAAGCGTCAGGTCCATCGCTGAAGTGGTCCGCGACACAACCCGGGTCGGACCAAACCGGCGCGCCCGGCGCCCCCGCGCGGCTGCCAGCACCCGGCCCCCGGAGATCCAGCCGACGAGCCCGACGCCCTTCGCCGACACCGCCGCCGCCAGCGTCGCTGCGGGGTCGATCCGCCCCAGCGAGATCGGATCGCTGAACCGCCCGCCGGCATCCTTGGCGACGGTCTCGACACGGCACGAGCCGGCCAGGTCGCACGCCTTCCAGGCCAGCACCTGCGCGCCGCTGGGGTCTGTGGCGAACGACAATCCCGACGCGATCAACCCCGGGAGCTCGAACGTGCGAGCGTGAATGCGGCGGCCCAGATCGGACACAACGGGCTCCGAATGCAGAGCGCCGGCCGAGTCGTTCCAGCTCTCGATCCAGGCGACGGTCCCCTGCGAGCTGCCCCCGCCGACCGCGAGCTCGTCGATCTGGTGGCCCGTGGGAACCTTGACTGCCAGATGAGGGCCGCGCGGCGCTCGGGTCGCGGTGCCGTCGGCGACCATGATGCCGGTGGGACCGGCCGTCGACGGCGCGGGCGGGCCGGCCGCCGCAGTCCACGCGAGCACCGTACGGTTGCCGCGCAGGACGGTGGCGCCGAGCGTCTGCGGGGCGGCCGTCTTCGGGGTCAGCAGGCGCGCCGGCGCAGGGTGGCCCTTGTCGTCGGTGAGCTCGGTCCACACCGCCTGCGCGGTGGCCACGCTCGACAGCAGCCTGCTGCCAGGGAGCGAGATCAGCCGGCCCACCGTCGCGCCGGTGAGCCGCGGGAAGATTAGCCGTGGGCGCTGCAGCTTGCCACCCGCGATCTTGACCAGGCGAGCCGAGCTGCAGCACGGGCGCAGAGCCGGGCTGGTCCCGATCAACAAGTTCAGGTCCGAGCCGTCGAACGCGAGGTCGAGCACCTCCTGGGTGTCGGGCACTCGCACCGGTGAGCCCGGGCGGCCGTTCTTGCCGCTGATCGCCGCATACCCCTGCGATGTGAGCGCGCGGTCCTCGTTGAAAACGTCGTACCCGAGCGCCGTCTGCCCGCCCGCGGAGAAGGCCATCTGGATTGGAAGCACGTCGATCGAGTACGGGCCGGCGACGCGAAACGGCGCCTGCCAGCCCGCCTGGGCCGGCGCTGCGACCGCGAGCGCCAGCGCAAACGCGAGCAGCGCTAGAGCTGCGGGCCGCGCCAGACGCGGCCGCCGCGACGGGCGACCCACAGTCCGGCGATGATCCCGACCACCAGGCCCGCCGCGATCCCGACCACGATGATCGTGGCGTTCGATCCCGACGGCCGGGTGTAGCCGATCACGATGATCGGGATCGCCACAGCGGCGAACACCCCAAGGCCCGTGGACAGCGGGTCGAAGCGCAGGGTCGGCGGAGCCGATGGCCCTCGCGTAGGCGGCTCGCGATCCGACCACCGATCGTGATCTTCGTCGTCGTTCACAGGTCCAGGGAGATCGTCGACGGCTTCTCCTGGCCCTGAGCGTGGATCTGCAGCGTCAGCGGCCGGTTGGAGTACACCTGCGTGGGCAGTTTGAACAGCAGCAGCTGCCCTTGCGTAGGACCGTAGCTCGCCGTGGTATCGGCGCCCGGCTGCTTATCCGACGGCTCGAGCATCGTCGCCTCCCATGCGTACGGATTCTCTGACGCGTTCAGCTGCAGCGGGTAGTACTTGTTGCCCTGCGTGTCGACGATGTCGAACGTGTCGGTGGTCTTGGCCGCGGCGTCGGTCTGGTTCTTGGCTTGCAGGAACACGCCGTACCACATCTCGTCGGGCTTGGGCTGGGTGGTGCCGGCCGGAAGCCCCGTGAGGTACTGCTTGTCCTCGGTCGCGTACGGGTTGAGCTGGCGCGAGACCTGCAGCTGGTAGGTGATCGGCCCGGCCGCGACGTAGCCGCCGTTGTTGTTGGCGTTCGCCTCCTCGGACTTAGAGTCCCGGCCGCACGCCGCCACTCCGAGGGCCACCGCCGCGATGCAGACGACGATCCAGTAACGGCGGGAGCTCACGGCGACGCAGTGTAGTTATCCCGCCGCGACCGAGGCGCGCCGCCCGCGGGAGCGGTTCTCCTCCAGGATCAGTCGCAGCCGGCGCATCGCCTTGGTCGCCTGGCGCCGGCTCCAGCGACGACCCCCGAAGGTCTCCATCAGGCGATCAGACAGCATCACGGGCACGGTCTCGAGCGTGTACTCGACCTTGGTGGAGTTGCCCGGGCCGGGCTGGAGCGTGTACGTGCCGACCATCCGGATGCGGTTGTACTTGCCGCCGCGCCCGCGCTCGAGGATCCGAAACGGCGGCTGCACCTCGGCGAACGTCACGTCGGCCCACGAGAAGCGGCTCAGCGGCGCGTTGACGCGGAAGCGGGCGCCCGCGCCGGGCCCGTAGGAGTCCACGCGGGTGAGGCGCCAGTCGGTCAGATAGTGATCGGTGAACTCGGCGTGGTTGGCGATATCCGCGAGGTATTCGAACACCTCTTCGCGCGGACGCGAGATCGTCGTCGAGACCGTGATCGGTTCCACGGGCGAGGATTCTATGTGGCAGCGAGGATCAGGCGGCCCGGCGGTCGGTGATCCGCATCGTATGGCCGAAGGCCGGGCCGTGGACGATGCCCGAGCTCAGCGGCTCGTCGCGCTCGAGCGCACGGCACAGCTCGCACAGCATGATTTCGCGCTCGTAGAAGTAGACCTTCTCCCCGATCAGCGGGGTCCGGTGACACCGTCGACAGCGCTTGAGATCCGCCACGCGATCGTGGACGCCGCGACGCAGGAGTGCCAGCTCTAGGTCTCCGATCACCCGCACTGAGGCCTTCATGGGGCGGATGTTCGTCGCTGTTTGGGAGGTTCCTTCAGGTTCTGGAGCGTGCAACCGATCTGTCGTGGGTAGGACCATTTTTGGGAGTTAGGAGCCTTTATCGGCGCTTTGACGCGGGGGATATGATTCGCTAGCCGGGTTGGCCACCCCGGCCAGATTTGCAGCCCGTAACAAGGAGAAGTCGCTCCAATGAAAGCTTGGATGTCGGGCAATGTTGCGGGGACCGGAACGTTTCGCTGCACGGACTGTGACTATCCCGTATCGCTTGATGCAGTAGACGAACTGCCCACTTGCCCGAACTGCGGTGGCACGGAGTTCGTGCGGGCGTCGCTGTTCACCACTGCGCAGACCAGCGTGGTCGAGATGGCAACCGATGTCGACGATCACAGCTGGCTAGAGGATCTGCGCGAGAGCTTGTCGGAGCCCGGCCAATACCTCTGCTACCGCAGCGACGACAACGTCGTCGCTGTACCGCTTCAGCGGGAGTGGACCCGGATCGGGCGGAGCCTGGCGGCCGACATCCGCTTTGACGACCCCACGGTGTCGCGTCGCCACGCGCTGATCGTCCGCCAGCCGGATGGGCTGCGGGTGCTGGACGACCGCAGTCTAAACGGCGTCTTCGTCAATGGAGAGCGGGTCGAGTGGAGCACACTCGCCGACTCCGACGAGGTCGTGATCGGACGGCATCACCTGCACTTCGTCGACGTGCCAGCGATTTCCGGGATGCGCTACAGCCACAGCGGCGACCGCGAATCCGGCACCGCTCCGATCTGATTGAGGGGTCACCAACAGTGATCACCGGCGGCGAGACTGCTGGCCTATAGTCCTGCGCCCATGGCCGAGACGATCGCAGTGCTGTCCCAGAAGGGCGGGACCGGTAAGACGACCGCGGTGCGGACGCTGACGGACGTGTTCCGCCGGCTGGACCTGCGCGTGCTGGCCGTCGACCTGGACCCTCAGGGCAACCTCTCGGACTACCTGGACGTCGACCCCGAGGCGGCGCCGACGATCGGCGACGTGCTCGGCGGCCACGCCAAGGCTGTCGACGCCGTCCACGACGGGATCATCCCCGCCAACATCAGCCTGGCCGAGGCCGAGCTGATGCTCGGCGGCAAGATGGGCCGCGAGCTCAGCCTCAAGAAGGCGCTGCGCGAGCTGCGCGGCGACTACGACCTGATCCTGATCGACTGCCCGCCGGCGCTGGGTCTGCTGACGGTCAACGCGCTCGTCGCCGCCGACTACGCGCTGCTGTCGGCGGAGGCGCAGTACTTCGCACTACAGGGGGTCGAGCAGGCGCTCGAGGTCATCGAGCTGGCCCGCGACAACCTCAATCCGGACCTCGAGTGGCTGGGCGTCGTCCTCAACATCGCCGACATGCGCACGCGACACTCACGCGAGGCGTTCGACTCGCTGCGCGAGCACTTCGGAGAGAAGCTGCTGGACCCCACGATCCGCTCCTCGATCGCGTATGCCGAGTCGGCGGAGCGCGCGGTGTCGATCCTCGACTACCGCCCAGACCTGGCGGTCGACTACCTGGACGTCGCCGAGGAGCTGCTCGGGCGCCTCGGGCTGGACGGGCCTCGCAGCCGCGTGGCGTCGCTGGCCGGCAACCACCGGAACGCCCCCGCCAGCGCTTAGAGCGAGCGCACGTCGGCGCCGTGCGTCTCGAATGGCGCGCGCATCACGGTCGCCCATCCCCTCGTCTCGCGCGTGAGCGCCTCGACGATCGGCCCGGTGTGCTCGTAGTGGGACCACACGAGCACGGTCGGGCCCGCCCCCGAGATCGTGGCTCCGAGCGACCCCAGATCGCGGGCGCGTTCGAGCAGCGCGGCAGACCGGGGAAACAAGTGCGCTCGCCGCGGCTGGTGCAGGCGGTCGTCGAGCCCGGCGGCGATCAGGTCCCAGTCGCCGCGCGCCAGCCCCAGGACCAAGGTCGACGCCTGCGCCACGTTGAACACCGCATCAGACATCGGCACATCCGAGGGCAGCGCGGCCCGCGCAGCCTCCGTGCTGACCGCCTCGCCCGGCACCACGAGCACGGCCTCGAGCCCCATCGGCGGGTCGAAGCGATGCACTCGGGTGCCCTGGCAGACCACGAACCCGCCCTGGAGCGCGGCGGCGACGTTGTCTGGGTGGCCCTCGAGCTCGGTGGCGAGCGCCATCACATCGGCGTCGAGCTCGAACATGTGGTCGGCCGCGAGCAGGCCTGCCACGATTGCGGCGGCGCTGGACCCGAGCCCGCCCGACAGCGGGATGTCGGACTCGATCCGAAACTCGAAGGCGTCCGCCGGGTGCAGGCGCTCGAACGCGCGCACCACCAGATTGGATCGGTCACGCGCAACGTCCAGCGGCGTCTGCACCGAGAACGTCCCGGTTTCCTGGACCTCGACGTCCAGGTGCAGCGCCAGCGCCGCCGCCAGCACGTCGAATCCGGGTCCCAGGTTGGCCGACGAGGCAGGCACTCGAACGACGCGCCGGCGGACCAGGGTCACCCCAGCACCGCCCGCTCGATCGCGTCGATCTCCGGGTCGCACGGGACGACGGCGCCGGCGCGTTCGAGCGCCGTCTGGGGATCCTTGAGGCCGTGGCCCGTGAGCACGCACACGATGCGCTCGGCGCCGCCCGCGCCGTGCTCGAGCAACCCCGCGACGCTCGCCGCCGAGGCGGGCTCGCAGAACACACCCTCGCTCTCGGCCAGGTACCGGTAGGCATCCAGGATCTGCACGTCGCTGACCGCGGCGACGGCGCCGCCCGAGGACGACATCGCGTCCATCGCCTCCTCCCAGCGCGCGGGATTGCCGATCCGGATCGCGCTCGCAACGGTCTCGGGATGCTCGATCGGCCTGCCGTGCACCAGCGGCGCCGCCCCCGCCGCCTGGAAGCCGTACATCCGCGGGCGCTTGTCCTGCTCGGTGAAGCCGCGCCAGTAAGCGGTGATGTTGCCGGCGTTGCCGACCGGGATGCACAGCGCATCAAGCTCGCCGTCGAGCGCCTCCATCAGCTCGAACGCGGCGGTCTTCTGGCCCTCAATTCGGAACGGGTTGACCGAGTTGACGAGCGCGATTGGATGGCGCCGCGCGAGCTCGCGGACGAGCCGCAACGCGTCGTCGAAGTTGCCGCGCAGAGCCACCACGCGCGCGCCGTGCATCAGCGCCTGGGCCAGCTTTCCGGTGGCGATCTTGCCCTCGGGCACGATCACCGCTCCCCTGAGCCCGGCGCGTGCCGCATATGCCGCCGCCGACGCCGCCGTGTTGCCGGTGGACGCGCAGACGACCGCCTCGGCTCCCTCGCGCACGGCTGCCGATACGGCGCACGTCATCCCGCGGTCCTTGAACGAGCCGGTCGGGTTGGCGCCCTCGAGCTTCAGCCACACCGCGGCGCCGATGCGCTCGGACAGGCGCGGGGCGTGCACCAGCGGCGTCGAGCCCTCTTCGAGCGACACCACGGGGTCGTCGGGACCGAACGGCAGGTGGTCGCGATAGCGCTCGATGATTCCCGGCATCGGGGGCAGGATGTCAGAGGGCGTGGGGCGGTGGCGCGCGCGCCGGGCGAGCGACGTCGCGAGCTAGCCCAGCTCGAGCACGACCTTGCCGGTCGCTCCACGCCCGTCGATCAGCTTCAGCGCGTCGGCCGCCCGCTCAAGTGGGAAGCGCGCGCCGATCAGCGGCCGGACAAACCCCTTGGCGATCAGGTCGGCGACCGCGGCGCCGATCTCGCGCACGGCGTCGGGCTTGCTCATGACCCCCGCGCCCCAGCCGGCGCCGACGACCTCGGTGTTGTTGAGCAGCAGCCGGTTGACCCTGACCTCCGGGATCGAGCCGCCCGTGAAGCCGACCACGACCGCGCGGCCGCCCTCGCGCAGCGACCGGAGGTTGTCGGTGAAGCGATCGCCGCCCACTGGGTCGATCACGACGTCCACCCCGCCGCCAGAGAGCTCCTTGACCTGGTCCTTCCACGGTCCGCCCGACCGAACGACCTCGTCCGCGCCGGCCTCCCGGGCGACGCGCTCCTTGTCATCGCTCGACACGACCCCGATCGTGCGTGCACCTAATCCCTTGGCGACCTGGAGCGATGCCGTTCCGACTCCGCCCGCCGCGCCCTGCACGAGCACGGTCTCCCCTTCGGCGAGCCGTCCGCGCAGCCGCAGCGCGAAGTAAGCAGTGTGGTAGTTGAGCACCAGTGCTGCGCCCTGGGCGAAGTCGAGCTCGTCGGGCAGCGCGAAGCAGAAGAACTCGGGCGCGGCGACCACCTCCGCAAACCCGCCCAGCCCACAGAATGCCGCCACTCGATCGCCGACCGAGACGGTGGCGCCATCGGGCGCCGAGCGCACGACGCCGCCGACCTCGCTGCCGGGCACGAACGGGAGCGGCGGCTTGACCTGATACTGGCCGCGGGTCTGCAGGACCTCAGGGAACGACACGCCGGCGGCTTGGACTTCGACCAGCACGCCGCTTCCCGGAGTGAGCATCGTCGTCGGCTCCGGCTCGGGCACGTCGACGAGCTTCAGCGCCTCGTCCGGCCCGCTCAGCTCCGTGATCTGGATCGCGCGCAAGGGGCGCAGACCCTATCCAAACTCTTCCTCGAGCACCCGGATCGCGCGCGGCGGGGCGCGCATCACGTCGAGGCCGGCGATCATCCCCATCGCTCCTTCAAACCGCGACTCGAGCACCGGGTGCACGACCATCACCAGCCGCGCCTGCTCGCCGAGCCCCTTCTGCACCACCGATTTGACCGATACGCCCTGGAGTGCGAGCACCTGCGCGACCTGGGCAAGGACGCCCGGCTCGTCGGCGACCTCGAGATGCAGGTAGAACGCGGACACCACATCCTGGACGATCTCGAGCACGGCCATCGTCGGTGGGGTCGAAGCGGGCGGGATCATCGCGCTGATCACGTCGCCAAGCACGGCGCTGGCAGTCTGCGGCCCACCCGCGCCGGGACCCGACATAGTGATCTCGGTGATCGCCTCTGATTCGACGGTGACGGCGTTGAACGGCCCGCTGACCGTGGCCAGAGGATGGCCGGGGTACAGGAAGATCGGATGCACGCGCACCGACAGCCCGTCGCCGACGCGCTCGGCGGTGCCGATCAGCTTGAGCTCGAGCCCGAGATCGCGCGCGTACTCGAGGTCGTCGGGCTGAACGTGCTCGATGCCCTCGTAGCGCACCTGGTCGAGGTGCACCGGGGTGTCGAACGCGAGGCGCGCGATGATCGCCATCTTGGCGGCTGCATCGCGGCCGTTGACGTCGTCGGACGGGTCGGCCTCGGCGTAGCCGAGCTGCTGGGCCTCGGCCAGCGCCTGGTCGAACGTCATCCCGGTCCGCGCCATCTCCGTGAGGATGTAGTTCGTGGTCCCGTTGACGATCCCGTGGACGCGGTCGATCGTGGCGCCCGCCAGGGACTCTTGGAGCACGCGGATCACAGGCACCACGCCCGCCACGGCGCCCTCGAAGCGCAGCTGTACGTTGTGCTCGCGGGCGGTGTCCCACAGCTCCTCCCCATGCTGTGAGAGGAGCTGCTTGTTGGCGGTGACGACGTGCCGGCCCGCCCGCATTGCCCGCAGCAGGTAGTCGCGCGCCGGGTCGATCCCGCCGATCAGCTCGACGATCAGGTCCGACCCGTCGAGGATGTCGTCAAACGAGCCTCGGCTGCGCGTCATCACGCCCGACAACTCGGGCCGGAGCCCCGTGATCCGCTCGATCCGATCGGCGTGGGCGGGCAACAGCGAGGCGAACGCCGAGCCGACCGTGCCGTGGCCCAGCACGCCGACGCGGAACGTGCGGCTATCGGACGTCACGGGCCGCCAGGTCGTCGTAGGTCTCGCGGCGCACGGCCACCCGGGCCATGCCCTCGCTGCAGAAGATCACCGGCGGTCGCGGGACGCCGTTGTAGTTGTTGGCCAGCGAGTACCCGTAGGCGCCGGTGACCGGGGTCACGATCACATCACCGGGCACCGGGTCGGCGAGTTCCACATCGCGCGCAATCACGTCGCCGGACTCGCAGTGCTTGCCGGCGAGGTTGCACGGCTCGGTTCCGCGTGCGAGCGGACGCTGCGCGACCAACGCCTCATAGCGCGCCCCATAGAGCATCGGCCGGAGATTGTCCGACATGCCGCCGTCGACTGCCACCCAGGTGGAGACGTTGCACTTGACCGATTCGACGGTGTAGAGCGTGACGGTCGAGTTGGCCACGAGCGCGCGCCCGGGCTCGAACAGCAGCCGCTTTCCCGGTCCGAGCTCCTCATGCGCGGCGGTCACGATCGTGTCGATGTAAGCCTCGACCGCCGGGGGCTGCTGTGCCGACGTGTACGCCACGCCCAGGCCGCCACCGAGGTTGTACACGGGGAAGTCGCCGAGCGTCGCAATCGCCCTGACCGCGGCGCGGAACGGCTCGAGCTCGTAGAGCTGGGAGCCGATGTGGAAGTGGAGGCCGACGAGTTCCAGGTGCGGAGCATCTGCGAGCCGCGCGATCGCTTCGGGCGCCTGGTCGACGGCGAACCCGAACTTGGAGTCGGCCTGACCGGTCGAGATCGCGTGGTGCGTGTCCCCCGCTACGCCCGGCGTGATCCTGACGAGCACCTCCTGACGCACGTCGCGCTCGGCGGCGATCCGCTCGAGGCGGTCGAGATCGGTGAGCGAGTCCAGGACGATGTGGCCGACCCCGGCGTCGAGCGCGTCGTGCAGCTCCTGCTCTGACTTGGCGTTGCCGTGCAGGTAGATCCGCGCGGGGTCAAAGCCTCCCCGCAGCGCGAGGAACAGCTCTCCGCCGGAGGCGACGTCGCACGCCAGGCCCTCCTCGGCCAGAACGCGGTAGACCGCCGTGCAGGGGAACGCCTTGGAGGCGAACAGCACGTCGAAGTCCTCGTGGCGCGCCGCGACCGCGTCGAGGAACGACCGCGCGCGAGCCCGCAGGTCCTGCTCGGCGACGACGTAGGCCGGCGTTCCGAACTCGCGCGCGAGCTCGATCGCGTCGCAGCCGCCGATCTCGAGATTGCCGCGCCCGTTGACGCGGGTCCCCTGCGGGTAGACGTGACTGAGGCCGGACGCGGTCAGGCTCATCGGGGGCGATCATGCCATGATCGCTCCCGTGCCACGCTCGCGCACGATCACGCCGGTTGTGCCTCGCGAGATCGCCGTCCACGACGGCCTCGCCTACTCGTTGTGGCTTCCCGAGGACGGCCGGGACGTCCGCGGGGGCGTGGTGATCCTGCACGGCGCCGGGTCGTGTAAGGAGAGCCACCACGACTACGCCCGGCTGCTGGTGGCCGCGCGCTACGCAGCGATCTCGTTCGACCAGCGCGGCCACGGCGCGAGCGAGGGCGTGATGGACGGTCGGGCGATCGAGGACATCGTTGCAATGGCGGATCTGCTGCGATCGCGCATCGGCGACCCGGACGCTGCTGTCGCGCTGCGCGGCTCGAGCATGGGCGGTTGCTTCGCGTTGTTAGCGGCCCCCGCCGTGGAGGCCGCAGCCGTCGTCGCGATCTGCCCCGCAGGGCCGCGGGGATTGCAACGGGGCATCGAAGCGGGAACGTTGGGCTTCGACGCCGATGTCCCAGCGCTCTCGGCGTTCCTCTCCGCAGCGGACCTCCACGAGACCGTCGCGGCGCTGGAGATGCCGGTGCTGATCCTCCACGCCGAGGGCGACGAGCAGGTGCCCGTCGAGCACTCACGCGAGCTAGCCGCGCGGTTCGCGTCGGCCGATAGCCGCCTGATCACCGTCCCCGGCGGTCATCACCGCTCCGTGCAGCACGATGAGGAGCTGCAGGCGGTGAGCCTGAAGTTCATCCAGCGCGCTTTCGGGTGAGGCTGATGAGTTGTGGTCCTCACAGGACTACAACTCATCAGTGTCCGATCCGGGTCGGGCCCCGAGAAACGGAGCTAGTGGTGACCGCCGCCGCCCAGCAGGCCGCCCACGGCCTGCCCGGCACCCGACACGGTGCTGCCCGCGGTCTGGCCCGCACCGCTGACCACGCCCCCCGCGGCCTGGCCTGCACCCGACACCACGCCCCC
>DASSGR010000250.1:0-24974 GCA_035693425.1 Solirubrobacteraceae bacterium
CTCCGAATACCCCGGCGCCGCCGGACCCGTCAACGGCTGATGGGACCCGAACGTGATCGACGTCGCCGTCACCCCCGGCGCCGTCGACCCGCCCGACCCCGACGAACCCGGAGACGAAGACGACGACGACGAACCACACGCGACGACCACAAGCGCCACGCCCAGCAGCAAGGCCGCAGACACCAGCGACCGCTTGACGGATAAATGCATGGCTCCTCCTCGGGGATTGACTTCACTGCTGAGCAGTCGGTCGTCGGTGTGAGTCCGGCGCAGGGCCGTTCGGCGCCGAGTCGCCTCGGCGCGACGAGGGGATCCCTCCTCTCGCTCCCATCCCCCGGCAACTTAGCCGCGAAGGGGGATCGAACGCATCGGCACGATGCCACGAATTTTGGTGATCGGACTTGTGACGCCGTCACAACCGGATCTTTGGAAAATCCGCCGCGATCCGGCTCGGAGCTTGCTCGAAGGCGGCGTGGCGAGGATGATGGTTGTTGACTGCGCACAAGCACGTGTCCCCGGAGCGAGGAGGGTCTGAACGCATGACGACCGCTGTCACGGAGGTGCTGGCCGACGCGCAGGAGATTCGACTCGAGCGCGGGCGGATCCTGTCGGCGCTGATGGACGACGCCGAGGCGATTGCCGACCGCGGGGCGACGGCGATCCAGCGGGAGATCGTGGCCTATGCGCAGGGCGGCGATCGCCTGTTCGCCGACATGCGTGAGCAGGTCCTGCTCAACTACCGCACCAAGCTGCGACTCCTGCTCGAGGACCGTGGCGCCAAGCTGGAGGATCTCTACTTCGTCCGCAAGGCGGCGATGCGTCGCGCCCGGGCTGGATTCGCGCTCGAGGACTACATCAACGCTTTCCGCGTCGGCCAGCAGGTCTTCTGGGATGCGCTGCTGGAGCGTGCCGGCGCCTCGCCCGTGGGCCACGAGGCGGCGCTGTCACTCGTCGGTCCGGTGATGCGCTACGTCGACTTCGCCAGCACGCACGCCGCTCACGTCTACGCGGAGTTTCAGAAGTACGCGCTGGTCGACGACCACCGCGAGCAGCGCGACCTGCTCGAGCACCTGCTGGCCGGCGAGATGCCCGCGAGCGGTCCGCTGCTCGCCGCCGCGCACGCCTATCGGCTCGACGCCGACGCCCGGATCATGGTCGCCACCGCGATCTCGTCGGATCGCGCCGCGAGCTCGGACGCTTTGCACGCGGCGAGCGCGGCGCTTTCGCGCACCGCCCTGCGTGGCGCGAAGACGCTGGTGGTCGCTCGCCAGGCCGAGATCATCGCGCTGCCCACGCTCGGCTCCGACGCCGATCCGCTGAAGATGTGCGATCGCCTCGAGGCGGTGAGCGTCAGGCTCCGGCGGGAGGGGATGCCGCTGGCGATCGGGATCAGCACGGTCGCCGCGGGAGTCGGCGAGCTGCCGCGCGCCTACCTCGAGGCACGCGCGGCCATGGAGTGCCTGGGTGGCGGCGACGGCGTCATGGCATTACCGAGGCTGTCGCCGTTTCAGTACCTCGCGCTGCGGGCGGACGACACCGCAAGGCGGCTGGTCGATCCGCGAGTGCGCGCCTTCCTCGACGAAGATCGCGCCCGCGGGGGAGTGCTCGCGACGACGTTGCGCGCGTTCGTCAATGCAGACCTGAACGTTCGGGTCCTGGCCCAGCGTCTGCATATCCATCCGAACACCGCGCACTACCGCCTCGGACGCATCAAGGACCTCACGGGTCGCAACCCGCGCGTGATCGGCGACCTGCTCGAGCTGGTGGTCGCGATCGCGCTCAGCCCACGATGATCTCGGCCCCGCGGTGGGGCGTGACGACGAGCATGCTGCGCCGGGATCGCTCCGGCTCGGGGCGCGCCGGGCGGATCCGGAGATCCGCCGCCGCACGCAGCACCTCCCGCATCTCCATCTCGGCAAACGGGGCGCCCGCGCACCGGCGCACCCCGCCTCCGAACGGGATCCAGGAGCTCTGGCTGGAAGGCGGTCCGTCGAGCCAGCGCTCGGGCCAGAACGCCGAAGCGCGAAGCCACAGGTCCTCGCGCCGCATCGCCAGCCAGAGGCAGGCCGCCACCTGGACGCCGGCGGGCAGATCGTGCCCGCCGACGCGCGCCGGCGCGAGCAACAGACGCGGGGCGATGGTCAGCGCGGGGCGCACGCGCATCACCTCCTTGACGACGGCGTCGAGGTAGGCCGGGTCGCCGTCTCGCAGCCGCGCGTGCACGGCGGGATTGCGCCCCAGCAATTCGAACGCCCAGGCCAGCGACGCCGCCGAGCTGTCGTGCCCTCCCACCAGCAGCGCCACGAGCTCGTCGCGCAGGTGACGGTCCGATGGGGCGTTGCCCTGCTCGTCGCGCTGCTCGAGCAGGAGGTCGAGCACCGAGTCGCCGCGTGGCTGCCGGCGCCGCGCCGCCACCAGCTCGAGCAGCACCTCGTCGAAGCGCTCGACCGCCACCCGGAAGCGACCCCAGGGGCTGTGGCGCCCGAAGTCCCGCATCACGACCGCCATCGCCAGGATCTGCGGGAGCGAGCGGACCGTGCCAAGCGCCGACTCGATCACGGCGCGCAGCCGCGTCGCCTCGCCGCCGTCGGCGGCGCCGAACACCACCCGCAGGATCACTTCGAGGGTCAGCTCACGCATCCGGTCAAGCGCCACCACGCGCCCGTTCCAAGTGCTCAGCTCGCTGCGTGCGAGCTCGGCGATCATCGGCGCGAACGCCCGCATCCGCTCGCCGTGGAACGGGCCCTGAAGCAGCCGTCGCTCTCGGATGTGCTCGTCTCCGTCGAGCAGCAGGATCGAGTGCTCGCCCGCGAACGGACGCAGGAACTCCCAGCTCTGGCCAGCCGGCGCGATCGCGGGATCGAGCCGGAAGACATCGCGCACCGCGTCGGGGTTGGAGAACAGCACCATCGGCTGCTCGGTCCAGTAGGTGCGGATCGTGACCGGGTCGCCGTAGCGTTCATGGATGCGGCGCATGAACGCCGCCGGCCGCGCCATCCATGCGATCGTCTGCCACACGGGCGCGGCGCTCGGGCCGGGAGGGAGCTCCATGCGGCGATCGTACGCGCAGCGGATAGTGTGCTCGCACCAGCAGAGAGAGGAGCCTCCCGATGATCGAGCCCTACCAAGCAGTCGGCCTGATTTCGACGATGCGCGGCATCCGTCGTCGCGAGGAGATCAGCTGGAACCTCGAGCACATCGCGCACATGATCAAGGCCGCGTCGTGGCTGTCGAGCATGGACCTGCCGGTGAGGTTGATCTGCATACCGGAGGGTGGGCTGCAAGGGTTCACCGACGAGGTGCTCGACCTCGACCACGTGTCGTACTCACGCGAGTGCGCGATCGACATTCCCGGACCCGAGACCGACGAGCTCGGGCGACTGGCCAAGCAGTGGAACGCGTACGTGATCGCGCAGGCCAAGGCGCGCCACCCGGAGTTCCCCGACCGCTTCTTCAACGTCGGCTTCGTGATCGAGCCCGAGGACGGATCGGTCGTCCTCAAGCACCACAAGGTCGTGCCGCTGCTCCCCGTCGAGCACTCGGTCACGCCTCACAACGTCTGGGATCGCTGGATCGAGCTATACGGCTACGACCTCGACGCCTTCTACCCGGTGGCGGACACCGAGATCGGGCGGATCGGGATCATGATGGCCAACGAGGCGTCGTATCCGGAGAACGCCCGCGGGTTGGCGATGAACGGCTGCGAGATCGCCTACCGCGGGCCGTACCCCGCGCCGGGCGTGATGAGCGGCATGTTCTCGGTCCAGAACAGGGCACGCGCACTGGACAACAACATGTACGTGATCGGGATGAACCTCGGCACGTACTACCTCGACAAGGACTCCACGACTCCGATCGACACGTTCTCCGGCGGCTCGCAGATCGTCGACTACCGCGGCCAGATCGTCACCGAGGTTCCGTACGGAGCCGGTTCAACCTGGATCGCGGGCACGATCGACATCGAGGGACTGCGCCACTTCCGCCAGACCGCGCAGTGGGACAACTGGATGAAGGACCTGACGACGGAGCAGTACCAGCTCATCTACCAGCAGCCGATCTACCCGAAGAACCTCTATCTGGAGCGCAAGCCGTACTCGCACGCGGAGTACCGCGAGCAGGTAACGCGGCGGCAGGTTGAGGTGCTGCAGGAGCGCGGCGTGTGGGCGCGGCCCGAGCGAGCCGCGACCGAGCCTCAGCTCGGCTGATCCGCGGTTTCCGCCGGCTGATCCAGCAGCTGGGCCGTGCCCACGGTGCGCATCTCCTCGAGCTCGCGCAGCGCGGCCTCGTCGCTGACGAGGCTGACGATGCTGATCTCGCGCTCGCGGCGGTTGCGGGCGAGGATCGTCCAACCCCAGCGCGCGACGGCCTCGTAGCGGTTGCCCCAACCAACCAGGTTGGCGAGGTGCACCACGCCCCAGATCAGGAACGCCGGGAAGCCGCCCAGGCGGATCTTGCCGAACAGATCGGCCACCGCCCGCGTGCGCCCGATCACGGCCATCGAGCCAAGGTCGCGGTAATGAAACGGCGGCGGTGCAGGCTTGGCGGTCAGGCGCGCGCGGACCACGTTGGCCGCGTACTTGCCCTCCTGAATGGCCGGCTGCGCGGTCCCCGGCACGTCCGCGAGCGTGATCATGTCCCCGATCGCGAACACCTCGGGGTGCCCCGGGAGCGTCAGGTCGGGGTTCACGTGCAGGCGCCCCGAGCGGTCGACCTCCGCGCCGCTCTCCTTGCCCATCAGAGCTGCCAGCGGCGAGGCTTTGACGCCGGCCGCCCAGATCACGGTGCGGGACTCCACGTGCCGCGCCTCGTCGCCGGATCCGATCGTCAGCCCGCTCAGGTTGATGTTGGTGACCGGCGCGCTGAGCTCGACCTCCACGCCCAGATGGCGCAGGTCGTCGGCGGCGCGTCGGCTGAGGCTCGGCGGGTAGGTGCCGAGCACGTGCGGCGTCGCATCGAGCAGCAGCACGCGCGCGCTTGACGGATCGATGTTGCGGTAGTCGTCCTTGAGGACCCTGTGGGCCAGCAGCGCGATCTGTCCGGCCAGCTCGACGCCGGTGGGACCGGCGCCGACCACCGCGAACGTCAGCCACGCCGCCTGCTCTGCCGGGTCATCGTTCTGCTCGGCGATCTCGAAGGCGCCGAGGATCCGCGTGCGCACGCGGCGCGCATCGTCGAGCGACTTCATCCCCGGAGCGATCTGCGACCACTCGTCGTGGCCGAAGTAGGAGTGCGTGGCGCCGGTCGCGACGATCAGCGTGTCGTAGGGGATCTCCTTGACGTCGTCGGCGATCATCCGCACCGCGCGCCGCTCGAGGTCGATGTGGTCGACGACGCCAAGCAGCACGCGCACGTTCTTTTGCTTGCGGAACATCGCCCGAAGGGCGGGCGCGATCTGCCCCGAAGACAGAACCCCCGTCGCGACCTGATACAGCAGCGGCTGGAACAGATGCTGGTTGTTCTTGTCGATCAGCGTGATCTCGACCGGCTCGTTCTCCAGCGACTTGACGGCGCGGACGCCGCCGAAGCCGCCGCCGATGACGACGACGCGGTGGCGGTGGCTGAGGTCGGTCTGGCCCGTGCTCATTGGTCTACGTTCGACGATAGCGGCGGGCGTGGGGTCGGTGTGCGCCGAACGTCAACGGCTCATAGAGAGGGGAGGGACGGGAGGGGGCATATCACGACAACCGATCGTCGGCGCCCCAGGCGTGCCGTGTCATGCACCTACACGGTGTTCCACACGACAGGCCTCGCCTGAATCGTCGCGGTTGTCGTGTCATGCACCTTCTCGCGGCCCGAGACCCGCCGCCCATCTCTCCTTCAATGGAGTCTTTGACGTTCGGACCCGAGCGCGCGCTCAGGCCTCCGAACCGACAGGCCGCGCCTCGATCGACGCGTGCGCCCCGGCGGGCGCTGCTGCCGGCCGAAGCACGACCACCGCCACGACCAGCGCCGCGACCACCAGCGCTGCCCCAACGATGAACCCAAGGTGGTAGCCGCCGGTCAGCGCTGCGTGCGCCGACACCCCGCGGCCGAGCAGATGGTCGGTGCGCGTCGCCGACAGCGTGGCGAGGATGGCGAGCCCCAGGGCCCCGCCGACCTGTGCCGTGGTGTTGACCAGGCCGGATGCCAGCCCCGCCTCGCTGGGCGCGGCGTCGGACATCGCGAGCGTCATCAGCGCCGCGAACGACACGCCAACGCCACAGCCCATCAGCAGGCCGGCGGGCAGGATGTCGGTCAGGTAGTGACCGTCGACAGGCACACGCGCGAACAATCCGAGTCCCGCGGCGATCAGCGCCAGGCCCGGGATCAGGACGTTGCGCGGACCGAAGCGCATGATCAGCTGCTCGGAGTAGCGCAGCGACAGCGTGCCCATCACAAGCGTGGTGGGCAGGAACGCGAGCCCGATCTCCAGCGCGTCGTAGCCGAGCACGCGCCGCAGGTACAGCGTCCCAAGGAAGAACACGCTGAACATGCCGGCCACCACGAGCGCCTGGATCACATTGGCGCCCGAGATGTTGCGGGAGCGGAAGATCCTCAGCGGCACCAGCGGTGTGCGGGCCGTGGCCTCGCGGACGATGAACGCCGCAAGCAGCACGAGCGAGACGGCGCCAAGCGCCAGCGTGCGCCCGGAGCCCCAGCCCAGCTCGGCCGCTGGCTTGACGATCGTGTACACGCCGAGCATCAGCGAGCCGGTGATCAGCAGCGCGCCCAGCCCGTCGGCGCCCTGGCGCAGGCCCAAGCCCTTGTCTGACGGCAGCACTCGCATGGCCAGCGCGCCCGTGGCGATGCCGATCGGGACGTTGATGAAGAAGATCCAGTGCCAGCTGATCGCCTGGGTGAGGACCCCGCCGGCCAGCAGCCCGATCGAGCCGCCGGCCGAGGCCACGAACGCGTACACGCCCATCGCCTTGGCCTGCTCGCCCGGCTCGGGGAACATCGTCACGATCATCCCCAGGATCACCGCCGAGGTCAGCGCGCCGCCGACGCCCTGCACGAACCGCGCAGCGATCAGCACGCCCTGACTGTCAGACAGCCCGCAGAGCAGCGAGGCGAGCGTGAACACGACCAGGCCGGTCATGAACACGCGGCGGCGACCCAGCAGGTCGCCGATCCGCCCGGCGAGTAGCAGCAGGCCGCCGAACGCGATCAGGTACGCATTGACCACCCAAGCCAGGCTCGACGAGCCGAATCCCAGGTCGCTCTGGATGTTCGGCAGCGCGACGTTCACGACCGTCACGTCGAGCACGATCATCAGCATCCCTGCGCACAGGACCACCAGCGCGATCCAGCGGGCGCGGTCTCCGTGCTGGCCGACCGCCGGGGCCATCGTTGCATTCTCGCCACTCACTTCGCCGCTCTCCTTTTCGTCGATGCTCAATCCGACGGTGATGAGACCGGGAGCCGATCCGAAATTCATCGGTCCGCTCCCGGCCGGCCGGCTAGGTGGTGGCGAGAATGCGCTGGTGGCGTGCGCTAGGCGCGCGACGTAGCGCGGGCCCGAGGCGTCGTCGGACGCGAGGCGGAGGCGCCGTTGCGCGACGTGGATCCGCCACGGGTCCCGGAGCTGCGGCCCGTGGTGCGACCGCTCGAGCTGCGTCCGGTCGAGCTGCGTCCGGTCGAGCTGCGGCCCGTGGAGCTCCGCGTGCCAGACCGCACGACACCTGTCGCGGTCCGCGAACGAGCGCTCGCGGCGCGGCTCGTGCTCCGCCGGCGGGTGCTGCGACGGCGCGGCGTGGCGCGCTGGTCGCGCGGGATCTCAGCCCGAACGACGTCCTTGACCAGCCGCACGAGCTCGGCGTCGAGGAACTTCGCCATGCGCTCCTCGTCGCGCCGGATGGCCTTGGCCAGCTGCGCGGTCTCCTTGTCGCCCACCTCGGTCGCGAACGCCTCGATCCGCGTGTAAATCGCGATCTCGACGTGCTCCTCGCGAAGCTCCTCCTGGGCGTTGCGCAGGTGGGTCTCAGCCTGGGGGCTGACGGCCGCGCGCGCAGCGCCGACCTGGCCCTTGACCGCGGCCACGGCCTTGCCGGCTACCTCGCCGACGGCGTTTGGCACGCCGGGGAGCGAGCTCGCGCTCGCGGTGCCGCCGATCTGCTTGATTCGCGCCCCGACCCGGCGCTTGTGGTCGCGCGTCTCGGTCAGGTGCTTGCGCAGCCGCTTCTTGTAGGACATCTTCTCGGTAAGCGAGATGTGAGCGGTCAAGTCGGCTTCGAGCTCGGCCTCTTTGCTGTAGGCCTCCGTCAGCCATTGGACCAGCTTCGCGTCTCGCGCGTTCAGTGTCTTAGCCTGGGGCATTGGCCCGGCTCCTTTCAGTCGGGCGAGCCGCGGCCTGTCTTGGACTTCATATTGCGCTCAGCCGCGGCGCGCACGGTTTGGCGGTCCCGGTTGATGCTTTCGTACAGCTGGACGGCGGCAAGCTCGGCCGGCGTTGCGTCGGCGAGGCGCTCGATCACCTGCTTGGCGGTCATCCGGGCATAGCCCGGCCACGGCTCGTCGACAGTCACCGATGCTCCGGCCCCGTCTTCGGCACCCGGCTCGGCCACCTCCCGCACCAGCTCGGGCTCCTCGGAGACATGCACGGGTTCCACCGGGGCCGGAGGCTCCGGCTCAGGCGGGGGCGCAATGTCGGGAACGCGAGGCGTCTGCGTGCGCGGCGGCTCGCTCAGGTCACCGTTGACCGAGTGCCGGGGGACGGGCGGAGCCGCTCGCAGATCGGAAACCACCGGCGCCGCCGGCTCGGCTGGAGGCTCGAACGATGGCGCGGGGCGACCCCACGTCACGGTGTCACTGACACGGGCGGCTGTGCGCGCCGCGGCGACGGTGGCCTTGCCACCGAGCTTTGCGGCGCAGCCGGTCGCGCTCGCAACGGTGCGCAGCAGCACGCGTGCGCCCCCGACGCTGACGCGCAGGGGCAACGTGATGATCCCGCCGTCCATTCACCTTCTAGCTACCCATGCATCAGCAATCAAACCGGGCGGGAGAAATTGGCGCCGTCGCCGCGTGGGGTCGGCGACGGCGCCGTTCTCTCAGTGCAGGAGCTGCAGCGAGTGGGCCACAGGTCCGCTGCCTGAGTCCTTGAGTAACCGCGCGGGTAGCCCGCTTGCATGCCACTGGAGAGCCCCTCGCCCCAGAGGGATTGCGATAGCCCCGATGCGGTTAGAAGCGGTCACGTCTAGGAACACCTACTGCGAGGACGCCTGACCGGTGCCAAACCTTCCCGGATTCGCGTAGGGTCCTTTCAACCCCCACCATCAGCTCGGCGCAAGCAGTAGGGAGGCGATTCCGATCGTAGATCTCGACCCCAAAATGCTCGACCCCAGAAACATCGTCTCCACCGGCTTGAAGCTCGCCGAGCGGCTGGGCGACGAGGCCTACTTCGCCGCGCTGTGCCTGCGCAGCGGGATGATCGGGCTGCCGCTTCCCCACCAGTCGGCCCAGATCCTGCGCGCCTTCGACCACTACGGCCTGTTGGGGGGCGCCGTCACCGCTGGGGCCGTCCGCTTCGGCGACCGCACCGCGATCGTCGACGAGGTCGGCGAGCTCACCTACAAGCAGCTCGACGAGCGGTCAAACGCGATCGCCAACTGCTGGCGCGAGGACGGGCTCGAGCCGGGCGAGGGCGTCGCGATCCTCGTGCGCAACCATCGCGGGTTCTTCGACGCGGTGTTTGCGGCGGCCAAGTGCGGCGCTCGCGTGGTGCTGCTCAACACTTCATTCGCCGGCCCCCAGATTCGCGAGGTGGCCGAACGCGAAGGCACCGACCTGCTGGTCTGCGACGAGGAGTACATGGAAGCGCTCGAGGGAATCGACGAGCCGCCGCACGGCCGCTATCGCGCATGGGCCGACACCGATGGCGACGACACCCTCGACGCGCTTGTCCAGCGCGGCGATCCCAGCCGGCCACCCAAGGCCGGCACAACACCGAAGATCACGATCCTCACCAGCGGCACCACCGGCAGCCCCAAGGGCGCGCCGCGCTCGGAGCCACGATCGCTGGGGCTGCTCGGCGGCCTGCTCAGCAAGGTCCCGTTCCACGCGGGCGAGGTCACCGAGATGTGCGTGCCCGCGTTCCACGCGCTCGGCTTCATGCAGTCGATGGTGGGGATCGGGCTCGGGTCGACGCTGGTCGTCCGCAGGCGCTTCGATCCGGAGGAGACACTCGACAGCCTCGAGCGCCACAAGGCCACCGCAATGGTCGTAGTGCCGGTGATGCTGCAGCGGATCCTCGACGTCGGCGAGGACAAGATCAAGGAGCACGACCTTTCGAACCTACGGATCATCTTCGTCAGCGGCTCCGCGCTCGGAGTGGAGCTCACGAAGCGCGCCCTGAACGCGTTCGGTCCGGTGATCTACAACCTCTACGGGTCGACCGAGATCTCCTACGCGACGATCGCCACGCCAAAGGATCTGAAGGAGGAGCCCGGTTCCGTCGGCAAGGTCGTTCGCGGATCGGTGGTGAAGATCTACGACGACGAAGGCAAGAAGGAGCTTCCCCAGGGGGAGACCGGCCGGATCTTCGTCGGCAACCAGTCGCAGTTCGAGGGGTACACCGGCGGTGGCAGCAAGGACGAGGTCGACGGGCTGATGGCCAGCGGCGACGTCGGGCACTTCGACCAGAACGGCCGCCTGTTCATCGAGGGCCGCGACGACGAAATGATCATCTCCGGCGGCGAGAACGTGTTCCCCGCCGAGGTCGAGGAGCTGCTCGCCGGTCACGACGCCGTCGAGGAGGCCGCGGTGATCGGCGTCGACGACGAGAAGTTCGGGCAGCGGCTCAAGGCCTTCGTGGTGCTCCGCTCCGGAGCCAACCTGAGCGAGGACGAAGCCAAGGACTACGTGAAGAAGAACCTCGCCGGTTACAAGACCCCGCGCGAGGTCGTGTTCATCGACGAGCTGCCGCGCAACTCGACCGGCAAGGTGCTCAAGCGCGAGCTCGCCGAGCGAGACGACGATTCCGAGTCCGGAAAGAGCGAGGCCAAGCCAAAGAGCAAGGGCAACGGAAACCGCTCCGGCAACGGCAATCGCTCGGGCGACGGCAAGAGCTCTCGCACCACTAAGGCCTCCTCGAAGGACAAAACCTCCTAGAACAGCGCGTCCTCGGGGCGCGTCGGTTAGCCTGCCGCTCGGTCACAGCGGGCAGCTATCCGTACAGCCACACGAGCTCGTTATTCGACGTCACGAGCGGCTCCAACGGGAGCTGCTCGCCGTCGTACCTGTGCACCTCCGGCACGGGCTACGACGGCCCGACCGGGCTCGGTACCCCGAACGGCACGGGCGGCTTCTAACTCGCACAGTTGGTGGCGGCGGTCCGAATCCGGGCCGCCGCTACCCGTGCTTGCCGATGAACCCCAGCATCCGCCGCCAGGCGTCGTCGCACGCGTCGGCGTACTGCTCGAACCGCCGGTCGAAGAATGAATGCGGGGCGCCGGGATACACGTGGATCTCGTGGTCGAGGCCGGTCTCGTCCAGGCGCTTGTCGAACTCCTCCACCTGGTCGACCGGGATCGCCTGGTCCTCGCCCCCGAACAGCCCCAGCACGGGCCGCTTGATGTCGGATGCGAGTTCGAGCGGCCCGGCGGTGCCGAAGCGCCCGCCGGTCAGGATCCCGTAGAAGCCGACCACGGCGGCGAGCTCGTCGGCCAGCTTGACGGCCGCCAGGAACGAGAGAAAGCCGCCGAGGCAGAACCCGACGCTCACCACCGGCCGGTCGCCGGTGCGATCGCGCAGCGCGGCGATCGCGGCGGCGGCGTCGGCGTGCACCTGTGGGACCTTGAGCTGCTGGACGTGCGGCATGTACTCGAACTCCTCGCCGCGCGGCCCCAGGCCCGCGCTGCGGCCGAAGTAGTCGATCGCGATCGCGTGATGGCCGGCTTGCGCGAAACGCTCGGCGAGCTCGGAGTAGAACGGGTACAGCCCGCGGACGTCGGGCAGGATCACGACCCCGGCACCACGGTCCTCTGGGGCCTCCGCGAGCGCGGCCGAGAAGCGAGTGCCGTCGGCCGAGGTCAGCTCGAGCAGCTCGGCCCCGGCGCCTCCGGCGATCGGAGCCAACAACAGGTCGATTGGGGGCGCCGGAGGGCGCGCATCGAATGAGAAGCACATGTCGGGGAGAATAAGCCGATGACCGACTCAGCCATCCAGGCGGCCGACCCCGCCACCTTCCGCGCGCAGTTCCCGGTGTTCGACCGCCTGTCGTACCTGAACGCCGGCACCGAGGGGCCGGTCCCTGCCCGCTCCGCCGAGGCGGCCCATCGCAGGGTCGACCTCGAGGCGCTGCAGGGCCGCTGCGGCAAGCCGTACTTCGACGGGCTGATGGGCTTGCGCGATCAGGTCCGCGAGGCCTACGCCGCCGTGATCGGCGCGCCCACTGCCGACGTCGCCTTGACCGGCTCGACGACCGACGGCGTCAACACCGTGATCGCCGGGCTCGACCTTCGCGCCGGCGACGAGATCCTCACGACCGAGGAGGAGCACCCCGGATTGCTGGGCCCGCTTGGACGAGCGCGGGTGCGGCCCGGCGTGACGGTGCGCGAGGTGCCGTTCGCGGAGATCGCCAACGAGGTGTCGTCCTCGACGCGCCTCGTGGCCTGCTCGCATGTTTCCTGGGTCACCGGGCGGATCGTCGACACCGAGGCGCTGGCGGCGACCGGCGTGCCGGTGCTGCTCGACGCCGCCCAGGCGATCGGCGCGATCCCCGTGGACGTCGAGGAGCTCGGGTGCGCGTTCTATGCCGCGTCGGGTCAGAAGTGGCTGTGCGGGCCGGAGGGCAGCGGCTGCCTGTACGTGCGCGCAGAGCACCTCGACGACCTGCTGGTCCCGTGGCCCGGCTACAGCTCGGTCGCCGATCCGCAGCGCGCGCTCGAGTTCGAGCCCGCGGAGGGCGCCGCGCGCCTGGACCACGGCTTTCCGACCGGCATCCGCAGTGCGTGGACGCTGGCCTCGCTGGAGGTGTTCGAAGAGGCCGGCTGGCCGTGGGTCCACGAGCGCGCCGCGTCGCTGGCGGCCTCGCTCGCCGACAAGCTGCGCGAGCGCGGTCTCGAGGTGCTCGAGCGAAGCCGCTCCACGCTGGTGTCGTGGAAGTCAGCCGACCCTGAGGCCGACGTGCAGCGACTCGCCAAGGAAGACGTGGTCGTGCGCTTCATCGCCGCGTTCGGCGTGGTCCGCGCGTCGGTCGGCGCGTGGTGCTCGGAGGAGGAGCTCGAGCGGGTGGCCGGCCTGGCCGCCGCGTAGCGGCCCGTTTACCCCTCCAGGATCCGTTGCGGGTGCGTGTAGACGTTCATCCGTCCGCCCCGCGCGAACCCGCACAGTGTCAGGCCGCGATCCTCCGCCAGCGAGATCGCCAGTGAGCTGGTGGCGCCGACCCCCACGAGGATCGGGGCGCCCGCGACGGCCGCTTTCTGCACGAGCTCGAACGACAGCCGTCCGCTGACGCACAGGATCCGCTCACCCAGCGGCAAGATTCCGTCGAGCAGCGCACGGCCGATGACCTTGTCCATGGCGTTGTGGCGTCCCACGTCCTCGCGCGTGTGAAGCAACTCGCCATCGGTGGTGAACAGGCCGGTGGCATGTAGCCCGCCGGTGTGCTTGAAGGCGGGCTGCTCGAGGCGGTTGGGAAGATCGGCGAGCAGCGAGCGGGCCACCGCGGGGCCGTCCGGCAGCGGCGCGCTGTGCACGGCGACCTCCTCCAGCGCTCCCTTGCCGCACACGCCGCACGACGAGGTCGTGTAGAAGCGCCGCTCGCCGGGCTCGCGGGCCAACGGACCTCGTACGTCGACCGTGTTGGCTGCGAAGTCCTCCGCTGGGCCGGCATCCCGTGGCCCGTCGATCAAGCCCTCGCCGTACAGGAACCCCAGCGCGAGCTCCTCGTCGTAACCCGGCGTGCGCATCGTCACCGCGAGCGGACGGCCGTCGATCCGGATCTCCAGCGGCTCCTCGACGGCGACCGAATCGGACGTCCCGTCGTGCTCGACCTTGACATACGCGCTCGACATGCCTCCAAACGTTACGCGCGCGGGGCCGACAGACCGCGATCGAGCAGGTCGACGAGACGCACGTAGCTGTCGTCGAGGGCAAGCGGGAGCCCGAAGCCGCCCTCCGTCTCCAGCGTGACGAAACCGTGCAGCGCGGCACGGATGATCCGCGTCGCGTGGATCGCATCCTCGCCGGCGAGGCCATAGCCGCGGAGCACTGCCAGCACCACGTCGACCACGTCGGCTGCCGCCCCGGCGCCTTCGGCATCGCCCCGGGCCGGGGCTCGTTGCAGAGCCGCATACGTGCCGGGGTGTGCGCGCGCGTAAGCGCGATACGCGTCGGCCATCGCAAACAGCGCATCGCTACGCGAACGTCCCGCAACCGCCCTCTGCAGCGTTGCCGCCAGCTCCCGCGCCCCGCGCGCCGCCAGGCGCCGCCTCAAGTCCGCAAGCCCGTCGACGTGCGCGTACAGCGACGGCGAGCGGACGCCGAGGATGGCGGCCAGCCGTGCCAGCGTCACCGCCTCCAGGCCGTCGGCGTCCGCCAGCTGCGCCGCCGCGGCGACGACCGCGTCGGTGTCGAGCCCAGCCCGGGCCATCAGCCGCTCGCGCGAGCGATCGCCTTGTCCATCGCGTCGCCGGGCGCGGCGGTTGCGGGGCCGTGGCCGACGACCAGCAGCGCGGGGTCGAGCGCACGCAGGGCGCGGGCGGACTCCACGTCCTTGGGCTTGTCCCACGTGGCCATCGTCGCGAACGGAAACCGCCAGTAGAAGCTGTTGGTGACCGCGACCTGGCCGTAGGACGTGAACACGTCGCCGGCGATCAGCGTGCGATCACGCGTGTCGAGGAACGCTACGTGCCCGGGGCTGTGGCCGGGGCTGGCCACGACCTCGAGGCTTCCCACGCGGTCGCCCGGCGCCAGGCGGACGTCGGGAGCCCACTGCACCTTTGGCCAGCTGCCTGGGAGCTTGCCCTCGACCACGTTCTCGCCGGCGAGGATGCGGGCGTCGAGCTCGCCGAGCAAAACCTGCACGTCGGGCCCGAGCTTCTGCTTGAGCGCCTCGACCGAGCCCACGTGATCGCCGTGACCGTGGGTGAGGGCGATCCGCCGGATCTGGCCGCCCGCGGCCTGCGCGGCTGCGATCAGACCGTCGGCGGCGCCGCCGAGCGTCGTGTCGACCAGCGTGAAGCCGTCATCCTCGCGGACCAGGTAGGCGTTCACGAAGCGGTAGCGCGTGATTTGAATGAGATTTTGGTTCAGTGTGCGGCTGTTCACCGGTTTTCCTCCATCGGATGAGAGCTATGAACAGTAGGTAGTTGCCTAATGAGATTAGGATAGCAGATCCGCTGGCACCGTCTTAGCCCCCTGGTTCAATTTCGCTTCACGATGGATCTGCCGGAACGGCTTCGCGCAGAGCTCGAGCAGGCCACCGCCGAGCTCAAGGCACACATGGCGAGCTGGGAGTACGCGTTCGCGATGGGGGGCGGACGCGATGGCGGTCGCAACCATCCGATGCACCAGCAGACCCGCGCGCGGACCGAAGAGCTCCACGCCCGCTGCCGCGACCTCAAGGCGCAGCTCGCCGAGCACGAGCTGTAAGTACGCACACCCACCTGGGGGTGTCGACGTGCAAGCAGCCGACGAGTGGGTAGGCCAACTGGTACTGCACTTCAACCGAGGAGGGAGAAATGGCAGATAACCGCGGCGTTGCCTACATGGGGACTGGCAAGGTGGAGGTCCACGACATCGACTTCCCCACCTTCGAGCTCCAGGACGGGCCCGGTGTCAATCCCGCCAACGTCGGCCGCAAGCTTCCGCATGCAGCGATCCTCAAGTGCGTCTCTACCAACATCTGCGGCTCTGACCAGCACATGGTTCGTGGGCGCACCACCGCCCCCGAGGGCCTGATCCTCGGCCACGAGATCACCGGCGAGGTGATCGAGACCGGCCCGGGGGTGGAGTTCATCAAGAAGGGCGACCTGTGCTCGGTCCCGTTCAACATCGCGTGCGGGCGCTGCCGGATGTGCAAGACCGGCAACACCGGCGTGTGCCTGAACGTCAACCCTGACCGTCCCGGCTCGGCTTACGGGTACGTGGACATGGGCGGCTGGGTCGGCGGCCAGGCCGAGTACGTGCTCGTTCCGTACGCAGACTGGAATCTGTTGCCGTTCCCAGACAAGGAACACGCGATGGAGAAGATCCTCGACCTGACGATGCTGTCGGACATCTTCCCGACCGGCTACCACGGCGCATACACGGCCGGAGTCACGTCGGGCTCGACGGTGTACGTCGCCGGCGCGGGCCCGGTGGGCCTGGCGGCGGCGCACTCCGCACAGCTGCTTGGCGCGTCGGTGGTGATCGTCGGCGACCTGATCCCCGAGCGCCTGAAGCAGGCGCGCAGCTTCGGCTGTGAGACCGTCGACATCTCCAAGGGCGACCCGAAGGATCAGATCGAGCAGATCCTCGGCGTGCCCGAGGTCGACGCCGCCGTCGACGCCGTCGGCTTCGAGGCCCGTGGCCACGGGGCCGACTCAGAGCACGAGGCTCCGGCGACGGTGCTGAACTCGATCATGGACGTGACCCGGGCGGCCGGAAAGCTCGGCATCCCCGGGCTGTACGTGACCGGCGATCCGGGCGCAGTCGACGACGCGGCCAAGCAGGGCTCGCTGTCGATCCGCATCGGTCTGGGCTGGGCCAAGTCCCAGAGCTTCACCACCGGTCAGTGCCCCGTGATGAGGTACCACCACGGGCTGATGCAGATGATCCTGCACGACAAGGCTCAGATCGCCAAGGCGGTCAACGCCACTGTGATCTCGCTGGACGAGGCCCCGAAGGGCTACAAGGACTTCGACAGCGGGGTGGCCAAGAAGTTCGTGCTCGACCCGCACGGCCTGGTCAAGGCATGAGGAGAGGTACGCGTGCGCGCTGCGGCCTCGTGTCGCGGCGCGCCTGCGTCCGCCTTAGGACACGACCGGCGCGCCCGACTGGTAGAGCGCGGAGCGATCCACGTCGGCGATCGAGTTGCGGCCGATCAGGCCTAGCGCGACGTCCATGTCGGCCTTGAGGATCGCCAGCACATGGCGCACTCCCGACTCACCGGCCGCCGCCACCGACCACGCCCAGGCGCGCCCGATGAGCACCGCCTTGGCACCGACGGCGACCATCTTGACGACGTCGAGCCCGGTGCGTACGCCGCCGTCGACGAGCACCTCCACCTGACCGCCGATCGCGTCGACCACATCCGCGAGCGCGCGGACGGTCGACGGCACCGAGTCGAGCTGGCGGCCGCCGTGGTTTGAGACCACGACGCCGTCCACGCCCACCTCGACCGCGCGGCGCGCGTCGTCGGGATCGAGGATGCCTTTGACCAGCAGACGCCCGGTCCAGTTCTCGCGCACCCACGCGATGTCGTCCCAGGTGACGCTGGGGTCGAACTGCCCGTCAACCCACTTGCGGAACTCGCCTGGGTTGGTCGCGCCGGGCACCGCCTTCTCGAGGTTGCCGAACGTCAGCGGCTTGCCCCCGACGGGCACGTCGCGGATCCAGCGAGGATGCGAGATCAGGTCCAGCCCGCGGCGGGCCTTGGCCCAGCTCGATGGCCTGCCGGCGATCGCGTTGCGAGTGTCCCGGTGGCGGGCGCCGACCACCGCGAGGTCGACGGTCAGCACCAGGACCGGTGAGCCGACGGCGTGGGCGCGGGCCATCAGCTCCTGGGCGTAGCCGCGGTCGCGCATCACGTACAGCTGAAACCAGGGCGGCACCGACGTGGCGCGGGCGACCTCCTCGATGCTGCAGACCGAGACGGTCGATTCGACGAACGGGACCCCGGCGCGCTCCGCCGCGCGCGCGGCCTGCACCTCGGCGCGCTGCGCGAACATCCCGCCGAGTCCGATCGGCGCAAGGATCACTGGCAGCGCCAGCCGCTGGCCGAACAGCTCCACGGACGGATCGCGTGTCGACACGTCGCGCATCACGATCTGACGCAGGAGCAGCCGCTCGAGATCGCTGACGTTGGCCCGCAACGTGGCCTCCTCGTAGGCGCCGCCGTCGATGTAGTCGAACAGTTGGCGGGGCAGCTTGCGTCGCGCCAGCTCGCGGTAGTCACGCACAGTCGCCGGTGCGACTCCCAGGGGCCGATCAGCAGCGAAGCGCACGGTGAAACCCTATTGGGTCTGGATGCGCGCGAGCGCACCGGCCGCCCTGTCGTGGGCGGCCGTGGCGGCCTCTGCCTGCGTCTGCGCGTCGGCGAGCTCCCGTTCGGCGTCGTCGAGCGCCGCGGCCGCCTTGTCCCGGCGCGCCTGCGCGGAGTCGGCGGCCTTCTGCGCTCGCTCGAGCTCGCGGCGGGCGTCCTTTTCTGCGGCTCGGGCGTCCTTCAGGGCCTGGGCGCGTTCGCGCTCGCGGGCCTCGGCCTCGGCCGTTTGCGCTTGATCCTGTTTGCGCTTTGCGGCGGGCGCCTTGCGCTTCGGGGCGGGCGCGGGCGCGGCGCCGACGTCGCCGAGGAATCCAAGGCCGACATGACGCAGCTCGCGCTCGAGCCGCCCCTCGCTCACTTGCGAGCGCGCGTCCGGATCCAGGGCCGCTGCGCGCAGCGTCTCGGCGACACGGTCGATCACGGCGGGGCTGAGTTCGTGCCCGTCTGAGGTCAGCAGGCCCCGGGCGGACTCCATGAGACTGTCCACCGCGGCGCGCTCGCCCTGGGTCGCCTGGCGCAATGCCTGGGCGTCGCCACGCCCCGACGCGGCCTGTTCATGGGCGCTGCGCAGCGCGTCGCCGGCGTCGAACAGCTCCTTGACAGAGCGCCCCTGCGTTCGGATCAGCTGGTTGACGGCCCAGGCGGCCACCGAGGGCTTACGTAGGGCCGCCACCTCGGCGGCCTCCTCGCGACGCCCCTCCTTGCGCAAGCCCTTCGCCAGCTCCGTGCGCTCGGGCACGAACCGATCGAGCGGAGCCCCATAGAGATCGTCGATATCCACCTCCCGCGATGGTGCCAGGACTGCGCCTCGACAGGTGGCCCGGCCGGCAGGTTAGTGCCTGCAAAGCGAGGTGCAGTTGCGTCGGTTATCGGATCGAGAGTCTGGGTATCCCACAACCGAGCCGCAAGCAAAGTAGCTATGAGTGTGCTGGCAAGAAACCCATTGGGAGTGGAACTTCGGCCCGCTTTGAGCAGGGATTATTCGGCCGTGGCCGATTCCGTGCCGCTGGCGCGTAGCGCGCTGGTGGCCGCGGCCAGGTCGGCGGGCGCCGATGACGAGCAGCTCCACGCGGTCCGCCTGGCGGTGTCCGAGGCGCTGACCAACGCGGTGATCCACGCCTATCCGCAACGTCCCGGCCGCATCCACGTAGTCGCCTGGACCGATCGGGGCGAATTCGTCATCGAAATCGCAGACGACGGTCTCGGCTTTCAGACGCACACCGAAACGCCCGGGCTGGGGATGGGGCTCGGTCTGATCTCCCAGGTCACCGACGACTTCACGATCCGCCAGCCGCACTCCGGAGGAACCGCGGTGCGGATGCGGTTCTGGCTCGACCCGCAGACGGGCGCGTAGGCGGGAACCTTCAGGAACGAGGGTCGCGAGCCTCGGCCAGGCGCCCCGCCTCGTCCTGCTTCTCCACCACCGAGTAGGTCTCGCCGGCCCGGACCACCGTCTCGAACTCGGTCTGCTCGTGCCCCGTGGCCACCAGGAACTGCCGCGGATGCGAGCGCACGCGCTCGTACTCGCCCATCGTCACCTCGATCAGCGTGTTGCAGCCCAAACGGCCGCACTCGCAGCGGAATGCGAGCGGCGCCTGCACGTCGGCGGGCCCCCGGCCGTGCTCGATCGCCTCGTTGACCTCGCGCGCGACTGACTCGTTGCGGGCGACGCGGCCCTCGGACTCATCTGACACGCGTCTAATCTACTCCGCGGTGCGATCGCGAATGCTCAGATCGCTGGTGGTGGCGCTGGTGGCATCGGCCCTGCTGCCGGCGGCGGTTAGAGCCGACGGCGATCCCGCGAGCGACGTGCTGCTCGGAGAGAACGTGTTCTACCCGTACAGCCCGCCGACCTCGCCGGCGATCCAGAAGCAGCTCAACGCCGAGACGGCAGCCGCCAAGCAGGCCCACTTCCCGTTGAAGGTGGCGCTGATCGGTGCGCCGGTCGACCTCGGCGTGATCCCGAGCCTGTTCGGCCAGCCCCAGAAGTACGCCGACTTCCTCGACCAGGAGATCAGCTTTCAGACCAAGCAGCCGCTGCTGGTGGTGATGGCCGCCGGCTACGGCGTCCAGGGCGTCGATGCCAAGACCAAGGCGGCGGCCGCGGCGCTGGCCAGGCCGGCGAGCACCAAGGGCAACGACCTCGCTCGCGCAGCGATCCTCGCCGTCCCCAAGCTAGCCGCAGCGGCGGGGCATCCGCTGAAGGGCAGTGGCGGCGGGTCCGGCTCCGGAGGCAGCGGGTCGAGGGCCATCCTCGTGGCGGTGCTAGCGGCCGTAGCGATCGCCGCCGCAGCCTCGCTGGTGGTAGTTCGCCGCCGCTTCGCGGTCCGCGACTAGCCCCTGCGGCCGAGGTTGGCTGAGAAACGCGTCATATATCGACGTTTCTCGCCCCACCCCCGGTGAACCGGCGCTACCCCAGGACGGTGTGGACCAGCAGGATCGCGATCACCAGCGCCGCCACCCCGGCACCGAGCGCCACGAGCGAGGCCAGCAGGCGAACCCAGACGCCGCTCACGACGCCACCTTCAGCGTGTACGGAGCGGTCACGACGCGACCGCCTAGCTTCATCTGCAGGAACAATCGCCACGTTCCCGGCGCCGGCAGCAACACTCCGATCGTGAGCTTCCCGGGGGCCGTGGAGGTGCCGGCCACGCGACTGGCGGTCACGCCGGGGAGCGCGCCGCAGTTGGGAGCGTTGGGGGCGCAGATGTGGGTGTGGAAGTAGTCCAGCGATCCCTGGCGAAAGAAGATCGCGTGCGCGAGCGCGCCGAACCAGGGGACGAACGTGACCCTCTTCCCGTTGGGATCGGTCACGTCGACGTGCACGAACTGGGCCTGGATCGCGTGCAGTTTCGGGTGGCCATGCATGTCGAAGTGATAACCGTCGACCACCTGATCCGGGGTGAACGCCGGCAAAGACTTGGCGTGGTACGCGCCTTTGACGTCGACCGTCTTGAACAGCTGGAAGTTGGGCTGCCCGCCGGGAATGTTCGGGTAGGCGTCGACGAGCACTCGATAGCGGCCCGGCGCGGGGAACGTCACCGTCTGGCGCAGCAGGCCGTCGGGTCCGACGGGCGGGTGCTGGTGGATGATGTAGGCGAGGTCGTCGCGGACGATGATCAGGTGCACGCCGGTGTGGGGGCCAGATCCGGTCTTGTACGCCGTCAGCGGCTTGCCGCTGGGCTGTTGGATCGTGAACGACACGGTCGTCGGCTTGCCCGGCACGACCGTCGCAGCGGGCTCGAAGCCGGCCAGCGAGAACGTCTTGGCCGCGCCGATCACCGGCGCGCTGACGGCGCCGCTCGAGCTGCTGCCGCACGCCGCGAGCGCCGGCACAGCCGCGGCCAGCACGGCGAGCAGCACCGTGCGACGCAGGCGGTGGGGTAAGCGTTGACGGTTCATCTGGTTCTCCTATCCGTCTGCCTGGTCGACGATCAGCGCCGTGAACGGCTGGCCGCCCTTGGGGGTGATCTGGAAGCTCAGGCCCCAGCGCCCGACCATCACCAGGGCGGGGGCGGAGCGCGCGTAGACCCCCGGCTGGGTCTCGGTGAGCTGGTACTCCTGTTGTGGCATCTGCATCTCCAGGTGGTTGAGCGCAAGCGTCACGTTGGCGCCGCGGACCGGCTTGCCGCCCTTGGTGATCCGCAGCGCGAACGAATCGGGCGCGGCGGCCTTGTTCGGCGAGACGAGCACCTGCAGCTTGTAGCCCGCTCGATCGACCGTGCGCGCGACGCGACCCGGCCCGACCGTGGCGAGTGCCGAGTTCTGAAGCGCGAACGCGGGCGGCGGCGGAGCGAGGCTCGACAGGATCGCCGCGACGAACACGATGCCAGCGACGATGAACGTCTCGCCGCCAATCAGGCCGCGTAGCCGGGACGCCGCCGGCTGACCGACCTCGGGTCGCGAGCGGGCGGCGATCAGCTGCGGGCGCGATCGCAGCAGGTTCCCCGACGCCAGCGCAAACGCCGCAATCAGCAGCCCGCTCTTGACCAGGATCGCCTGACCGAAGCCGGTCTCCCACAGCGCGTTGACCGCCGGCATGTGGATGATCGCCTCACCGACGCCCGTACCGGCGACGACGATCGCCGAGACGAGCGCCACGTTCGAGAAGCGCGGGACGACCACCGACAGCGTCGGCACGCGGAGCCGCGCTTCGGCGTTGCGCCAGACGAGCAGCAATCCCACCAGACCGCCGAACCAGACCGAGCCGGACGCAAGGTGCAGCCAGTCCAACAGCGTCGTCAGCCCACGTGGCGAGGTCTGAGCCGGGTGCCCCGCGGCGCCCGGGACGATCAGCACCGCGGCCGCGGCGAGCACCGCGCCCGCCACCGAGGCCAGCTCGGCGATCGAGCGATGCTCGCGCTGCGGACGGTCCAGCCACAGCGCGGTCCAGGCGGCGACGCAGAACAGCGCGAAGCAGATCTCGAAGTCGACGATCGCACGGCCGAACGCTGTGACGCGATACAGCGGCACGAGCGCGCTCAGATCGAACACCGAGCGCAGCGAGTCGTTGGCGACCGAGAAATCGAGGTACACGGGAATCGCGATCAGCCCCACGACGGAGGACGCCACGCAGGCCACCGACAAGCCCCGCAGGTTCGTCCCGTCGACTCGCCTGATCAGCGGCCGCGCGATCAGCATCCGCAGCGCGAACAGGCCGATCGCGGTCATCACCGACAGGAACATCACCCAGCGCGCGATCAACAGCTTCGCCGTCTTCGCGCTGGCGGACACCTTGGGCACGGGGAACTGCGGCGCGGGACCCGGGTTGGGGCCGACGGCATACGTGAACGCGCCCTGCACCGGATGGCCGTCGACCGAGATCGCGCGCCAATAGATCAGGTACCAGCCCTCCGGCAGGTGCGGGCGCAGCGGCACGACCAGCGTGTCGGGATTCGTGGGCGACCGCTGGACCGGCCCGGTGGTCACCTGGTGTCCGGCCGCGTCGGTCACGGAGATGATCGCGAACCGGGGCTCCACCGCCTCGTCGTAGGTGAGCTGGACGTTGGCAGGCGGGGACTCCAGCACGCCGCTTGCCGCGGGCTCGGTTCTGATCAGGTAGGCGTGCGCCGAAGCGCCGCTGGGCAGCACCAGAGCGGCCGCAACCGCGGCCAGAGCGACGATGACTGCGCGCACGCGGGTCATGCCAGTGGCCGGCCCCCTCCACTACCGCCGCGACCGCGCCCGACCAGGGCGATCCCGGCCGCCGCCAGCGCCAGCACGGCGACGATCAGCGCAACGATCGTGAGCGCCGAGGTGCCGCTCGAGCCCCCCAGCGAGTCCTTGACGGAGATCGTCGGCGCGGGCGCATCAGATGACTCCGAGCCCGACCAGTTGACGATCGAACCGTCTGAGTAGGTCTGCTGGACGAGGAACGTGTAGGTCTTGGCCGAAGCGGGTTGGGCCAGGAACTGAAAAAGCGAATCCTGGCCGGTCGGCGTCTTGCCGCCCGTCCATGTCACCTGGGTGACTACCGCCTCTTCACCGGAGCCGGTCTGGCGCACCTGCTGTGTCCACCCGGGCGGCGGCGGGACGAAGGAGTCGATTCCGAATCCGGATGGGACCGTCATCACGATCTTGCTGGTGGTCGCGTTCTCCTTCTCGGTCGGTACCGCGAGGCTGTACAGCTGCAACTCGCCCTTCACCGACACCGCCGGGCTGATGCGGGCGTGCGCCGACGCGGCCGCGGGCGCCAGCAGCGCCAGGGCGGCGACGATCGACACGCTCAGCGCGAGGCGTGTTGGGTTCGGGGTTCTGGGTCTCACGTTGGTATGTCCTCAAGTCGATGGTCGGACAGGCGCCTTTGCGACAAGCGGGATCGGCATTGCTCCGCTGTAGCGGCGCGGCATCGGTCGCGGCTTGCGCGAGCGCGTCCGTGACGCGGCCGCGCGCAGTGTCAGCTGTGTGGGCTCCGCCTCAGCGAGGCGGGCCGCGATCCGACCAGCCGTCGGCGAGCGGCGCCAGCCGAGGGGCCGGCACGTTGTAAGGCGGACGCGGCACCGGCACGCGCGCGCGGCGAGTCCTGGGCTTGGTGGATCGGCGCTCAGCGACCTCGTGCAGCGCCCAGCGGGCACCGTGGAACGCAGCCGCGAGCACCAGGCCGACGGCGAGCGCTGCCGGGACCGACCACCAGCCGCCATATCCGAACACGCCGACGAGTCCCGCGGGGTGCCCGGTCGCGAGCAGCCCCTCGAGCAGTTCCTGCGTCACGTAGATCGCCACCAGGGCCGCGGCGCAGATCAGCCACAACGCGGTGAACGAGAGCGTGTGCCGCGACAGCGAGCGCTGCCCGCCCAGCGCACGCCCCAGGGCCTGGAGAAACGCCCCAATCGCGATCGCGACCGCGAGCGCCAGCCACGGGGCCAGAGAATGGAGGTAGAGGTGACCCTGTCGGTTGAGGAACAGTCCCGCGTGGCCGCCGAACGCCAGCCAGTAGCGCAGCTGATGAACCGCAAACGCGGCAGGGGGCATCAACGCCAAGGGCGCGAGCCGCCTGATCACGACCCCGCGCTGAAGCGGTCCGAACATGTTCGCGGCAAAAAATAGCGCCCAGACTCAGCTGCCGGGCGGGAACGTGTAGGAAATGTGCGGCGGGACGTGCGGGCCGACCTCGAGCACGATCTCGGCGTGCTCGCTCAGCGGCACCGCACCCGGCGGGCCGCTCCGCGGTCGGCCGTTTACGAACACCCGAACGCTCTCGCCCGCACCCGCAGGGAACGAGGCCAGGCGGTGCTCGGACAGCGGCTGCCCCCACGACCGAAACAGATCCGCGAGGGTCGGGCTCGCTCCGCGCCGCACGAGCACCACTCCG
>DASSGR010000251.1:0-112952 GCA_035693425.1 Solirubrobacteraceae bacterium
CGATCTCGCGCTGCCGCTCGGCGCCGCACGGGCGCTGCGGGCCAAGGCGCTCGTCGCGCTGGCGACGGGAGAATTTCTCGTCGCGGCCGAGTTGGCGGAGCAGGCCGTGCATGGCGCGCACGCGGCTCGCGGCCGTCTGGATCTGGTCGAGGGCGAGCTGCTCCTTGGCCAGGCCCTGGTTGCGGATGGACGGATCGACGCGGGGGTGGCCGCGCTGCAGTCGGTCGCCGCCGACGCGGGGGCATCCGGAGCCGTGGCGCTCGTCGACGCAGCCGCCCGCGAGCTACGGAGGGCCGGCACGCGCGTCTCGCGTCGCGCGGGAGCGGCAGCAGTAGCGCGCGGAGGGGCCTCCCTGTCTGCCCGCGAACAGGAGATCGTGGCGCTGGTGGCCGAGGGGCGGACGAACAAGGAGGTCGCCGCGACGCTGTTTCTGTCCGAGAAGACGGTCGAGAACAACCTGTCGCGGATCTACGCCAAGCTCGGTGTGCGCTCGCGTACGGAACTGGCGGCCATGCTCAAGTCCGGCTCCTGAGCGGGGCGTTAGCGCATGTGATGGCGCCGTTACCGCTCCCTGCGATGACTTTCGTCGATCGATGCTGATACTGAGGAGGAAGAGGTGACTGGGACAAGACCGTTCGCAGCGGGTCTCGCGTGTGTTGTGGGCCTGCTCGCTGCGCCCTACTCCGCGTCGGCCGCGACCTGGACCGTTCAGGCCGCGCCCGTGCCTGCGGGCTCGTACAGCCTGGGTGACGTCGTGTGTCTGTCGATGCGGGATTGCATCGCGGTTGGAGGAGGCGTCGGGCGGCCGGTGGTGGCGCGCTGGAATGGCACGCGATGGTCACGCGGGCCAAGCGGTGCGGCGGCCGGCTACTTCTTGGGTGTGGATTGTGCGTCGTCGAAGTCGTGCGTCGCGGTCGGCGTGACGTCACACACCGCCTGCGACAAGACGCTCGCGGAGAGTTGGAACGGCTTTGGCTGGGGGGTGCAGCCGACGCCCCACCCTTGGGCGTGCTCGTCCGACCATGGTGCGACGACCACAGATGTCCGCCTGACCGACGTGTCTTGCCGGTTCGCGGCGACATGTCTTGCTGTCGGCAATGTCGAGCAGGCAGCCTGCGGCGCCACGAAACGGGGTGCGAGGATTGCGAGCTGCGGGGGCGACACCGGCCCGTTGGTCGAGCGGCGCAGGGGGAACCGGTGGACGATCATGAAGACGGATTTCGAGGGCGTGTCCGCGATCTCGTGTGTGTCCGGCGGTTGCACCGCTGTTGGCGATAGCCAAGTTGGCCGCTTCGATGGAAAGAAATGGACGGTCCGCGAAACGCTGCCGCTAGGTGCCGTCTTCGGCACGCTCAACGATGTGTCGTGCGCGGCCACGGACGCCTGCGTCGCCGTGGGATCCGGGTCCGGCGGCCGACCACTGGTCGAGCGGTTCGACGGGCGGAGGTCGATCGTCGACCGGGCGGTGAGCCCGTCCGGTGCAACGCTGGCGGAGCTGAACGCCGTTTCCTGCCCCTCCCGCGCGGCCTGCATCGCGGTCGGGGACTACTTCACCAAGGGCGACAAGAAGCACCTGCCGCTCGTCGAGCGCTGGAACGGGTTTCGGTGGTCGCTTGATCGGACCGCGCTCCCGCGACGCACGAGCGACTTGGACCTCGCGGGGGTCTCGTGCGTCTCGGCTTCTGCGTGCGTAGCCGTGGGCTACTACACGACGCGAGACATGGACCTGCGCCCGCTGATCGAATCCACGATGCCGCGCTGATGTCGGTCGAGCGGCTTGCGGATCGGTCGGGCCGCCTGGTTGAATCGCCGCATGCCGGAGCCGACTCCGCCGTCGCCGGTCGACAGCGATCCCGGAGGCGCACTACGCACCGCCATGGCCGCCGAGCGCACGTGGCTTGCCTGGTGGCGGTCGGCGCTGGTCGCGACGGCCGGCGCGCTCGGCGTCGGACGCCTGGCTCCCCGCCTCCTGCACGTCGCGACCTGGCCGTATGTGGTGCTCGGGATCGGATATGCGGCGCTTGCGATCGGGCTGCTGTTGGCCGGCGCGTACCGTCACCGCACGCTTCAGCGCGCGGTGGCGAGCGGCGCACACGATGCGCTGGGCTTCTGGCTCGTGGGCATCTTCACCGGCGGCGGGGTGCTGCTGGCACTAACGACGATCGCGCTGGTGGCCGTCCAGGCCTGACCGCAGTCAGGCGGCCCGCCAGTCGAGCGAATAAACGCATTCGGCATTCGCCAAGCCTTTGAGGCTCAGAAGGGTCGCCGGACCGAAATCCCATAGCCCGAGGCGCTCGGTGTACTCCTTCGACGCCGCTGACACGAGCACCTCGCCGCCTCTCGCGCGGCCGGTTATCCGGGCCGCCAGCACGACCGATCTGCCGAGAAAGTCTCCGTCGAGCACGAACATGTTGCCGGTGTGCACGCCGATGCGCACGCGTAACGCGCGCTCGATCTGGGTCTCGTTTGACTCAGCGACCGCTCGCTGAAGCTCGGCAGCACAGGTGAGCGCGGAACCGGCGCTTCTGAACGCCAGCATGAACCCGTCACCCTGCGACTTGACCACGTCGCCGCCACGCTCGGCGACGAGCCGGCGCACGAGCCGGTTATGCGCCTGCAGCATCTCGAACCAGTCTTCCTCGCCGAGGCGCTCCATCATCGCTGTGGAGCCTTCGATGTCGGTGAACACGATCGTCACCATCCCGTCAGGAGACGTCTGGTTGCGGCAGTCCGACACCCCGGGATCGACGTCCGCGACGATCGCGGCAAGCGAAGGCGAGGTTTCCTCGGAGGTGACAGATAGGCCCGGCACTGGTCGCCCCACAATCCGGGTGGTCACGGCGAGCCTATCCGCCCGTGCGCCGGAACGGCAAGAAATGTGAGGGTTAACCAGCGCGGCGGGAGGAGCTAGCTGGACGGCCCGCCGATCACTCGATGTCCTGCGCTGTGTTGTGGGCTTCGAGGATCCCGGCAAGCTGACGCGCGGCATCGTCACGCTCCGCGGCCCGCTCGGCACGGTCCTGTTCATCGACGACGGCCTCTATGTAGCCGTCCTCGCGCTGCTCGTTGCGGTCGGCCGCCCAGGCCTGCAGTTCGGTCAGAAACTCGGTGCTTGCAACAAGTGCGTCGGGCTCTGCCGCGTCGAAGTCGCGCAGCGCAAGCTGTTCGCACCAGAGGTGACGTCCGTCAAACCAGCGCTCATAGAGCGCCACGCGAACCACCCCGTCGTCGCGTTGCTCGGTTTCCACAAAGCATCCGAGCGTCCCCTCGTTGCCGTGCTTGGCTGCACGCTCGAGCTGCGCGGCGTATGCCTCCATCTCGGTGAGGTCCAACATCGGGCGAAACGTCCGGTGGGCGAGCACGACCGCATCGTCTCGCTCGTGGTGCAGCAGGCGCTCGAACATGCCGTGGGGAGCAGGAAGCCGGACGAGCGCGACGTCCGCGTAGCCTGGTCCGCCAACGTCGCGGACCACGCTGTACTGGTATCGACGCTCGCCGTGGGCCATCTGCGTGCGTGATTCTGCAGTCTCGAAGTGAAACGATCAAGACTCCGTCAGACTGCGGTTACCTCCCGTCTTGAGAAGTGAGAGAGCCGGGCGGGCAGCCGCGGCGGACCGTATCGTTACGCACGGTGTACGTCTCGATGTCTCGATTGCGGGTGGCACCGGACCGAGCGCAGCAGCTCGTGGCGGCGTTTCGCGAGTGTGATGGGATTCTTCGCGCGCGACAAGGGTGAGGACGGCGAGCAGGCGGAGGCGCTCGCGCGGATCGAGGCCGGCGGGATTCCACCGCGAGCGCAGGAGCGGTTGCGGGCGCTTGGCACCGAGGGCGCGTTGTTCACCAGCGGCCTGTCGGTCAACGAGTTTGCCCTGCTCGACAAGCTCGGTCCCGAGCCGCTGGCGCAGGTGATGGGCGCGAGCGTGGTCCGGCCGGGTTGGCAGTATCTCCCGGCGTTGGAGCCGGGGGAGGTCGTGATCGGGCGTGCTAGCTGGGGGTTCGGGTCGGGGTACGGGCCGTCGTCCACCGGTCAGGCGCTGCTCAATCGGATGACGGAGGCGTCTCCGTCGCAGATCCGCAACTACAAGTGGCACGCGGGTGTGGTCTGCGAGCTCGATGTACTAACCGACGCGTGGAACCTGGCCCGGCGCCGCGCGCTCGACCGCCTCGCCGAGGAGGCCTTGCAGGTGGGAGCGGACGCCGTAGTTGGCGTCCGTTTGCAGCGCAGTGACCACGATCTCGGCAAGGGACTGATCGAATGCATCGTCACCGGAACCGCGATCCGGGATCCCGCTGCCAACGCGAGCTCTTGGCCCGTGCTGACGGATGTATCGGTCCAGGACTACTGGCGGTTGTGCAGCGCCGGGCATGAGCCGGTCGGCCTCGTCGCCACGACCGCCGTCACGTTCGCGTCCGCGGCACTCGACACTCGTCTCCGACGGATGAGAACCCCGGCCCAGAACCGGGAGCTCGATGAGCTCAGCCAGGCGTTCACCGGAGCTCGTGAAACGGTGCGGTCCGGGCTGCGCGGGCAGGTCGCCGACGCACGTGCCTCGGGCGTGGTCGGCGTTGAGCTGTCGCATTCTGTGCGCCGCGGCAAGTTCTCGCTTGCGTCCTCGATCGGATCTCAGGCACAACGCGGGTGGCACAGGGGCAGATTGGGCATCCCCTACTACGTGCGCGGCCGCGCGGATGCTGATCGCAAAGGGTGGGTGATCACCATGCATGCGGCAGGGACGGCGATCCGACCGGCGCGGCGTCCACCCGACCTTCCCGTCAAAACCCAGATCCGGATGGGAGCGAAATGACCGACTACGACCCGAAATCACTCGAGGGAATCCCGGAATCTGGGCTCGAGCGGCTGGAGCAGAACCGAGAGGGCCTGTACACGTCGGACCTCAGCGTCAACGAGTTCCTGCTGGTCTCGCAGGCCGGTTTTGATCCCGTCGGCCTGGTCGTCGGCAGCTCGATCTTTCACATCGGATTTCAGATCGCCGGGCCGACGACGAGTCGGGAGCTGACGGTGCTGTCGGAGGCGATGTACGCGGCGCGCCATCTGGCGATGACCAGGATGGAAGAGGAGGCCGATCAGCTCGGCGCCGACGGGATCGTCGGCGTGCGTCTGGAGATCGGGCGCTACGAATGGGGTCCGAACATGGCCGAGTTCATCGCGATCGGGACGGCCGTCAAGCATCGCGAGGGCGTGCTTCACAGGGCCCCGAACGGAAGGCCCTTCCAGAGCGATCTGTCGGGTCAGGAGTTCTGGACGCTCCTGCGCACGGGTCATCGTCCAGTCGGCATGGTGATGGGCAGCTGCGTGTACCACGTCGGACGCCGCGGACCACTGCAGACGCTCGCGCAATCTGCACGCAACGTTGAGCTTCCCAACTACACGCAGTCGCTGTACGACGCGCGCGAGCTCGCGATGAAGCGCATGCAGACCGAGGCCCAGGAGCTCGAGGCCGAGGGAATCGTCGGCGTCTCGCTGTCGGAACGCAGCCACGGCTGGGGCAGCCACATCATCGAGTTCTTCGCGATCGGGACGGCGATCATCAAGGGCGACGCCCCGGGAGAAATCGAACCGCCGATCCCGGTGCTCGATCTCAACGACCGCTGACCCGGTGCCTCTAGATCGTCACGCTACCGTCCTCGTGGACGGTCCACGCGGGGTTGTGAGCGACCTCCCAGACATAGCCGTCGGGATCGGCGAACGCGCCGGTGGTACCGCCCCAGTCGGCCCGCGCCGCGGGTCGCCTGATCGTGCCCCCGGCACGCTGCGCCTCGGCCAGGACGGCATCGACCTCCTCGGGCGAGCGAACGTTGTAGGCAAGTTCGATTCCGGGGGCTCCGTGACCGCCCAGCGCGGTCCAGAGTCCGAACACCGTCCCGCCCGCCTGAAAGAAGCAGACCTCGTCGTCGGGCTGGCGCGCTCCGGTCCAGCCAAGGGCCTCATAGAACGCGCGGGCGCGGGCAAGATCCTCCACGCCGAGCGTCACCAGGCTGATTCGTTGCTCCACGCTCAGAGCATTGCACGCGGGATTCGGGCGGGTCGCGCGTGCGCGCGTCGTTAACGGCCGTTTAGGTTCCTCGCCGGCCTCTTAAGCGCCCGCGACTCGCGGTCGATGATGCGGCAAATGTCTAGAGCCCCCGGCCATTTGCCTCGCTGGGCAGCGACTCTGTTCGCACTGGTTGGGGCTTGGCTGGCCGCATACGAGCTGCACACGGTCATCGACCAGTACTTCGGCGCTCACAGCGTCTTCGACAAGCGTGTGCATCTGGTCGTGCTGCTGTGCGCTTCGGGGCTCATCCTGTTGCGCGCGATCACGCGCCGCGGTGAGCGCGCCGCTTGGCTGCTGATCGGCGCCGGCGTGCTCGCCTGGTCTCTGGGCGAGGTCTACTACACGATCGCGCTGTGGAACCTGCCCACGATCCCAATCCCTTCCGCCGCCGACGGGGGCTATCTCGCGTTTCCGGTGCTGGCGTTCGCCGGCGTCTGCCTGCTGGCGCGTCATCGCGTGCGGGGAGCCGCGGCCACGCTGTGGGCCGACGGCCTGGCGGCAGCGCTGGCGGTGGGCGCCGCGTCTGCGACGTTCGTGCTCGACGAGGTTCTCAGGCACGCCAGTGGCCGTTCGCTGGAGGTGATCACCAACCTCGCCTACCCGGTCACCGACCTGGTGCTGCTCGGTGCCTGCGTGGCTGTGATCGCGCTCCGCGGCTGGCGCATCGATCGCACCTGGGGGCTGCTCGGCGCCGGCATCGTGGTCTTCTGGGTCGCCGACAGCCTGTACCTGGTCGAGACCGCGCTTGGGACCTACACGCCGGGCGGGGTGTTCGACGAAGGCTGGTGGCTTGGGCTTACGCTGATCGCCCTGGCGGCCTGGCAACCCGCGGGGAGGCTCACGGTGTCCGCGGACGAATCGCAGCGTGGCTGGATGATTGCCGTTCCGGTCGGCTTCGGCGGCTTGGCTGCCGCCATCCTCGGATATGGCTGCGTTCGCCCGCATCCACTCAACTTCGGAGCCGTCGGTCTTGCGCTCGCTGCGCTCGGGGCGGTCGCCGTTCGTCTGGTGATCACCTACCGGCTGTCGCTGAGGCTGCTGGCGCGTGTGCGCGCCGAGTCTCTGACAGACCCGTTAACCGGTCTGCCCAACCGACGCGCGCTCGCTCACGCGCTCGCGGCGCAGTCGCCCACCGAGCACGGCGCCGACGACGCCGTGCTCGCGCTATACGACCTCGACGGCTTCAAGGGCTACAACGACACCTTCGGACATTCGGCGGGTGACGCGCTGCTCGCGCGTCTCGGCCATTCCCTGCTCACGGCGATCGGCGACGACGGCAGCTGTTATCGCCTTGGCGGCGACGAGTTCTGCGTGGTCATGCCGGGCCGGCTAAGCGCCGTTCACCGGCTGCTCGACGCGGCGTCGCGGGCATTGTCCGAGGACGGCGACGGCTTCTCAATCACTAGCACGTGGGGCGCGGCCAGCGTGCCGCACGAGGCAACCACGCTCGAGGCCGCTCTGCGCATCGCCGACGAGCGCATGTACGCGTGCAAGACGTCCGGGCTCCCGCAGCGCATCCGTCGCCAAGCGCGCCTCGGGGCAGGCACGCATCCCGAGGACCTCACGGTGCCGCAAAGGTCGTCCTCGCGCGCCACGGCTTCGAAGAAGCGCGTCAGCCGCTGATCATCGCACCCGCGTCGACGTCGCTGCGGGAGGCGACCTTCCCCAGCCGCCTCCCACCTCCTGTGTGTGTGTGAGTGCTAGGACGCGACCGGTTGCGGGTCCGGACGCACGATCACGGTGTCGGCGACGCGAATGATCTCGTCGGCTGGCAGATCGGCGAGCGACGCGTGCTTGCGGATCGCCTCCGGGCTGGTCGCCTCATAGATGCATACCGTGCCGACTGAGCCTCCGCCCTCGTCGAGGACGTAGCTGCGGATCCAGCGCACGTCGTCTGCCATCTCCTCGTTGCCGACCTTGGTCGATCTCGCCGCCGCCTGCTCAAGCTCCTCGCCCGAGCTCCAGCCGCTGCGCCGCAGGATCACGTACAGGTCCATCGTCCCTCCTTTGTCGTCTGCATGACGGGGTTGACCCTACGGTGCCCGGGCGCCCGCCACATCGGGAGCTCTCCCTATTTTTCGATGATTCCCAGCCGGTTGGCCCTGGCGGCAGCCTCGGTGCGGGTCTTGACGCCGAGCTTGGACAAGATCGCCGACACGTGGTGGTCGACGGTCTTAGGGGAGACGACGAGGTGCTCGGCGATCTGCGAGTTGCGCATGCCTGTCGCCACCAGCGTGAGTACGTCGAGCTCCCGTGAGGTCAGGCCACTGGGGTTCTCCCGCGTCGCCGCGCGCGGCCCTTGGCGCAGGTCCCGCACACCTCGACGACGGAGTCTGCGCACGACGACCGCCGCCGTGCGGCGCGCGCCCAGCCGCTGGAGCTCCTCAAGGCCGCGCCTGATCCTCACCTCATCCTCGCTCTCCACGAGCGCCAGGGCGGCCTCGTACGGGCACCCGAGCTCGGTCCATAGTGCCGCTGCCTGCTCCGGCTCGCCGGCGAGCATGCGCGCGAACGGCTCCGCTGCAACGACCGGGTCGGGTGGTTCGCCAAGCCCTGCGCGGCACCGCCACACCAGCAGCTCTCCCACTCCCCACGAGAGTTGCTGGGCCGCCGCCCGATCAAGCGCGACGGACGTCTCGAACCCGATCAGGTGCGCCTGGCCTGCCAGCCACCGAGCCTCGGCGCGGGCAAGCGCCACGGGCAGGAGACGCTGCAGCTCGCCGGTGGCCGTGGCGAGCGTGGACGCCTCGTCGAGCGGCGTCCACGGGTCAGGGTCTCCGCGTCGCGCGCGAAGGCGCCCGAGGACGGCCAGCGGCGTGATGCGGCTCGGCGCCGGCACGTCGGGACGCGTCAGCACCGTCATCGCAGACTCGGCGGCGTCGTCCCATCGACCCTGCTCGAGCTCGAGCCGCGCCTGCCACCCGGTCATGTACAGCAGCCACGAGTCGAGATCGTGCTCGCGGCAGTACGCGATTCCCGCCTGAAGCTGACTTCTGGCGAACGAGTAGTCCCGCGCGTCGATCGCACAGCACGCGAGATTGGTGTGCGCCCGGGCCACGTGCTCCTCGAGGCCGGCGGCCACCGCCAGCGTCAGGCTGCGCTGCAGCTTCTGCGCCCCCTCGGCATCACCGGCACCTAGCTCGGCCGTGCCGACGTTGTTCAGCGCGTGCACCAGGATCTCGGTTTCGTCCAGCCGCTCGGCGAGCTCGATCGCGCGCAATCCCCATCTGCGTGCCTGGCGGACGTTGGAGTCCAACGTCCGCAGTTGCGCCATGTTGCTGTAAGCCATCGCGAGCTCGCGGCCCGGAGGCAGCTGCTCGAGCAGCTCGACAGCTGCTCTGGCGTGCACCTCCGCAGTCGCGTTGTCGCCCGCGAACCACTGAAGGCGCGACAGCCACCTGTGCGCGTCCCCTTCCCGCACGCGGTCGCCACTGGCGCGGTGCTCGCTCAGCGCCGCCCGCCGGGCCTCGATCGCCTCGTGGATCGCATCGATCAGGTAGCACTCATAGGAGCGGCGCTCGAGCAACGCGGCGCGCTGCTCGCCCGCCAGCCCTCCGCCGAACCGCAACGCGCGTGCGAACTGGGCAGCGGCCTCGCGATGAGCGCCCAGTGCGGCAGCCTGCTCGCCGGCTATCACCGCATAGTGCAGCACCGCATCGGCATCTCCGGCCGCCTCGGCGTGATGCGCGATCCGGGCCGGCTGGGGCTTTCCGTGCGGCGGGACGATCAGCGCATCAAGCGCGCGACGGTGCAGCGCCAGCGCCCGGTCTGGCGGCAGAACCGCCGCAACTGCACCGCGCGCAATCTCGTGCCGGAAGGCCACGGCGTCGTCGGTCGCTCGCAGCATGCCCGCGTCGATGCAGCTTTCCAGCTCGCTCAGGTCGTCGGCGGCCAGGGCCTCCAGCAGCCACAACTCGGCGCGTTGGGGAACGATGGCCACGGCATCGAGCAGCGCGCGCGCCCGATCGGACAGACGCGCCGCGCGGGCCAGCACCGCGTCGCGAACGCTGTCGGGCATCGCGGTGCCGCCGGCGGCGAGCACCTCCGAGACATAGAACGGGTTACCGGCCGTACGTCGATGTAAAGCGACCGGATCGATTCCGTCCGGTCCGGCCAGACCCGCGACTGCCTGCGCCGACAGCGGCGCCAGCCGCAGCCGCGTGACCTTCGTCCTGGGCAGCTCGCCAAGCACGATCCTCAGCGGATGCGTCCGCTCGAGCTCGTCGTCGCGGTACGTCGCGACCACGAGCGCCGGGAACGCATCGCATCGGCGGCCCATTAGCCGCACGACGTCGAGCGTCGCGTCGTCGGCCCAGTGGAGGTCCTCGAGCACGACGACCGTCGCGTCGCCCCGTCGAAGCTCACCCGCGAGCGCCGCAACCACGTCGCTTGGAGTGACCCCCGCATCCACCACGGCCGCGAACTTCCCGCCGAGCTGGTCGCAGATATCGACGAGCGGCCCCAGCGGCCGAGGAGTGAACAGCGCCTCACATGCGCCACGGAGAACGGCGACGTCGAGTCCGCCACAGAACGCGTCGACAACCGCTGACTTGCCGATTCCGGCTTCCCCGGCGATCAGAACCAGCCGGCCGCGCCCCGAGCCGGCGACCGCGTCCAGTTCGGATTTGAGCACGCCAAGCTGCTCGGAACGCTCCAGCAGAGGCTCCGAATCCACCCCGATCGACTCCGTGCGCGTCGCCCCGCGCACCTCATGCACGCTGCGCATTGGAACGATTGTCTCAGGGGCTCCAACCTCTGCTTAGAAACCGTGATCAACGCTTTAGGTCCGATCGCGCCCTCCCGATCCGGCTCGCGTGGGGACATCAGTTCCGCCTCCAGGACACGTTCCGCCGCCCGGCCAGATTCCGGCGTCCGGTCCTGTCGCACAGCCGCTCGGCGAGCAACGACGGCCGCGTGCGCTTCGCCGTCCGCAGGTGATCGCTGCAGCGGTGGCCGTCGCCGTCGTAGCGGGGCTCGCCTTCTTGCTGCTCGGCTCGGGTGCCAGCAGCCTCGGAGGCCCGATCGCGCAGGCCGCGACGCTGTCGTCGAGTACGCCGGGATACCGCATGCACATAGCGGTCCGCGTCACATCGTCGGCGCTGAGCTCGCCCGTCACCGCGACCGGCAGTGGTTTCGTGGACCTCCGCGAGCAGGCCAGCTCGATGTCGCTGACGATGAACCTCGGTAACGACCCCCAGGTCGTCCAGGCGCTCGGTGGCAGCACCCTGCGCATGGACATGGTCACCGATGGATCCGCCATTTACGTAAAGCTTCCCGCCGCTTTGAGCGCGTCGCTGCCGACGTCGGGCAAGCAGTGGATCGAGGTCGACCTGTCGAAGCTCTCCAGCGTCCCAGGGCTTTCATCGCTTGCGGGAAACCCAACCGCGAGCGACCCCACGCAGATCCTGCAGTCGCTTCGATCGGTCTCCGAGAGCGTCGTGGATGAGGGCCCGGAGCGCGTCGGCGGGGTCGCTACCACGCACTACCACGCTCAGCTCAGCTTCAGCCACCTCGCCGACGCGCTGCCGTCCGCCGAGCGCGGAGCGATCACGAAGGCGCTCTCGGCCCTGCAGCAGGCGCTCCCGACAGACGGACTGCCGGTCGACGTGTGGATCGACGCGCAGCACCTTGTCCGCCGGGTGGTGATGGCAGTCGACGTGAACGCACCGGCCGGACCGTCGTTGCAGGAGACCGTGACCGTCGATCTCGATCACTACGGCCCGCAGCGCCGACCAGTCCCGCCCGCGTCGGACGAAGTCTTCAAGCTCAACGGCCTGCCCGGGCTCGGCGGCTGACCCGGGGCGCGCTGCTCAGCGCGCTCTTGAAGCTTCCCATTCGCGAGCGAGGATCGCGAAGACAGACGTGTCGCCCCATTCGCCCTTGAACCAGATGTCCTCGATGAAGAGCGCCTCCTCGCGCATCCCCAGTCGCCGGCACAGCGCCGCCGACGCGTCGTTGCGCGGGTCAAGCCGGGCGACCACGCGGTGCAGCCCGATGCCGGAGAAAGCGATCTCGAGGATCGCTCCGGCGGCCTCGGTCATATAGCCCTGGCCCTCGTGGGAGGGGTGGAGCGTCCAGCCGATTTCGGCCGCCGCGTCGGCGGTGCTCTTCAGCGAGAAGTACACGTCTCCGATCACGCGGCCCGGATCGGCGAGACGCTCGATCGCCAGCTGCCAGTAGTCGCCCTCGCCGGCGACGGCGATCGCCGCGGAGTACTGGCTGACCTTCTGGGCGACCTCGTCGCGGGTGCGTGGCGCGTAGGGCAGGTAGCGGCAGACGTCCTCGCGCGACTGATACGCATGGATGTCGTCGACGTCTTGTGTGCCCATCGTCCGGATCAGCAGCCGCTCGGTGTGGATCGGCTCCGTGAGCTCGTATGGCAGGCGCGGCGTCACCGCTGGCGGTCCAGATCCCACGTCGCCGATCTCGGTCACGCGTCGGTCAGCTCCGCGCGGGCAGCTTCACCACCTCGAGCCCGAGCGGCGCGCAGACGAGCCCGGGCTTGTCTGCGCGCGTCAGCTTGCGGCGAAGCGCGACGAACGCGGGCGCGCCGAGCAGAGCAGGCAGCACGAGCTGGAAGAGGCGGTAGATGAGCACCGCGGCGGTCGCCTCGGGTAGGTCGACCCCGTACAGCGCGAATACACCGATCAGCGCGCCCTCGGTTCCGCCGACGCCCCCGGGAAGCGGGATCAGGTTGCCGAGCTGCCCGATCAGGTAGCCGAGCACCAGCGTGCCGATGCGAGGCTCATGCCCAACTGCGGCAAAGGCGAAGCCAAGGGCGGCGATATCGAACGCCATGTATGCAAGCGAGCCGACGATCACGCCGAAGCTGTGCGAGCGCAGCAGCAAGATGGCCTGCTCGACGCCGTCGGCGCCGGCGAGCAACCCACGGCGCAGGGCGAACCTCGCCCGGCCGCCGATGCCTTCGTCCTCGGCGTCTTTGCCGCGATCTCCCAGCGCGCGCAGGAGCTTCGGGCTCAGGCAGACCAGTACGGCCCCCAGCGCCGTCACAAGCGCGGGCACGAGCGTGAGCACCGCTGAGCCGTTGCCCGACACGATGCCGACGAACACCCCGATCCCTACGAGGATCAGCGCGACGAAGTTGGCCGCGCTGGTCACCACGAAGAACGCAACTGTGCGGCGAGCGATGTGGGCGGTGGGCATGCCGGCCTCGCGCAGCGCCCACACGCCGAGGGCTAGACCACCCGCCCCTCCGGCTGGCAGCAGCGAGTTCGCGGCCAGCTCGGACATCGCTATGTCGTAGCTGAGCCCCCACGACATCTGCGTGCAGAACGTGTCGCGGAACACGAGCAGGTACCCGGCGCAAGACCCAAGCTCGGCGATCGCGCACGCGACCACCCACTTAGGATCGGCACCGCTGACTCGGGACTTCACATCGTCGAGCCCGGGTAGTGCGGTGACCGCGATTGCGACCAGCGCGACCAACGCGGTGATCTGGGCGATGCGTACGAGCAGATGCCGGGACGAGAACTCATCCGGCATCGCCTCGGTCGGCGGGGGTGCAGCGGTCGCCGAACTGCTCAGAGCGGACGCTCCGTGTCAGGTCCCCCAGGGTGCGCCATACCCACCATCGTGGCGCCAGCTTACGGTGTCGCCGGAACGTTGGCCACCTCTGGAACGATTGCGCTGTGCTGCGGCTGCCGGACGACTGGGTGTGGGACAGCTGGATCGCCGACGACGGCGTCCTCTATCACCTGTTCTTCCTCAAGGCGCCGCGCACGCTGGGAGATCCGGCGCTCCGGCACACCGCGGCGCGCGTGGGACACGCCACGTCGAGGGATCTCGTGGACTGGACGGTGCATGACGACGCGCTGGCGCCCGTGCCGGGGCGCTGGGACGACCTGGCGATATGGACCGGGTCGGTGCAGCGAGGTGACGACGGCGTCTGGCGCCTGTACTACACAGCGCTGTCCACGTCTAACGGTCTCGGCACTGAGGACCAGCGGATCGGCGCCGCGCAATCCGATGATCTGTGCTCGTGGCGGCGGGTCGGCGACGCGCCGCTGATCACACCTGACCGACGCTGGTACCGCACGCTCGCGGGTGCATCCGGGCGCAGCTCCACGTGGCGCGACCCGTTCGTGTTCGCAGATCCGGACGGCGCCGGCTGGCACGTGCTGATCACCGCTCGCGCCACGGGGGTGCCGCTCATGCACAGCGGTGTGCTGGCGCACGCCCGGAGCGCCGACATGCTGGCGTGGCAGCTGCAGCCGCCGCTGTCACAACCGGCCGGGTTCGGCGAGCTCGAGGTCGCCCAGGTCCGGATGGTCGAAGGCCGGCCACTGCTCGTGTTCACGTGCCAGCCCGAGCGCCAAGCCGACGAGCAGATCGCGCGGTTTGGCCGGTTCGCCACCTGGTATGTGCTCGGCGACTCCCTCGCCGGCCCCTGGGATGTACGTGCGGCATTGCCTTTTGAAGCCGAACCGAAGCTGTCGGCGGCTCCATTGGTGCAACGGCGGGATGGCGGTTGGGCCTTTCTGGGGTTCCGCAGCACGGAGCTGTCGGGGTCGCCGTCGCTGGAGATCGTCGATCCGATTCCAGTGACGCTGCGAGGCGGCGAGCTGCGGCCGCTCTGACGGCGGCTACTCTGCCGCGACGCCGAGGAAGTTGCGCACGTGAGCAGCGGCGCCCTGCGCGGAGTCGAGCTCCGGTTCGTCGTCGCCCACCCGGGCGACCGTCAAGAAGGCGCTCACGACCGCCGGGTCGAACTGCTTGCCCGCGCAGCGCAGCAGCTCCTGGCAGGCAGTCTCGTGCGCGATCGGCTCGCGATAGGGGCGGTCGCTGGTCATCGCCTCGTAGGCGTCGCACACGCTGACGATCCTGGCGCCGAGCGGAATCTCCTCGCCGTGCAGATTGTCGGGGTAGCCGCAGCCGTCCCATCGCTCGTGGCTGGCACGAACCAGCCGTGCCACACCTCGCAGGGCGGGCGCGCCGTCGAGGATGCTCTCGCCGAGGATCGTGTGGTTGCGGATGCACCCCCAGTCGCTCTGGTTCAGGCTGCTGGGCTTGTTCAGGATCTCGTCCGGAATCGCGACCTTGCCGATGTCGTGCAGCTGAGCGGCCCTCGATATCTCCTCAAGGTCATCTCCCACCACGCCGAGCCGGCATGCCACCCTGGTGGCAAGCTCGGCCACCTTGTTGGAGTGCTCATCGAGCTTGGGCTGCTTGGCGCGCATCGTCCGCAGCAGGACCTCGCCGGCCTGCGCGCGGGCTGCGGTTGAGCGGCTCCGCTTGTTCGCATACATGCGCTCGTCCGCCAGCCGAAGCGCATTCTCGGGGGTTGCGGCTTCCCTGGGAAGCAGCACGGCGCCAACCGACGCGCCGATCGTATAGCCGGCGCCGCTTTCGGTCAGCGCGGCGGCGGTCGCGAGGATCATCTCATCCGCTTGTTGGCCGTCCAGATCCAGGTGTGCGCAGAACTCGTCGCCGCCGAGGCGATAGGCGCGACCGCGGCCATCGACCGCGCGGCGCAACTTGGCCCCCAAGCGCGAGAGCAGCTGATCACCGGCGAGGTGGCCGAAGGTGTCGTTGTAGTCCTTGAAGCCGTCGAGGTCGAACAGCAGGAGCAGCGACTGTCCGCCTGCGGCAAATGCACTGTCCAGCTCCGCTCCCAGCTTGCGGCGGTTGCCCAGCCCGGTCAGCGAGTCGGTCAGCGCCTGCTCGCGGATCGCGTGGTGGGCGATGATCTCGGCGGCCGACAGCTCGACCTTGCCGATCAGCTCGGCGATCAGGGCGATCTCGTCGTCCTCGAACGTGCGATCGGCGCGGGCGAACCACAGCACTCCGGTGATCTCACGGGGCGATGCGGCGATGCGGATCGGCATGCCGAGGATCCAGCCGCGCGCGGACGCGACCTGGGCCGGACCGTCGGTGACATCGTGCTTGGGGGCCACTCGCCCCAACACATCGAGCCACCGCTCGGCGCCGGCTTCGAGCTGGAGCGCGGCCGGCTCGTCGCCGAGGTCGAGGCATCCGGCGGCGGCATCGAGCGCTTCCACCGATCCCTGCAGCAGGATCTCCAGCAGCCGGTTGAGTTCGAGCTTTGCCGCGAACGCGTCGCCCAGCCTCCGCACGGCGGTTTGCAGGCGGGCTCGTTCCTGCTCGACGAGCTTGAGGCGCCGGTGTGCCTGGCTGATCCGCTGGCTGCGATCGCGCGCGAGCACCGACAGCAGGAACGCGAGCGGCAGCACGAACACGATCGCGATCTCGTTCTGTCGAGTGGCGATCGCGGCCAGGAAGCCCAGTGGTGCCAGGCACGCGTCGACGGCCCATACCACGGCGATCACCTTCATCTGCAGGTGCAGCTCGGGCACGACGCCCGCCAGGCGCATGCGCACGAGCGAACACGCCAGGTCAACGATGCAGCCGGCGGCGAACGCGGCCACCAGCAGCGGCAGCTGGTCGAAGTCGACGAAGGGCGATCCCGCCAGCACCAGCACGAGCGCCGGGCCGATCGCATGCCACGCGTCGGGCACCGCCGACAAGACACGGCGGGGCGGTACCCGGCCCAGCGACCAGTCGATCGTGGCTGCCACCACCAGCCCGACCCCGACCGCCGCCGGCACGAGCGCCGGCGGAAGCATCAGCAGCATCGGGACGAGGATCAGCTGCGTCGGCACCACGTAACCGGCTCCGACCGGGAACTCGATCCGGGCGACCACGGCGTAGACCGCGATCAGCAGCGCCGCGATGCCCGGGCGCACGCCGGTCGTGTCGCCGACCAGCGCCAGCGCTCCGGCGGCGGCCACGAACAGGCCGGCCGCGGTCGCGTCGACCGCCAGCTCGCGCCGCGACGCACGCCGCTCGCGTTGCGCCCAGCTGCTCTCGAGCAGACGCTCGGTCGCCGACTGCTGTTCGTCGTAAAGCTCAGCGCGGCTCGAGCCGCTTGGACCGATCGCGATCATTTCGTCGGACTCAGCCGGAGCGATACGGATCGACGTAGATGTCGTCGATTTGCCAGCTGCCGCTCGAAACCGGAGCGCGGAAGCGCAGCGCCACCATGATCGAGCTGCCGGCGGGGAGGTGGCCCGAGCCCAGGGAGTCGGTCGGCGCCCACGTCGGCATCGAGCCATCGGCGAGATCGGCGAGCGGGACGACGGCGACGCTGCCGTCCGAGTTCTGCAGCAATGCCTTGACGCGGAGGTCCGTTCCCGCGCCGGCCTGCTGAGCGAAGAACCGCAGGCCCGACATCGTCTCGTCCACGCAGAAGTAGGGAGAGGTTGCGCTGCCCCCGCCGTTGATCGTCAGCGACTGCTGGTCGCCTGGGTCGTTGACGTTGAACGACTCGTTGCCGCTGGTCAGGCTGGCATTCGACAGCGTCCAGCCCAGCTGGTCGGCCGTGCCCTCGAACGAGCCTCCGGGTACCAGGAAATAGTCGTTGGAGTCGCCCCACTGCGTGAACGGGGTGCTTACGGGCTGGCTCGGGCAGGACGCGAGCGCGACTCCGGTGCTGCCCAACACCCCGATAAAGGTCAGGGCCGCAACGGCGACGATCGCCCTGCAGACGCGCGAATGGATGACAACAGGCATGAGTAACCTCCCGTCCAGGCCGCCGTCCGTGGCGTACGATCCGTTGATTGTCGGCGGACGTCCACTCGGGCGAGACCCCTTTGCCTGTGCCCCGCCGTCCCTCTGGACAGCCGCTCTGGAAACTGTATTCGGCAGTTGCGCGGGGAACCTTTAGCCCCAACTTTCGCGACTGGACATCTGTCGTAGTCGCCGATCGCATGGCATCGACCGTTGGTTTGGGGGGCGGGCTGTGTGCTCAAGCTCACAAGTTCCGTACCGATCAACAGCGCATGGCCATTCGAGCTGAGGACGAGCGGTGCCTGGGGCAAGGCGTTCAAGCGACCAGCGACTGTCACTGATCGTCGAGACCGGGCGCAAGATCGCCGCGGCCGGCGACGAGCTCCAGAGCGTCATCCAGCTGATCGCCGACAGCGCGCAGGCGATCACCGGCGCGGACGGCGCGATGGTCAACCTGATCGAGGGGACGATGCTGCACACGCGTGCGGTGTCGGGCATCGCGGTCAAGGCGTTTGACGCCCGTCGCCCGATCGCAGGCTCGATTGCGCGGTTCGCGATCGAGAGCGGCCAGCCGATCCTCGTCGAGGACGCGCCCAACGACCCCCGGATCAACCAGGAGCTTCGCTCGAAGTTGGGGGACGAATGCCTGATCTGCGTGCCGCTGCTGCGCGGCGGCGACGTGATCGGCACGCTGAACGTCATGAGCCGCACCAAGTTCGGCCTCGACCAGGAGGATCGCGACACGCTCGAGATGCTGTCGATGGTGCTCTCGGCGGCGGTTGCGAGGGCCGCGGAGGCCGAGGCGCGCACCGATCAGGCGCGAGCGCTGGCCCGGTTCCGAACCCTGTTCGACGGCGCCTCGATCGGGATCCTCCGCCTGGACGCACAGGCACGGGCGGTGGAGGTCAACCCCGCGCTCGCGGAGATGCTCGGCGTCAGCTCCCAGGAGCTCGTCGGTCGCCCGTTCAGCACCTACGTGGTGCCCGAGCAACGGGACGCGGTTGACGCGCTGCTTGCGGCGGTGACGTCGGGTGAGCGCGAGTCGGTGGCGGTCGAGGTGCACTGCAAGGTGGCACATGGCCGGTCGGTCTGGGCGCACCTGCGAGCCGTCATCGAGCAAGGAGACGGCGACAGCGGACCCTGCACCGTGGCAATGGTCGAAAACATCACCGAGCGCAAACGCGCCGAGCGTGACCTGATCCGCCAGTCGGAGCTCAACGAGCACCAGGCGCTGCACGACCCGCTCACGGGCCTGCCCAACCGGATTCTGTTCGGCGAGCGGATCGATCACGCCATCCGCCACGCCAGGCGCAACGGCACGCTGCTGGCGGTAGCGCTGATGGACCTCGATCGCTTCAAGGAGGTCAACGACTCGCTCGGGCACCCGGCCGGCGACCAGCTGCTGATCGAAGTGAGCCGGCGCATGCGCCACGCAGTTCGCGCGTCGGACACCGTCGCGCGTCTCGGCGGCGACGAGTTTGGGCTCCTGCTCCCCGAGCTTCAATGCCATGAGGACGTCGAGCCGGTCATCAAGCGCATCCGCGCGCTGCTCGAGCGTCCCGTCGAGGTGCAGGGACTCCCACTCGCGATCGAGGCGTCGATCGGCATCGCGATCTTCCCGCAGCACGGCGAGAGCGCGCAGATCCTGATCCAGCGAGCCGACGTCGCCATGTACGACTGCAAGCGCGACAACACCAACTTCACGGAATATGACGAGGACTCGCACGAGTACGACGTCAACCGCTTGACTCTGGTGGCCGAGCTGCGGCGGGCAATCGCCGAGCGCGAGCTGGTCTTGCACTACCAGCCCAAGGCGGCGCTGGCCAACGGCGACGTGGCCTCTGTCGAGGCGCTGATCCGGTGGCAGCACCCCGAGCGCGGGCTGCTGTATCCGGACGCGTTCATCCCCCTTGCTCAGGAGACCAGCCTGATCGGTCCGCTCACGATGTACGTGATCGACGAGGCGTTGCGGCAGGGGCGGGAGTGGCGCGAACAGGGCCTGAACCTCGCCGTCTCGGTCAACCTGTCGACGCGCAGCCTGCTGGACATCGAGTTCCCGAAAGAGCTGAAGGCGCTGCTGGCCCAATGGCGTGCCGAGCCGGACTGGCTCGAGCTGGAGGTCACCGAATCGTCGATGCTCGCGAATCCGACGCGGGCCAAGGCGATCCTCACCGAGCTCTCGCAGCTCGGCATCCGGCTGTCGATCGACGACTTCGGGACGGGCTACTCGTCGCTGTCCTACCTGCGCCAGCTTCCGGTTGACGAGATCAAGATCGACCGGTCGTTCGTGATGAACATGAGCGAGCAGGCCGACGACGCGGTGATCGTTCGCTCCACCGTCGACCTGGGCCGCAACCTCGGGCTGGACGTTGTGGCCGAGGGAGTCGAGTCGCTCGAGCTCTGGAACCGGCTGCGCGACCTCGGCTGCAAGATCGCCCAGGGCTACTACCTCAGCCGCCCCCTGCCCAACGACCAGCTCTTCGAGTGGTTCAAGTCACGCCGGGAGTCCGAGCCCCGGGCGGCCTGATCCGCGGTCGCGATTAGGCGGGAAGGGCTCGCCGCGCGTTCGTCGAATCCCTGCCCACGCCCTTGCGCAAGCGAGGGCTCGTTTGACGACCGTGAAATGAGGAGGATCAGATGAGCGCCAAGCTGCCCAAGACCGTCTCGCGACGGGCTCGTTCGACGAAGTCCAAGGCCACGCGCCCCGAGCCGAGCCATGCCGACATCGCCGAGCGCGCGTACTTCATCTCGCTCGAGGAGGGCGCGAGCGACGAGCTCGACAACTGGGTCCGCGCCGAGCGCGAGCTGACGGCCGCTTAGGGCGCGAGCCAGACGCGAAGCGGGCCGAGATCGCGAAAGCCTGCCGCGATCGCGGCCCGCAGGCCCACCCCCTGTTCATAGCCGACGAGCCTGGCCGCGGGAAACACGGCCCCGACGGCAGCCGGGATGCCGACCCACGCCTCGTCGATGTCGATCGTCTTGGCGAACACGTTGCTCACGCCGACGACCCGATCGGTGAGGTTCGCCACCGCGCCCGCGCTGATGCCGTTGCGGTCGTGCGCGACGAGAAACCGGACTTCCGCGTGCCGTAGAAGCTCGGCGCCGAGGATGTTTGTCAGCCCTGCGGCCTCGATCCAGGCCTCGAACTCGTGTTGCGTTCGCACGACGGTCCACGAGGTGTTCGTGCTCTGCGCCGGCAGGGGGTAATGGGCGATCCAGCGGGCGCGGAGGAGCTCTTCGAAGCCGTGCGGGGCGAGATCGAGCGTCGCGAAGCTGTCCTTCACCGATGCGCCGGGGCCGGGTTTGATGGCATCGAGGACGTGGTGTTCGGCCACGTGCGCTTGGAGCGTGACGGCGTCCGGATAGAACTGCGGAGGGCGCTCGGCGGTTACCCAGAGACCGGGTGCAAAGCTGGTCTGGATCCGATGCGAGCGGCAGACCAGGTCGCACCAGAGGGCGTTGTTGCGGACGGCCCACGGCAGGCGGGCGTCCATATGTCAGCCGGCGGCGAGCTCGGCGATCCGCTCCAGGTGCTGGTCGGGGCTGCTGAGGTGGCCGCCCTCGTCATCGACCGTCACCTCGGCGTGCGGTATGTGCTTGCCGAGCCAGGCACCGTGCGCGGCCGGCACGAGCACGTCGGTCGCCCCGTAGCGGATCTCGACCGGCACCTCGAGCTCGGAGACGTCGAAGCCCCAGGCCAAGGTGAACGCCAGGTCGTCGTCAACCCAGCCCCACACGCCATTGGCGAACGCCTCGCGCGTGGACGCTCGAATCCTCTCTTGAACGCGCGGGTCTTCCAGGACTGCAAGGTCGGCCGGCGACAGATCGAACTCCTTCAGCAGGGCGGTCGGATCGGCCTCGACTTTGGCGCTTGCCTCCTCTGCCTGCTTCTCCAGCTCCCGCCGGAGCGTGTCCTCCCCGGCCAGCGCCCACCTGAACTCCTTGACGTTGGCCGGGTCCATCCCCTCCAGCCAATCGATGTCGTCGGCGTCGTAGGGCGCGACACCGACGTCGCACCCCACACGGGTCACCCGCCCGGGGAGTCGAGCGGCCACCGCGAGGGCGTGGGGTCCGCCACCGGAGCCGCCCTTGACGGCAAAGCGCTCGACGCCGAGCTCGTCGGCGATCGTGGCGACGTCGGCGACGCAGTCGATCACGCGGCGGCCCTTGTGGCGGGCGGACTGTCCGTATCCGGGGCGGTCGTAGGTGATCAGGCGTAGCCCTGCATCTGACACGCGCGACTCATCCGGATGTCGGCCGCTCAGGCGGCAGCCGGGAGTGCCATGGAGCAGGAAGACCGGAGCGCCGCCAGGATCCCCGTACTCCTCGAAGGCCAGACTCCGGCCATCCGCGGTGTTGACGAACCTGGTCCTGTTCTCGCTCACTCCACCATCCGTCCCCGAGACCATGGGCCGAGGCTACACGGTGTGTTCGAAAGTAAGCAGTGCGGCGGCTGCGCGGTTAGAGTTACCCAGGTGGTGCGCTAGGTAGGCGTGGGAGGCGCTGGACAACACGTCCGAAAGGAGCTCCGATGGCCGAACGACTCGCGCTGGACTGGAGATGCAACGACTGCGGCGAGGCGATGACGTGGATGCTGGTCAAACCGCAGCCCGGCCAGGAGGAGAGGACACTCGCCGAGCTGACCCGAGAGCCTCCGACGCTCGACTGGTCGTGCGCTCGGTGCGGCGTCGTAACGACCTGGATGCTCGTCAAGCTGGACTAGCTCCGGCGCGCGCGACTAGCCGTTGCCGGCGTTCGCGCCGAGGTTGTTCAGCCATTCGCGGATCGACCGCCCGGCGGGAGTGACCTGACCCTCCTCGTAGCCGGTCGTGGCCCTGGCCAGGGTGATGCCGTTCGGGGTTGACCAGCCGTACTCGATCGCCGTGCCCTTCGAGGCGTAGCGCGCGATCGGCTGGCCTCGCTGTAGGATCGTGCCGGCCGGGGCGATGTCGGTGATCTGCTCGGCTACGTACTGCACCCTGCCCGCGTCGGGTCCGTCAAGCAGCTCGAAGTAAACGAGCGGCTGGCCCGCGTACCAGTTGGGCTCGATCGCCAGGATCTTGACGCTGCCCGGTGCGAGGATCGGCGCTCCGACGGGCATCTGCGCGTCCACCCCCTGGTCGGTGCGCTCCCAGACTGTGACGAACTGGAGTGGGTTGACGTACGTGTCGTTGGTGATCGGCGCCGCGATCAGCTGGAGGTGCAGCTCGCGCTTGATCTGGGCCAGCGGAACGGCGTGGGCGTTCGGGTCGCCGACGGGATCGAGCGGCGTTACCTGCGCCGACTGGCCGGCGGTCGGCTGGATAGCTTGGGGGTGTGCCTTCGGAAGGGCCGCGCCGGTGGGGTTGGCGCTGCTGCCGTCGCTGTCGCCGACCGACGCGGCGCTGCCACATCCGGCCAGAGCGAGGATCATCACCGACAACACGACCAACCGCACGACGGCTTCAGCGTACGCTAGGCGGGTCGTCGTCGTTCCAGCGTGGTGGCTACGTGGACGAGGATGGCTTCGTGGTTGTGCTGGAGTTGGCGGGGGGTGACGCGGATGACCAGGAAGTCTTCCCGTTGGTGTTCGGCGTCGCGTCGGTGGTCGCGTTCGAATGCAGCGCGGGTGTGGTGGTACTGGTAGCCGTCGATCTCGAGGATGACCTTGTGTGCGCGCCAAAGGAAGTCGGCGGTGTAGTTGCCGACTCTTGCGTTGACCTCGGGGATCGGGAGGTTGCCCTTGCGCATCTGCCTGAAGAGGCGTTCTTCCGGGGTTGAGCTGGTGAGGCTCGTGGGGCGGTCGGAGTCCAGGAGCGCCGAGAGTCTCGGGGCGCCGGGGCGGTGGGGGTAGGCGGCGAGGACGGCCTTGATCTGGGCTCGGGTTGTGAGGCGTTTGACGAGCGCCTGGTCTAGGGCCCACTCGAGGGAACGGCCGGAGACCTCGGGGGCGATGTCGAGCAGGGCGCGGGCGGGGGAGGTGATCGGGATCTGCTGGTGGCGGCGGGTGTCGCGCGGGTCCAGTTGGGCGGTCCGGTGGACCCGGATGCCGGCGCGGCGAGTGCCAGGGTCGCGGCCGACGACCGTCACGTCAACATCGCCATCGAGGAATGGGCGAATCCCCCATACTGCAGCCGCAGAATGGTGGCTGAGCAACGTCCCGTCGCCGCACGCCAGCACCGCGGCCAGCTCTCTCGCCAGCGGCGGCAGGGCCGGGCTGGGCACCAGTGCGTAGACCCCGCGGTGCATGCGATGCACACGCCCGCGCGACAGCGCATGCTCGACCGCGCCTCGAGTGACCCCAAGTCCCGATAGCTGGCGCCGAGTGATGAGCGCTCGCTGGCCTGACGCGATCTGCGCGATCGGCCGATCAGGCCAGCCAACGACCTGGGGATCGCCACACGCGGCACCCTCCCCCGAGCGCGTGTGGTGTTCCCCATCTCCCACATGGGAAACGCCACACGGCCGCTCGGGGTCGGCTCGCGTGTGGCGATCCCCAGGCCCGGCGTCGACCGATCCAAGCTCCATCCACCCAAGATCCCACCCGGATCCAACAGAACCCCGGAACGCCACTCCTTCGAAGAGAAGTTTTTCCACTCTCGTGACACCTACCGCCGCAGAACCCCCTCAAGCGGCCCGGTGTTCACGACATCCGCCGCCCTAGCCCACCCACGCCTCGCCGTCGCCACCGACAGCTGCATGTTCCCCAGCCCACGCACCGAGTGCGCATCGGTCGAGCAGACGATCCGCACGCCGGCCGCGAGCGCCTGGCGCACGTATTCGCCGCGCAGGTCTAGCCGGTCGGGGAGCCCGTTGACCTCGAGCGCCACCCCCCGCGGGGCGGCGATCTCGAACACGCGCTCGAGGTCGAGCGCGTTCTCGGGGCGGCGGTTGATGTAGCGGCCCGTGGGGTGGCTCAGACAACTGACGTGCGGGTTGAGCAGCGCCTCCTCCACGCGCTTGGTCATCTCGCGCCGAGGCATCCGCTGTCCTCCGTGGACGCTGGCCTGGACCCAGTCGAGCTCGGCGAGGACGTCGTCGGGCAGGTCGAGCCGGCCGTCGGGGAGGATGTCGCACTCGATCCCGCGCAGCACGCGGAAGGGCGCCAATAACTCATTGGCCGCCGCGATCTCGTTGCCCTGGCGGCGGACCTCGTCGGGGCTGAGCCCGTGGACGGCGCCCACCGCCGGCGTGTGATCGCAGATCGCGAGGTAGTCATAGCCGCGGTCCAGGGCCGCCCGCGCCATCTCCTCGACACTGGCCCTGCCGTCCGACCAGGTCGTATGGCAGTGCAGATCGCCGCGGATGTCGGGCAGCTCGAGGAGCACCGGTGGCTCGCCGCGAAACGGCGCCTCGCGCAGCTCCGGTGGGCACCACGGGACGCCAAGGGCGCCATAGACCGCGCGCTCATCAGCGCCGTCGGGCAGCGGCTCGAGCGCGGCGACGTAGTCGGCCGATCCCGTGGCCCGGATCAACTCGGTACCGAACCGCCGCGGCTCGGCCACGACCAGCTCGATCGGCACGCCCTCGATCGTTACGCCGAGCGCGCGCCGCTCACTGCGCTCGACCAGCGCGACGACCTGGGGCAGCGACGCAAAACCGGTGAGAGCCGCCCCCGGGTCGTCAGCTGAGCACACAACGGCCAGCCGCTCACACGAATCGCGCCACCGTCGGACGTCGCCGGCGGGCTCACCGCCGAGCGCGGCCGCGATCCCGCCGACAAGCTCCAATGCGCGGTTGAGCAGGAGCCCCTGACGGGGCTGAGCATCCGGCTCGCGCGCCAACGCTTCGAGCAACTCCGCCTCGATCTTGGGGCCGATGCCTGGGACGTCGCGCAGCCGGCCCTCGGCGGCGGCCTTGCGCAGCTCGCCGGCGCTGTGGACGCCGAGTGCCCGCGCCAGCTCGACCGAACGCCTGGTGCTCAGCCCGAGGTACCGGCCGAGGCCGATCAGGTCGGGTGCGAGCTCGCGCTCGAGCTCTGCCAGCTCCCGGATCTCCCCGGTATCCACGAGCTCCCGCAGGCGCGCCTCGATCCCCGAGCCGATGCCCCGCAGCTCGCGCACGTTCCCCGACTCGACCAGCTCGGCGACCGGCACCGCCAGGCCGCGGATGGTCTCCGCAGCCCGCCGATACGCGCGCGCGGTGTAGGGGTTTGCGTCGCCGAGGTCGAGCAACGAAGCGAACGCGTCAAGCCGGTCGGCAATCTCGCGGTTGTCCACCGCCCGTAGTTTCGCGGGGGGCCGCCAGGTTCGCTCCCAGGCACAATTGACCGATGGCGTCGTATTCGGTCAACGAGGCGGGGGTTGCGTTCGCTCGCGAGCTGATCAGCAAGCGCCAGTACGTGCTCGACAGCGAGTGGGGCGCGGTGCAGCCGAAAGCCGCCACGGAGACGGCCTATGTCGAACGTAACGGCTGGGAGAAGTACGAGCGGTGGTTCCTCGGATTGACCGACGGCGCCAACGACCGCACCAAGGCGCGGTACGCGTTCGTGTTCGGCGACTTCCGGCGCATCCACCGCTCGGGGATCATCGCCTGTCACTACCGCGCCGCCGAGTGGAGGCACAAGGAGATCGAGCTCGCCGCGCACGACCTCCTGCAGCTGATCGACGAGGTGGCACCCCGCGGCCCGCGGAAGCGGACCCGTGGTAGCTGAGGAGACGCGCTCAGAGCCGCCGGTAGCGGGCGTCGGCAACGCAGTAGAGGGCGAAGCCGATCAGGCCCACGGCCACGATCCCGAGCAGCGCGGGTCCGTAAGAGCTGTGCGCCAGCTTCTGCAGTGCTCCATCGAGGCCGATTGCGTTGCGCGGGTCGTAGTCGAGCGCGGCCTTGATGACCCCGTAGCCGACAACTAGGAACACAACCGCCCGAGCGAGAAATCCGAACACGCCGAGCGCGGTGTACGCGCGGCGGATCCCGGGGCCCATCTGCTCGGTGCGCGCGTCCTCGCAGAACTTACGGCCGACACCCTCGTAGCCCTGGTACAGGGCCACGCCAATCAGGATCAAGCCGGCGATCGTCACGAGCACCGGCCCGCCGGGCCAGCCGAGCACGCCGGCAGCGGCGTGCTTGGGGTTGCTCCCTGCGCTCGTCGCGTGATCCCCGAACAGAATCTTCACTGCCGTGAAGCAGAGTGCCGCGTACACGATGCCACTGGCCGCCGCCGGGACTCGCTCGCGCGCGCCATCGTCGGAGCTATCGCGAGGACCGACAGCCGCACTGACAAGCCGCCAGAGCGCATACCCCGCAAGACCGACTGCCACGATCACCAGCAGCACGCGCCCAAACGGCTGCCGAGCGATCGTCGCAAGCGCACCCTGTTGGTTCGTTGCCTTGCCGCCAGAGCCGAGCGCGAGTTCCAACGCGAGGATGCCGATCACGCCGAACACAACGCCGCGGGCGACGAGGCCGGCACGCGCCAGCCCCTCATACGGTGTCGAGTGCGTCAGCTCGCGAGCTGCCCGCCGCGAATCCCGGGCTCCGCCGCCCGCGCGCCCAGAGTCGTACGGAGGGGCGCCCGAAGTCACTCCGACCCGCCGTCAGGAGTGAAGCGAGCCTCGAGATCCTCCACGCGGTCCGCAAGCCCGCCGAGAAGCTGACGCGCCCGCGGCCCGGCGACGATCCGGCCGGCTGTCATGAGACCAGCACCGAGTAGCACGGCGCGCCCCGCAGACAGTTTCCGCGTCTTGTGCTTGGGCTGCGGCGTCGCGCGCGCCTCGTCGATCGCGGCCTGCGCCGCGGCGATGACGATCCGCTGACTCCGGGCATTCATCGCTCAGCTGCGGCCGCGCGAGCGCGACCGGCCTTCGGCGTGACTGCTCGAAGAGGATCTGGAACGCGACCCGGATCCTCGACTCGAGCCAGCGCTCCGTCCGCTGGAGCTCCTGCTGCTGCTCTTGCTTCGTCCGCTCGAACTCCGTCCGCTCGAACTCCGTCCGCTGGAGCTCCGCCCGCCGGATGCCCGACCGCCGGATGCCCGACCGCGGCTCCCGGACCCGCTCTGGCTAGCCCGCTTCTTGGCGGCGCTGTCGCCATCCTCGCCCGGCTCGGAGTAGATGTCCTCGAACTCGGAGTACTCGCGCTGCTTGTCGTAGCTGGAGTCGTGGTCCTCGACGACGTCGCCATCCTCGATCACGCCACGCCAGGCGCCGGTCTCGGCGTCCTGCATCTCGATGAAGGCCTTGAACCGGTGGAGATCCGCGCGCGCGGCCCGCTTGACGTGGCGCAATCCGCGGGCTGCCTTCTCGAGCATGCCTCCTGGCTCTACGTCGAGCGACAGCATCACGCGCGTGAGGTGAGGCCCGATCTCGTGGAAGGTGACGAGCCCGTTGTGGGTGAGCCCCTCCGTCACACGCCACTTGATTCGGTCGTTGGGGCGCTGCGTGACGATCTCCGCTTGGAACTCCTTGGTCTTGCCCCAGATCTTGGTGGCGAACGAAAGCTTGCAGTCGTCCTCCTGGGTGACCCGAGTCACGCGGTGCATGAAGTTGGGCCACAGCTCGAACTGCGTCCACTGGTTGTAGACGGTCTCGACGTCCTCGGCGATGTCGACGCTCTGCTGCACGGGCATGCGCCGTCCCTTGCCGACACCGGGAACGTTGCCCTTGTGCTGGTCGTCGCCCTTGTTGTCGTCGTCGTCGCCGCCGAACGGAAGCGCCGACTTTACGGCGCTCGAGAACACGCCGCTTGGCCCGCCGGCGTCGTCGACCTTCTGCGAAATCTTGTCGCCCACACCGCTGCTGATGGTGTCGCCGACCTTCGACGTGAGGCCACTCACCGCCCTGCCCGGAGCGCCGGCCACTTCGCCGAGGCCGTCTGCGCTGACGGATCTCACGAGCTTGCTGATGCCCTTGATCGCCACCGGTGCCAGCGCCGCAGCGCCCGCTCCGGCTGCCACACCGCGAGCCCCGGACAGCGGCCCGCCCGAACGCGTCGGGTTGTGGTCGCTGAGGCTCTTGCCGGTGTCCTGGACCACCCGGCTGAGGACTTCCTTGACGGTGTCCTGCATGTCCTTGGCCATCTCTGTCTCTCCTCTCGTTTCGGTTTCTCTACCCCTCGCCGGGTGCAGGAAACGAGCCCGTCACGTCTCGGACGTGGCCTCGGACGGCATTGGCTCAGTGGACTTCTTCATGAGATAGCGCTTGATGTGGGTGCGGTTCTTCGCAAGCTGTGTCGAGATCTCGGTCTTGCGGATGCCGTGCAGATAACCGATGCACCAGTCGAGCTGTTGAAGGGCGTCCTCCGCCGCCTGCCGGTAACGCTCGGTCTCGTCGTGCCCGTCGTCCTTCGCCATTGCCTCTTGCTCCCTCTGCTCGCGTTCTTTGTCAAACAGCTACCCGCAATGAGCGCCGATATTGCGGCTCTGACGTCTCTAGAACATCCGTCCAGGCACATGAAGCCCCTTGTTGAGACATTCGTTTAGGTCGTTCGCCGCCTGATCGCAGCGGGTAGGCCTCGAATAAGACCTGCTCCTGTGCGTTTCGGAACGCTCCGAGCGGGGGGAAACGAATAGGAGGGGTGGATATGTCCGCCGTCAATGAACGAGGCTCAACGAGCCGTGGAAGGACTTCCGGTCGCTCGTCGTCCAAGCCCGCAAGCGCGGCGCAGCGCAAGCCAAAGTCGACGCGGTCGCGCGCGCAGAGCGCGAACGGATCGGCAAGCAAGACGACGAGTGCTTCAAAGTCGTCCGGCGGTTCCAGAACCGCCAAGAGCTCTCGCTCGTCGGGCAGCTCCCGGTCATCGGGTGCGACACGCGCGGGCAACAGCTCGCGATCGAAGAGCGCGAAGAGCTCGCGGTCAGGGAGCGGGAACAGCTCAGGCTCGAGCAGCCAGAAGACCACCCGTCAAGGCGCGAGCGCCGCGCGCAGTCGCAGCGAAGGCTCGACCGCACCCGCCGCACGCCAGTCCTCCGGATCGAACGGCAAGCGCGACGGCAAGTCCGGTGTCGGAATCTCGCTCGTGACCGGCGCGATCGGCGTCGCTGGAGGCATCGCCGGAGGGATCCTTCTCGGTCGCAACGCGCTCTCGCGCAACCGCAAGGTCCTCGGTGTCGAAATGCCGACCAAGGTCGACCTCAGCGGCGTCGGTCAGCAGATCGGCGAGGCCGGTAAGCAGTTCGGCAAGCTCGCCGGAGAGGTGCGCAACGTTCGCGAGAAGGCCGAGCAGCTCGCCCGCGCACTCACCTGAGGGTCGTCATGGCTAGCGCAGCTACCAAGCAACGCAGCAGCCCCGCCCGGCGCGCACGTCCACAGACATCGAAGAACGGGGGCGCCGCCGCAAGCAAGAACCGCAGCCCCGTTCGCGAGGCGAAGGATGCGGTTACGCCCGACGGCGGCTCCGCGGGATCGAAGGTCTTCCGCAAGGTCGCCGGCAAGGCCGCCAAGACGATCGCGCGCAAGTCCCTGCACTCGGCTGCGGCTGCAATAAGGCTTGCAGCCGACCGTACCGCGTCGGCGGGGCGGAGCGCGGTCGAGGCCGGCATGAGCAAGCGCCTGCCGATCCAGGTCTCGGTCGATGTCGCCGTGCCGCTGAACGTCGCCTGGGAACAGTGGATGGACTTCGGCTCAATTCCCGAGGGCGTGCACCGCATCGAGGACGTCGAGCGGGACGGCGACTCGTTGTACGGTCACGTGGCGGGGCCGCGCTCGGCGGATTGGGAAGCAGAGATCGTCGACGAGCGCGAAGAGCAGAGCTTCGCCTGGCGCTCGGTGCAAGGCACTGACACCGCCGGGCTGGTGACGTTTCATCGCCTCAGCGATCGGTTAACGCGGATCGAGCTCGACCTGGATGTGCTTCCCACCAACCCCGCTGAAGCGCTAACCATGGCGTCGCACGTGGCGCAACGTCGCGCTCAAGCGGATCTGCGTCGCTTCAAAGCACACGTCGAGTTCATCAGCCCCGACGTGTACGAAACAGAAAGTGGTCAGAACGGCTCGAGCGGGTAGGGCCGTCTCAAGCTCGTAACACAAACGGAGGCTCACATGTCGGCATTGGCAGGGAACCGCTTTCCGCGCTCTGGGTACGTCACTCGCTCGAGTTCGAGCGGGCTGGCAGACGTGCTGGACGTGCTCCTGGACAAGGGCCTGGTAATCGACATCTTCCTGCGGGTCTCGCTCGTAGGGATCGAGTTGCTCACGGTCGACGCGCGAATCGTCATCGCCAGCGTGGACACCTACCTGCGCTTCGCCGAGGCGGTCAACCGGCTCGATATCGGCGAGAGCAGCAGCGAGGGACTGCCGGACCTGATCGAGGACATGACACAGAACGGCGCACAGAGCAAGACCAAGGGAGTGCTCGAAGGCGCCAAGGAGTCGCTCTTCGGGTCCAGCGGAGACGACGACAACGATGACGACGGCGATTCCAGCTCGCGCTCCAAACCGCGGTCGTCCTCGCGGTCGCGCTCGCGCTCCTCGAGCCGCGGGCGCTAGCCGCTCGGCGAGCTGATCGGCCGTGGCGACTTACGTCTACGGGATCGTCGAATCAACGGCGCGGGCGCCGAAGGCCCGCGGGATCGGTGGTGCGCCGCTTGCGATGGTCGCCGGGGACGGCGCCGCGGCGCTGGTGAGTGATCTGCCCGATGGCGACGTCCGGATGGGACGCGACGAAGTCCTGATGCACGCCGAGGTACTCGATCAGGCCCTGGCCCAGGGAACCGTTCTGCCGATGCGCTTCGGGGTGGTCATGGACGGGTCCGACGATGTCCGGCGCCAGCTTCTCGAGCGCCACGGCGAGGACCTCCGCAACCAGCTCGCCGACCTCGCGGGGAAAGTCGAGGTCAACGTCCGGGCCGTGTACGAAGAGGACGTCGTGTTGCGGGAGGTCGTCAGCGAGGACCCCGAGATCGCCCGTCTGCGCGAAGCCGTTCGCGGCCGTTCCGAGGACGCCGCGTACTACGAGCGCATTCGATTGGGAGAGCTCGTCGCCCAGGCGATCGAGGCCAAGCGTGAGCGAGACGCGCAGGCGATCATCGATGTACTTGCGCCAGAGACCCTCGCGGTGGACGTCGGAGCCCCGGCTCACGAACGCGTCGTGCTCAGCGTGTCGTTCCTCGTGGACCGAGAGCGGTTGGAGAAATTCGACGAGGTCCTGGAAGCGGTCGCACGCGACCAGGTCGGGCGGATCCGCTTCAAGCTCACCGGCCCCCGTGCGCCGCATTCGTTCGTAGAGCTCGGCAGAGGTCCCTGAGTGGGGCTGTTCACCGGTCTGATCACGCTGCCGCTCGCGCCCGTGCGCGGGGTTGTGTGGGTCGCGGAGCGCGTCGCCGAGGAGGTCGAACGCGAGCTCTACGACGAGGGAAATATCCGACGACAACTTCTGCAACTCGAACTCGACCACGAAGATGGGAAGCTGAGTGATGAAGACCGCAGCGCCCAGGAAGAGATCCTGCTCCAGCGGCTGGCCGTCAGCCAGATGCACGACGAGATCGCCGGCGAGGAGCTAGCCGATGGCTGAGCGGAGTAGCACCCGAAAGCGAAGCAACAGCGGCAGCTCCGGCAGCGGCAGCTCCGGCAGCAGCCGCGCCTCTGGCAGCAGCCGCGGCTCTGGCAGCAGCCGCAGCTCCAGCAGCCGCAGCTCGAGCAGCAGCCGCAGCTCCAATGGCTCCGGCACCCGCCGCTCCAACACCAAGCTGTCCGGACGCGAGGCAGTTGAACTCGCCCGCGACTCGGCGGCAGAGCTGCTCGGACGCCCAGTGGAATCGGTGCTGGGCCTCGAGCCCGACGACGGCAAGGGATGGAAGGTGACGGTAGAGGTCGTAGAGCTCGAGCGGATCCCCCGCTCGACCGACGTGCTCGGCGCATACGTGATCAGCCTCGACAAGAGCGGGGAGCTGACCGGAGCCCGGCGCGAGCGCCGGTACTACAGAAACCAGGCGGACGAGGAGTAGCGATGGCTCTTGATCCAAGCGGTGGTCGGCTTCCGCAGACCTATGGCCGGGCTGATCTCCGGCCCCAGACCCCGGGCCCCGCCAACCTGGCCGACATCCTCGAGCGCGTCCTGGACAAGGGCATCGTGATCGCCGGCGACATCCAGATCAACCTGCTCGACATCGAGCTGTTGACGATCAAGATCCGCCTGCTTGTTGCGTCCGTGGATCGAGCGCGCGAGATGGGCATCAACTGGTGGGAGGCCGATCCCACGTTGTCGGTCGACCCCGACGGCGACGAGGAAAAGCGGTCACTGGGCGAGCGGGTGGGCCGGCTCGAACGAATGCTGGGAAGCGGCAACGCTGAGACCCAGACGGAGACCCAGCAGGAGAGCCAAACCAAGACGCGGTCCCGAGGCGGGAATGCCAAGCGGCGATGATCCCCTGGAGCATCTGCGCTCCGCGATCGATCAGCTCGCTGCTTTCGACGTCGACGGACTGGTAGTGGAGGCCCGCGCCGAGGCCCGCGCGCGCGTACGCGCGACCCTGGTGGAGCTGATGGAGCACGCGATGCTCGAGCAGGTCCAGCAGGAGTTCGCGCCTCCGCGGCGGGCGCAACAAAGCTCCCGGGCGCAGCCACCCCCGGCCGATCCCGATCCGCACACCGGACCGGCCTGGTACGTCTACGGGGTCATCAATGCTGCGGACCAGCCGGAGGAGCCTTTGCCTGGCGTCGACGCATCGCGGCTGGTGCAGATCCTCACCGAAGGAGCGGTCGCCGCGGCCGTCAGCGAGGTTGAGCTGGGGGAGTTCGGCGAGACGCAGCTGCGCGAGCATCTGCGCGACATGAACTGGGTGGAGCGGGTCGCGCGCGCGCACGAGACCGTCCTCGATCGGATCCGGGCGCAGGCCACGGTGGTCCCCATGCGGATGTGCACCGTGTATCGAACCGAAGCGGGCGTTCGCGAAATGCTGCGCCGTGAAGCCGACGCGCTTTGCCAGGCGATCGACCACCTGCGCGGCAAGGCGGAGTGGGGCGTCAAGGCGTTCGCCGACGCCGGCCGCATGGCAGCTGTCACCGCGAGCCAGGACGAGGACGCCGTCGACGACGCGCGCGGTGCGGCCTACATGCGCAGGCGACGAGACGAGCGCGACCGACGCGAGCATGCCCGGCAGCAGCTCGAACAAGTGGCCGCCGAGATCCATGACCGCCTCTGCACGCTGGCCGGCGACGGCCACGTGCTGCCCCCACAGCGACCGGAGGTCAGCGGCCACGCCGGAGACATGGTGCTCAACGGCGTGTATCTGGTCGGCGACGACGACCGAGAGCGCTTCCACGCCGAGGTGCAGCTGCTCGAAGCCGAGTTCGCGCCGCTGGGAGTCGAGCTCGAGTTGACCGGTCCCTGGCCGGCTTACAACTTCGTTCCGGGCACGATCGGAGCGGCCTGGTGAGCGCCGGTCGGACGCTCTATGCCTCGCCGGAGACACGCGGTGGGGCCTCGGGGCAGGTCACGCTCCTCGATCTGCTCGACCGTCTGCTCGCGGGTGGAGTCGTCGTCCACGGCCACATCACGCTGGCCGCCGCCGACATCGACCTGGTCGACCTGGACCTGGCGATTCTGCTCGCATCCCACGACAAGGTGGCGGGCACGTGAGCGTGCTGGTCTATGCGATTGCGCAACGCGGCGACTCGGCTGTCGGAGGTCACGGCTTTCAACACCAGCCGCTGCGGGGCATACGCAGCGATGCGTTGATGGCAATCGTCAGTGACCATGAAGGTGCCGCGCTGCGACCGGAGGTCGAAACCCTTTGGGACTACGAGCGGATCGTGGAGCGGATCGCACAGGCTCACGCGATCGTCCCGGTGCGGTTCGGCAGCGTCATGGATGACGACGAGGCCGTGGTCGAGATGCTGCGCTCCAGGCGTGAGCATCTCCTCACAGTGCTCGAGTACACCCGCGGCGCGGTCGAGCTGGCGGTGCGCGCGACGTGGGAGCAGGCGCCCGAGCCCGAGCACCAGACCGGGACCGGCTACATGCGGGCCCGCCTGCAGCTGCGAAGCCGGGCACGTGAGGTCGCAGGCGACCTGATGCCGCTCGGCAAGCTTTCACGAACGTCACGGTGCGAACTCCCGGCCGGCCCCGAGCAGCCTATGCGGTGCGCCTACCTGGTGGACCGCGAACTGGTCGAGGACTTCACCACGTCGCTCCGACGGCTGGACCAGCAGCTGCGCGATCTCGAATTGGTGTGCACCGGCCCGTGGCCGCCATACAGCTTTGCGGAGGCGGTGCTGCCATGAGTCTGGAGCACGTCGAAGCCGAGCTTCCGCGGCGTCTGAACGCCGATCCGGAGGGGCTCGAGAAGGGCCTGGCCCAGCTCGTGCTTACGGTGATCGAGTTGCTTCGCCAGCTCATGGAGCGTCAAGCGTTGCGGCGCATCGAGGGCGGCAGCCTCACAGACGAGGAGGTCGAGCGGCTGGGGCGAACTTTCCTCGCTCTGTCGGAGCGAATGGAGGAGCTCAAGGAAGTGTTCGGCCTTGAGGACAAGGACCTCAACCTGGACCTGGGGCCGCTCGGAGATCTCTTGTAGGACGGAAAGGAGCAAGTCATGCCACCCATTCAGCAGGCCTACTACGACGTCCTGATGAACCGCGTTCGCAACGACCGCTATCCCAGTCATCAGCTGATGGATCGCATCGAGGCCGCACTGGCCACGTCCGACCAGGTGGCGGAGTACGTGGCGATGCTGATCGAGAAGGTCGACGAGAGCTGGTACCCCAGCGGCCAGATGCTCGACCGCATCCAGCGCATGCTGGAGCGAACGGCGACAGCGAGATGAACGCAGCGCTTCGAAACGTCGGGCAGGCGGTGGCGCAGAGAGCGCGTGGCGACGTACCGGGACGGGTTCGGGCGCTGGTTGCGGCCGGGGCGGCGGGCGCCGTGACCGCCGTGGTGACCTACCGGCTGCTGCGCGGCACAGGGTCATCCGGTAACGGCTGACACCGGCGTGCGTCACCCTGGGGTGACAGCAGCCACTAAACAGGTCAGACCGTCGACGCACCGTTTTTGGGCCGTGGTGGAGCGGGTAGCGGCGCCTCACGCGCGGGAGGCGCTACCCCAACAAGGAGGACTCCATGAGGAGGGGAAGCATCCCGTCCATGCCGAGGCGAATCCAACTCGGATTGCTCTCGGCCGCAGCCGCGATCGGGATCGTGGCTGCCCTGGCTGTCTCGAGCAGCCAGGCCTCGCCGGCGAGCGCGAAGCCGGCCCGCCTGACCGTAGGCGTACAGGTTCTGAAGATGACCCCGGCCGCAGGCAGGACGCTGCGCGGGGTTGGACTGGTCACGGCAACGCTGACCAACAACGCCGGTCAGACACAGACGACGCACTCCAGGGTGGCGTTCACGGCAGCGGCCGGAAAGAGCTGCCAGATCCTGAACCTCACCCTGAACCAGCTGCACCTGTCGCTGCTGGGCCTCAACGTCGATCTGGCAAAGGTCGTTCTGACCATCACGGGGATAAAGCAAGGACAGCCCGGAGGGGGGATCCTTGGGTCGTTGTTCTGCTCGCTGGCCAGCACCAAGCTGTCCAAGGCTCAACGGGCAGGGGCGGCTCGGCAGCTGACCGCCGACCTGCAGCGCAGGTCGAACCAGCGGGTGCTGCGCTTCGGCGTAAACCTCAGGCCGAACGCCACCACGGCGGCAGCAGGTGCCACGTGTCCGGTGCTGGATCTGATCCTAGGGCCGCTGCACCTCAACCTGCTGGGGCTGGTCGTGGACCTCAACAAGGTCCACCTCACGGTCACTGCGACTCAGGGTGGTGGTCTGCTGGGCAATCTGTTCTGCTCGCTCTCCACCACGACGGTCCCGATCCCGACGACCCCGACCGGCTAAGCCAACCGCTGGAACCCCACACGTGCGGCCGTCGTTCGCGGCGGTCGCACGTTCATGTGGAGTCAACGTTCATGTGGAGTCAAGCGCACTAAACTTGTTAACGCAGGCTGTGCGCGATCCGCGGGGCGCGCCGGCAGGCTGACTATCAGACGATCGATCCCACACCCTTGCGGGGGTGGGGCCGCGCTTCTGAAACGTGTCACGCCATGCCGGAGGTTTTAGTTGCGTGAGCAGCCCGCAGTGGAGGAGCAAGATGAGCGAGCACAGGGAAGACTCGACCAAGAGCTCGGCACGCGAGCTGGTGGAAGCGGGCGGCGGCACGATGCCGCAGGAGCCGGGAGGGTCGATCCGCACAGCGTTGGCGAACGCGATGGTGGGGATGAAGAAGCAGTTCTACGGCCGCGGCCCGACGGCCGCGAAGGCGTGGATCCTGGACGACTACGTGTTCGTGGCGATGGAGGGCGGCCTGACCCGGAACGAGGAGACGTTGCTGGCCGACGGAAAGGACGACCTGGTCCGGAGCTATCGGTTGAGCTTTCAGGAGACGGTCGGGCCGAAGGTGATGACGGCGGTGGCGGAGCTGGTGGGCCGCAACGTGTTGACCTATCACAGCCAGATCGTGTTCCACCCGCCGCGGACGTTCGAGATCTTCGTGCTCGAACCCCAGTCCGACTAGACGTCTCAGAGCTCGCCCGGCGGTGGCAGTCGGACGGCGACCGGGCGGCCCGTGACGAGCTGGTCCGGCGTCACATGCCCCTTGCCCGGACGCTTGCCGCGCGCTACGCGCGCACACAAGAGCCGTTCGAGGACCTCCTTCAAGTGGCGAGCCTGGGCCTGGTCAAGGCGGCAGACCGCTACGACCCCGATCGAGGCGCGGCGTTCTCCTCCTACGCATTGCCGACGATCCTCGGGGAGCTCAAGCGCCACTTCCGCGACAAGGGGCGATCGATCCATTTTCCCCGCGGGCTGCAGGAGCTCGTGCTTCGAGTGCAGGCGGCGGAGGAGCAGCTGAGCTCTCGGACGGGGCGCTCTCCGACCGTCATCGAGATTGCCGACCACCTTCAGCTCGACACGGAATCGGTCCTCGATGCGCTCGAGGCGATCACGGCGCGCAATGCGTCCTCGCTCGACGCGCCGCTCGAAGCCGACCTGGGGGAGGAGGCGGCGACGCAGCACGACGTGATTGGACGCGAGGACGAGGGTTACGCGCTTGTCGACGCGTCCAGCAGCCTGGCCGGGGCAGTACGCCGTTTGCGAAAAACCGACCGCGAGGTGCTCGAGCTGCGTCTCAGCCACGGGATGACCCAGAGCGAGATCGCGAAGGAGATCGGGGTGTCGCAAATGCAGGTGTCGCGCATCCTGCGCCGCGCCACAGACCAGCTTCGCGAGACGATGGCTTTCGAAGACCCGCCGTCGCGAAACGGAGGCGCTACCTAAGGCTCGCGAGCCTACGAGCGGCCTCGGCTATCACCTCGCCGCGCTTGCAGAAGGCAAACCGCACGAACGTCGGCGCGGCGTCCTTGTGGTCATAGAAGGCGACCATCGGGATTGCCACCACGCCGCAGCGCTCGGGCAACGAGGCGCAGAACTCGATTGCGTCCTCGCCGACGTCGGCGTTGACGAAGTACGTGCCGGCCGGCACCAGCGGTCGCAGGCCGGCCGCGTCGAGGCCCGCGCACAGCTGGTCGCGCCGCTGCCGGAGATCGTCGCGCAGGGTCTCGATCGCACTCGGTGGGAGCGATAGCGCGGCAGCGGCCGCATGCTGCAGCGGCGTGCCGCCGGCGAACGTCAGGTACTGCTTGATCGCGCGCGTGGCCGCGACGAGCTGCGACGGTCCCGAGCACCACCCGATCTTCCAGCCGGTGAACGAGAACGTCTTGCCGACGCTCGAGATCGTCAGGGTGCGGTCGGCCATTCCCGGCAGCGTTGACGGCGGGGTGTGCTCGCCGTCGAACACGAGATGCTCATAGACCTCATCGCTTATGCAGATCAGATCGTGCTCGAGGCACACGGCGGCAACCATCTCCAGCTCGGCCCGCGTGAGCACCCGCCCCGTCGGGTTGTGCGGCGAGTTGAGGAGAAGTACTCGCGCGCGCGCGCCGACCGCTGCACGAAGTGCCTCCTCCCGCAGCGCGAAGTCCGGCGGAGCAAGCGTCACCGGACGGCGCCGGGCGCCGGCGAACTCGATGCACGCGGCGTAGGAGTCGTAGTAGGGCTCGAGCACGACGACGTCGTCGCCGGGGTCGCACAGCCCGAGCAGCGACGCGGCGATCGCCTCGGTCGCCCCGAACGTGATCAGCAGATCCTCGGGCTCGAGCCCGTAGTACCGGCGCTGGTGCTCGAGCACCGCCTCACGCAGCTGCGGGACCCCCGGCAACGGCGCGTACTGGTTGTGTGCGCCTCGTAATGCAGCGACCGCGGCCTCGATCACCTCCGGCGGCCCGTCGGTGTCGGGGAAACCCTGGCCAAGATTGATCGCGCCGGTTTGCAGCGCGAGCGCGCTCATCTCGGTGAAGATCGTCGTTCCCAGGCCGGATGCCCGCGCAGCCGTCTTCATGCCGGATCCGCCGCGCCCCAGATCCCGGGCCCACGGCGGTGCTCATAGATGAGCGAGGTCTCCGCGTGGGATACCGAGGGGTGGGTGGCGAGATGGTCGACCACGAACTCCCTGAGGTCCTGGGCATCGGCGGCCGCGACCCACACCAGGTAGTCGGTCACCCCCGTGAGGTGAAACACCATCAGCACGCCGGGCAGATGCCGGACCGCGTCGGTGAACGCGTCGATTTGCTCTCGCGCGTGGACCGCGAGCCGCACAGCGATCAGGGCCTGCAGCGGTCGCCCGAGGGCCGCAAGGTCGACTTCGGCGTGAAAGCCCCGGATCACGCCCCGGGATCGGAGCGAACGCAATCGCGCCAGAGCCGTAGACGGCGCGACGCCGACCCGGTCGGCAAGCCGCTGGTTGGTGATCCGCGCATCCTCGGCGACCACCCCAAGAATCGCGCGGTCGACGGCGTCGACGGAGCTCAGTGGATCGTTCGGCTGAGAGCGGCGAGACGGCGGCATACCTGAAGAATATCTGATGATCTGGCAAATGATCGAAGAATCTGCGTTCGCTTGCCGTACCGCTGCATAATCATCAGACTTCCCTGTATGACATCGATAGCCACACCACCTATTGTCAGCGCTTCGATCCTCGACACGATCGGCGACACGCCGTTGGTCGAGCTGTCGCGGATCGGCGCGGGACTGCAGCCGCGGCTGATCGCCAAGCTCGAGTCGTTCAACCCCGGCGGCTCGATCAAGGACCGGGTGGCCGTTGCGCTGATCGAGGCGGCCGAACGCGACGGACGGCTGCACCCCGGCGGGACGATCGTCGAGCCGACGTCTGGCAACACCGGCACCGGGCTGGCGATCGCGGCGCGCCTGAAGGGCTACCGCGTGATCGCGGTGATGCCGGACAAGATGTCGCGCGAGAAGATCGACCTGCTGCGCGCGTATGGCGCCGACGTGGTACTCGCTCCGACCGATGTGCCGCCGGACTCGCCGCAGTCCTACTACCGGGTGGCCGACCGTCTGACGGACGAGATACCCGGCGCATTTCAGCCAAACCAGTACTTCAACCAGGCCAATCCGCAGGCTCATTACGACTCCACGGGCCCCGAGCTCTGGGACCAGACCGCGGGGCAGATCACGCACCTGGTGGCGGGCGTGGGCACCGGCGGGACGATCACCGGGACAGCCCGTTATCTGCGCGAGCGCAACCCGGAGCTCGTCGTCATCGGCGCAGACCCGGAGGGGTCGATCTACTCCGGTGGAGCCGACAACGTCCACCCGTACCTGGTCGAGGGGGTCGGCGAGGACTTCTGGCCCGAGACGTTCGACCCGGCGGTCGTCGACCGCTGGGTGACGGTGTCAGACCGGGACGCGTTCATGACGACGCGCCGGCTTGCCCACCTCGAAGGCATCCTCGCGGGCGGCTCGGGCGGCCTGGCGCTCCACGCGGCGCTGCAGGTCGCCGAGGAGGTCGAGGACCCCGAGGCAATGATCGTCGTGATCCTCCCCGACGGTGGCCGCTCGTATCTCTCCAAGATCTACTCCGACGCCTGGATGCGGCAGTACGGGTTCCTTGACCGCGACTCCAAGCTGCTGGTCGGCGACGTGCTGGACCGCAAGCGCGATGCGGGCGAGATCCCCTCGCTTGTCACGGTGCAGACGCACTACCGAGTGCGGGACGCCGTCGCACTGCTGCACGAGCACCGCGTGTCCCAGCTGCCGGTCGTAAGCGCGAACGACCCGGCGACGGTCGTTGGCGCGATCGGTGAGCGCGGCCTGCTCAAGCACGCTGCCGACGATCCCCGGCTGCTCGACGCCGAGATCGTGGAGGTGATGGAGCCGCCGTTCCCGGCGGTCTCGGCGGACGACCCGGTCCGTGACGCGATCGAGCTGCTCGTGGGCGACCAGCAGGCCCTGCTCGTCACCCGCGACGGTCGCGCCGAGGGACTCGTCACGCGCGCCGACTTGCTGGAAGCATTGGCTTCGTGAGCGATTTCGATAGGCCAGGCGACGCTTTCGCGACGAGGGCCGTGCACGCGGGTCTGACCCCGGACCCGTCGTTCGGCTCGGTGATCCCGGCCATCCACCAGACCTCGACCTACACGCAGCGCGCGCCCGGCGATTTCGTCGGCGACTACGACTACGCGCGCTCGGCGAATCCCACCCGCGCAGCGCTCGAGCAGGCGCTCGGCGAGCTGGAAGGCGGCCTTGCGGTCGCGTACTCGTCGGGTCTGGCCGCCGAGCACGCGCTGATCACGGTGCTGTGCGAGGCCGGCTCGCACGTCGTGATGCCGGCGGACCTCTACGGCGGCACCTTCAGGCTGGTCGACAAGGTGCTCAGCCGATGGGGCCTTGAGTTCGACCTCGTCGACCAGACCGACCTCGACGCGGTAGAGCGCGCCGTGACCGACGACACCCGGCTGATCTGGGTGGAGAGCCCCACCAATCCGCTTCTCAGCGTGGTCGACATCGAGGGTGTCGTCGCGCGGCGCAAGCACGCGCTGGTGGCGGTCGACAACACGTTCGCGACCCCCGCCAACCAGCGTCCACTCGAGCTCGGCGCCGACTTCGTCGCGCATTCCACGACCAAGTACCTGGGTGGGCACTCCGACGTCGTGGGTGGAGCGGCGATCGCGCGCAACGAGGAGTGGTATGAGCGGCTGCGGTTCGTCCAGAACGCCGTCGGCGCCGTTCCGGGTCCGTTCGATTGCTTTCTGGTGCACCGCGGCTTACGGACGCTGCAGGTGCGTATGGACGCCCACGCACGTAGCGCCGCGGCGATCGTCGACCTCCTGAAGGAAGCCCCCGGTGTCGAGGACGTCGCCTGGCCGGGCTTCAGCGGCATGGTCAGCTTCCGCCATCCGGACGCGACCGGAATCGCGATGCGCACCCGTCTGTTCACGCTCGCCGAGTCGCTGGGCGGTGTCGAGTCGCTGATCGAGGTGCCGCAGGCGATGACCCATCAGTCCGTGGAAGGCTCATCGGCAGCGGTGCCGCCGGATCTGGTCCGGCTCAGCTGCGGCATCGAGGACCCCGGCGACCTGGTCGCAGACCTCCGCCAGGCGCTGGCCTGAACCGAGTCTGGACGCTTGGCCAGACGCCGCTCTGGACACTCGTCCCATGCCGGACGCACTCGGCGATGCCGATAGTCATCAGCGTCGGCGATGGCAAACCCGTCGTGAGGCGGGGACGCAAAGCCAGGGTCTCTCGAGATAGCCCAGCTGCCGATCTTCAAACAAGAAGTCAAGGACAAGGAGGTCCCCTTGCCGTACGTGACCAGCTGGCCGCACAAGCGAGCACTCGCGCTCGTCGCGGCTTGCTTTGCGCTGGCAGTTGCAGCGCAGCCAGCGGCCGCGGCGACCCCCACGACCTGTCCTGACATGGTCTCGTCCACGGTGTTCGCCGCTCTTGGCGACACCGCGAACTACACGCCGGTCACCGGCGGAACGTTCGAGGGCGACATGTCGGGCTGGACGCTCAACAGTGCGTCCGTCGCGCCCGGCAACGAGCCGTGGCAGGTCGATGGGGCCGGCGATTCAAAGTCGCTGAGCATCGCTCCGGGCGGAAGCGCTACCTCGCCGACGTTCTGCGTCAGCTCAAAGACGCCATCGTGGCGCTTCTTCGCCCACTCCGCCGATGCCTCGCCGGGCACCGTCCTGCACGTCTACGTGCAGGCGACGCTCTCGAGCGGGCGTCTGATCCAGCTGCCGGTGGCGCAGTACACCGGCAACAACTACAGCTCCTGGGCGGCGACCCCGTCAATGGTGCTGGGCAAGGTGCTGCCCCCCAATTTCAACGTGAACGTTCGTTTCGTGTTCGCGGCTGATTCCAGGGGTGGCGCCTGGTCGATCGACGACGTCTTCGTCGATCCCTACGCAAAGTAGCGGCCAGAAGGGGCGGCGCTCGCTACGGGCGCCGCCCCTTCTGCCGATCTTTTGACTCAAACCTTTCCCGAGATCCACGACATGCAAGACAGCCAACTAGACGACGCGCGCGCCAGCGATCCCGTCGAGCGCCTGCTCGAGGAATCCTGGGAGTCGCGCACCCAGCGCGCCAGCCGGCGCGAGCTGGTCGTGGAGGGGTCGGCAGCCGTGCTGTTCCTGGCAGTCGCTGGTCCGCTCGCCGCGCCGGCGCTCGCGGCGCACCGGGTCGATGCCTGGCTCGCCCTGCTGCTCGTCGGGCTCTACGCGCTGGTGGCGACCGCGGTCAGGTTCCCGCTCGGCGCGGGATACGTCGTGCCGACGTACGTGATTCTCGTCCCGATGCTGCTGTTGCTGCCTCCGTCGACCGTTCCCCTACTCACGGCCGCCGCGCTGGTGCTAGGCAGCGTCGCGCGTTGGACGGCGCGCCGGGTTTCGGTGGACCACGTGCTGTTCTCGATTCCAAATGCGTGGCACGCGGTGGGCCCGGCGTTGGTGCTGATGCTGGCCGGCACGCCCCATGGCGTCGGCGACAGCATCGCCGTCTACCTCGGCGCGTTTCTGGCCGGGTGCATCTTCGATCTCGCGAGCTCCACACTGCGCGAGTCCTTCGCTCTGGCGGTAACGCCAACGATGCAGCTGCGCGTTGTCGCCGTCGTCTGGCTGATCGACGGCTGCGTGGCGCCGCTCGGGCTCCTACTGGGGCGTGGCGCACACCACAACCACCTTCTGCTTCTGATGATGCTGCCGATTAGCGCGCTGCTGGTACTGCTCGAGCGCGACCGCAGCGCGCGGATCGCCCAGGCCCAGCACCGGCTGGAGCTTGTGGCGCGCGAGCGCACGCGCCTGCAGGGCGCCGTCCAGCGACTCGGAGACGCATTTGCGGCAAAACTCGACCTCCCGGTGCTGTCGGGCATCGTCCTGCACGGTTCGGTCGAGGCGCTGGACGCGGACGGCGGCCAGTTCACGCTAGACGTGGGCGATCGGTCGTCGCTGGTCGAGACGGCGGGAGACCAAACGCTTGCCCCGCTGCTGCAGGCCGCCGCTCGAGCGGCGCAGCGCTCCGGCGGTCCGCGGCAGGTGCAGCGCGAGGGAATCTGGGCCCTGGCGGTCCCGCTTGCAGCCACCGGCGAGGGAGGCTCCGGCCGCGGGGCGCTGACGGTTGCCCGGCGCGATCGCGAGTTCCGCATCGACGAGCAGGAGCTGCTGGTCGGCCTGGTGGACCGCGCCCACACCGCGGTCGCCGAGATCCTTGCTCATGAGGTTCTTCGCGAGCAGGCGCTGACCGACGCACTGACGGGCCTGGGCAACCGCCGCCGGCTTGCGTCCGAGCTCAGCGAGCGGCTCGTCGAGGTCCCCGAGTCGCCCGAAGCCACCCTCGTCCTCATGCTCTTCGACCTCGACGGCTTCAAGTCCTACAACGACACGTTCGGACACCCTGCCGGCGACGCGCTACTGACCCGTCTGGGCAACAAGCTCGCGGCTGCGGTGGCGCCGCGCGGCAGCGCTTACAGGCTCGGCGGCGACGAGTTCTGCGCGCTGCTGCCCACGAGTTTGGACGACCTGGAGCGCCACGTCGCGGTGGCGGCCGACGCCCTGCGCGAACATGGCGAGACGTTCTCGATCAACGCCTCCTGCGGTGCGGTCCTGCTGCCGCATGAAGCGACGACCCCCGATTACGCGCTCCAGCTTGCCGACGAGCGGATGTACGAGCGAAAGCGGGCCCGCGCATCATCGGCCAAGGAGCAGACCCGCGACGTCCTGGTCCGGATCATGCACGCCAAGCAGCCGGGGCTACGGGAGCATTCGACCGGCGTCGCCCGGTTGGCGGTGTCAATGGGCCGCAGGTTGGGCATGAACACCGAGCAGCTCGACGAGCTGGGGCGGGCAGCCGAGCTTCACGACATCGGCAAGGTGGGAATTCCCGACGCGATCCTCGAGAAGCCGGGCGTGCTCGACGCCGGCGAGTGGGAGTTCATCCACCAGCACACAATCCTGGGCGAGCGCATCCTCAGCGCGGCGCCGGCACTGCGTCCAGTGGCAAAGATCGTTCGCGCCAGCCACGAGCGTTGGGATGGACGTGGCTATCCGGACGGCTTGAGCGGTGAGGACATTCCGCTTGCCGCGCGGATCGTCGCCGTGTGCGACGCGTACGAGGCGATCACCGGCGAGCGCTGCTATCGCCCGGCGCGCAGCGACGAAGAGGCGCGCGCGGTGCTGCTCGAGGAAGCCGGCCACCAGTTCGACCCCGTCGTCGTCGAGGCGTTCCTCGAGGAGCTCGACCGCCCCGCGCCGGCTGCGGTTGCGGCCCACCACGAGGTCGAGGAAGAGCCGACCCGCAGGCTCGCCCAGGAAGTCACCAACCGGTTCGCGCAGATCCTCGAGCTGCAACGCTGAGCCCGGCCACCGGGGTTAGACTCCTGCCCCCTCGATGCTCACGCGGTATGCGACCGATGGCGCCGTCGCGGCCGCCAATCACCTCGCCGCCTCGGCGGGGGCGGGGATCATGCAGCGAGGCGCCAATGCAGTGGACGCCGTGATCGCGGCGGCCGGGGTGATGGCCGTCGTGGCGCCGGAGGCGTGCGGCATGGGAGGGGATCTGTTCGCGGTGGTGGCCCCAACCGGGGAGGTCCCGGCCGCGTTGAACGCGTCGGGTCGCTCGGGGTCTGGGGCGGATCCGGAGCGGCTGCGAGCGGACGGATTTCGCGAGATGCCGTTCAAGGACGATGTCCGCGCCGTGACCGTGCCCGGCTTCGTCGACGGCCTAATCGGCTTGCACACGCGGTTCGCGACCAGGGAGCTCGACGAGCTGCTGGCGCCCGCGCACCGGCTCGCCGACGCGGGCTTTCCGGTGTCGTCGTCGCTCGCCGAAAAGTCGCTCGCGCTGCCCGCGGACCAGCGCGAGGCCATGTTCGGGCACCGCGACGGCCTGCGCGCCGGCCGCCGGCTGCGCCTTCCGCGCCTGGCCGATGTCTTGGCGGCCGTCGCCGGCGCCGGCCGCGCGGGCTTCTATGACGGAAGCGTCGGGCGCGCCCTGCTGCAGACCGGCGCAGGAGAGTTCAGCCACGAGGACATGTCGGTTGCAAACGCGGACTGGGTCGAGCCGCTCGAGATCCGCGCCTTTGGTCGCAGGCTCTGGACAGCGCCGCCGAACTCCCAGGGATATCTCGCGCTGTCGAGCGCATGGATCGCCGACCAGGTGGGCCTGCCCGAGGACCCGGACGACGAGCGCTGGGCGTTCCTGCTCGTCGAGGCGGCGCGGTTGGCCGCGTTTGACCGGATCGATGTGCTGCACGAGGACGCGGACGGCCCCGGTCTGCTGGCGCCGGCACGACTTGGGCCCCGCGCGTCGGCGCTCGGGGAGCACGCAAGCGAAGGCCTCGCCGACGTCTACCGCGGCGGCGGTACCACCTGCATCTGCGCAGTCGATCGCGACCGCACGGGCGTCTCGCTGATCACCTCCAACGGGGCGGGCTTCGGTTCGCACCTGACGCTGGCGGACCACCAGATCTTTCTGCACAACCGGGGGCTCGGCTTCTCGCTGGTTCCAGGACATCCCGCCGAGTACGGTCCCCGCCGGAAACCTCCGCACACGCTGACACCGCTGGCGGTCACCGACGACGACCTCAGGTTCGAGGCCGTCTTGGGAACGATGGGCGGGGATGCCCAGCCGCAGATCTCACTGCAGCTGTTGGCCAGGGCCCTTGCCGCTGGTCAGCGAACGGAAGACGCGATGGAGGCGCCGCGCTGGGTCCTGACTCGCGATGGGGTCTCTCCGTTTCACGTGTGGAACCACGAGGGTCCGCCGACCGTCACGATCGAGCACGGAGCGCCGGGCGGCTGGGCCAGTGGGCTCCGCCGCCGAGGCTATGACGTCGCCGAGATGCCGGCGCGCGATCCTTGCTTTGGCCACGCCCAGCTGATCCGCGCGAGCGCAGACGGCCTTTTGTCGGCCGCATCCGACCCCCGCTCCCGGGCCGGCGGGGTCGTCGCCTCATGAACGCCATGGTGCAGTTGTCTTGCGTGAGATGATGTGGATGCCGGCGGTTGAGCGCGATCTGCGTCGAGGGCAAGCAGCCGGCGAACAAAAGGTTGCGCCGCCGCACGACGACAGGACGTTGTTTTGACGACATCGCTTCCCGGACCCGACAAGAGCCGCTCGTCGCTCGAGCGTGTCGACGACCAGGCCCTGTTCAGGCAGTGGCACTCCGATCGTGATCGTGGCGCGCGCGAGGAACTCGTTCAGCGTCACCTGGCCCTCGCCCGAAAGCTTGCCGGACGCTACGCGCGAGCCAACGAGCCGTTCGACGACCTCTTTCAGGTGGCATCGCTGGGCCTAGTCAAGGCGATCGACCGGTTCGATCCCGATCGGGGCATCGCGTTCTCGTCGTTCGCGGTCCCGACGATCGTCGGCGAGCTCAAACGCCACTTCCGAGACAAGGGTTGGTCGCTGCACGTCCCGCGAGGGACGCTCGAGCTCGCGCTGCGCGTGCAGGACGCGACAACGATGCTCGGCTCGAAGACCGGGCGCTCACCGACGGTGGACGAGATCGCCGACCACCTTGGGGTCGGGACCGAGCAGGTCCTCGAAGCGCTCGAGGCGCTCGCCGCCCGCCACGCCACCTCGCTCGACGTCCCGGTGGACGCCGATGCCGGAGACGAATCCGCCACTCGACACGAGACGATCGGCGTAGAGGACGACGGGTACGCGGCGATCGTCGCTTCGGCCAGCCTTGCCGACGCGGTCAGGCGGCTGCCGATGCTCGACCGCCGGGTGTTCATGCTGCGCTTTCGCGACGAGCTCACGCAGAGCGAGATCGCCGAGCAAGTCGGCGTGTCGCAGATGCAGGTGTCGCGGATATTGCGGCGCGTGACAGCGGAGCTGCGCGGCCTGATGGATCCCGAGGGCGCACCGGGGTCGCCGGGCGAGCGGGCACGAGCGCGTCGCGGATAAGCGGGGCGGAGGAGGCTAATGCGCAAGCTGATCTACTCGATGACGGTGTCGCTGGACGGGTTCATCGCGGCACCCGGCGGCGACATCGGCTGGTCTGCTCCCGACGAGGAGCTGCACCGCTTCCACAACGACGAGGTCCGCGAACTCGGGGCTCATCTCCTGGGCCGCCGCCTGTACGAGACGATGGTCTACTGGGAGACGGCTGACCAGGACCCGTCGGCGTCGGAAGTCACGCTCGACTTCGCACGCATCTGGCAGGCGCTGCCCAAGGTCGTGTTCTCCAGCACCCTCGATCGGGTGGAGGGCAACACCCGGCTGTCGTCAGCGGACCTCGCCAGCGAGCTCGCGCGCCTGAAGGAGGAGCCCGGCGGCGATCTGGCGGTGGGCGGTGCCGGCCTTGCGTCCGAGTTGATCGAGCGCAACCTGATCGACGACTACCGGCTGTTCGTCAGCCCGGTTGTGCTCGGCGGCGGCACGCCGTACTTCCCCGCGCTAGAGCGGCCGATCGACCTCGAGTTGCTCGAGACGCGGACCTTCGGCGGCGGAGTGCACTATCTGCACTACGCGCGCCGCTAGTACACGCGTCCCCAAATTCTGATCGTCTTGGCGGCGTCCGGACGCGCCTGAGTCCACGCGCGGGAATCGCCGATGCTTCGGCATCGACTCATCCCACGCCCGGCCTCAGTCGCGCCCAGCCACTCGCCAATCCCGACCAGAATTTCTGGCCACGTGTACTAGGAACCGGGCTCGGTTGCGGTGCTGCTCGGATCGATCAGGATCTTGGCGTGGGTCTCGGGATTGCCAAGTGCGGCAAACGCGTTCTCGACGCCGTCGAGCCCCACCTTGCCAGTGATCAGCGGCGTCGGATCGAGGCTGCCGTCGGCCAGCATGTGCAAGGTGTCGCGGAACTCCAGCGGCGAGTACGCGAAGGCGAAGCGGAGATCGATCTCCTTGTTGATCGCCATCGCCGGCGTGATCTGATCGGTGCCGACCACGACGCCGACAACCACGATCCGCGAGAACATCGGCGCGCCCTCGATGATGCCCTCGATCACGCCGGGCACGCCCACGCACTCGAAGATCACGGGGTGCTTCGGCGCGGCGCCGAGCGCCTCGCCGAGCCGCCACATGTGCCACCACCCGACGGGAAGCCGCTCGAGCTTCTCCTTGGTGTCGACCGCCAAGTCGAGCGCCGAAGGGATGTCGTTCAGATGCCCGCGCCGGTTCACGGCGGTGAACGGTGAGCTGACGGCCGGGTCGATCACCACATCGGCGCCGCACGCGGTCGCCAGCGCGCGGCGACCCGGCGAGTAGTCGCTCGCCACGACGTTCCGGACGCCCTTCGCCTTCAGCAGCAGGATCACCGACAGGCCGACCGGCCCACAGCCGATCACGATCGCGACCGTCCGCTTGCCGACGTCCGCCCGGCGCACCGCGTGCCAGCCCACCGCCATCGGCTCGGTGAGCGCCGCAACGTCGGTCGCCAGACCGTTGGGCACCGGCATCATCAGCGACTCCTGTACGAGCATCTGCTCGGCATAGGCACCCGGGGCCTCAACCGATAGGCCGACCATGTCGACCCCGCGGGTGCCCCGCAGGAGCGGGAGCGCGACCACCCGCGTGCCGCTCGCGGACGTCTTGCGGCAGCCGGGTCCATGCTCTGCGATCTCGCCACAGAACTCGTGCCCGAACACGATCGGTTGCTCGGAGCGGGCGAACCGGTCGTACCCGACGCGCACGGCGAGCTCGGCCCACTGATCGGTTCCGTGGCGGGCGTGAAGGTCCGACCCGCAGATCCCGCAGCGCAGTACCTGCAGGCGCACCTGCCCCTGACCCGGCACCGGCTCGGGCCACTCGACGACGTCGAGTTCGGCACGTGTGCACACGACCGCCTTCATCGCGGCCATCGATTCTCCCCGCTCGTCTAACCGCCGGTCAAGCGGCCGGCACCGCAACCTCCTGCCCGTTGGCGGTCAGCTTGACGTCGATGTTGCCGCGGGTCGCGTTCGAGTACGGGCACACCTTGTGGGCCGCGGCGACGATCTTCGCGGCCTGCTCCGGATCGCTCACCTGGGGCAGCGTCACTCCGAGCTCGACCGCGATCGTGAACCCCCGGTCCTCGGTCGTGATCAGGCTCACCCGGCTGTCGATCGAGACGTCGCCAACCTCGGCGCGCTCGCGCCGGCCCACGACGCCAAGCGCGCCTTCAAAGCACGCGGCGTATCCGACGGCGAACAGCTGCTCGGGATTGGTCCCACCGCCAGGGCCGTCCATCTCCTTTGGTGTTCGCAGCTGGACGTCGAGCGCTCCGTCGGTCGTCGCTCCGTGACCTTCCGCTCGCCCGCCGGTGACGTTTGCCTCCGCCGTGTAAATCGTCTTTGCCATCGCGGCTCCATTCTGCGTCGTAAGTTGAGGGCGCAAGCATCATACGCTCTCGACTCTCTAAACGGTCAGCGTGCGAACTGGGGAGCGCGTTCGGGAACGGGGACGGCCACCGTGAACCACACCGTCTTGCCCTGCGCCGAGCGGTGCTCGACTCCCCATGCGGCGGCGAGAGCGTCGACGATGCGAAGTCCGCGCCCGCTGGGCTCGGTTGGCTCGGGCGAGCGCATCGTCGGCTTCCCGGCGTCGTAGTCGGTGGCTTCGACGCGGATCTCGGGGCCGGCCTGGATGATCGTCAAGTCGAACGAGCTGTCGGTGTGACGGATGCAGTTCGTGGCAAGCTCGGAGACGAGCAGCTCGACGGTGGCCGTGATCTCCGGGGACACGTCTCTCAGCGCGTCGGTCGCAAACCGTCTTGCCGCGGTCACGGACTGGGGCTGCTCGGGAAAGCTTCGCGTCTGCCTCACGGCGTCACCCGAAGTGTCTGTGCCAGTCCCATCGAGTCGATCACGCGCCGCAACAACGGTTGCGGATCGCGGATCTCGAGCTCGGGCACGGCCGTCGACCACTTGACCCACAGCGCGATCGCGGAGCTGTCCGCAAACCGCAGCGAGCTGACATCGATCACCAGTCGCTTGGGGTCGCGCGCGATGACCGGCTGGACGGCCTCCTCGAGGTCCTCGATCGTCGTGATGTCGAGCTCCCCGGCGACCTTAACCAGTGCGGAGCCGTCGCCGGACGACGCAAGCTCGAACGTCAGCGTCGCCCCGTTGGCGTTCAGCTCAGCCATCTGATCCCGGCGATCGCAGTGTCATCGTCTGAACCATCTTCTCGAAGATTGCTTACAACTCGCGTAAGCAGCTCGTCAAGTGTGGCGTGGTTAGACGTGGCGTGCTCGCGAAGCCGCCCAAGGCCGACGTCGATGCTCTCGCCTCGCCGCTCCACGAGGCCGTCGGTGAACGCCAGCAACGTGGCGCCGGGAGCCACCGTCACGGTGGTCGACGTATACGACGCATGGCGGTCCACGCCGATCGGCAGGCCGACATCGGTTTTTACGAACTCGCCGCGACCGTCGCTGATCAGCAGGGGCGGCAGATGGCCCGCGCTGGTCAGCGTCAGCTCGCGTGCGTCGGGGTCGACCATTACGCAGAGCACCGTCGCCAGTTGGCCGGAGGACTTCACGCTCACGAGCGCGTTGAGCTTCGTGAGGATCGTCGCCGGCTTGTCGCCCTGAGCTGCGTAGGCATGGATCCCGTAACGCAATGCCGCCATCGTCGTGGCTGCTCGCAGGCCTCGACCCGAGACGTCGCCGACGACCAGCAGCAGCCGCTTGTCGTCAACCGCAATCGCGTCGTACCAATCGCCGCCGATGTCGACCCCCTCCACGCCCGCCTCGTAGCGCGCGCTGGTCTGGAGCCCGTGCAACTGAGGCAGCTCCGCCGGCAACAGCGCGTGCTGAAGCGTCTGCGCGATGCTGCGCTGCTCGGCGTACAGCCGCCGGTTCTCGTCGGCCACCTGCTCGAGGCGATCGGCCAGCTGCTCGGTCCGGCGGCGCCGCTGGATCAGTCGGATCGTCAGCGCCGCTGCCCCGATCGTCAACAGCACGCCCACGATCCCGATCAGCCACGGCAGGTCGCGCGGAAGCGATCCGGCGAGCGATGACCGGCGGGTCGCGCGCACCGTCAGGAACGTGTCGCCGAACGGGATCGTGACCACCGCCCGATGCCCGGGGAGGGGCACGCGCGGCGCGCTGGTGATCAGAAGCGTCTTGGCGGTCGGGTCCTTGCCGAGATACAGGGCGTAGTTGATGTCGGTGAACGAGGAATCGGTCTGCGGGGCCGAGTAGCGTTTGGCCGGAAGCGCGCTCTCGGCGTAGACCGCGTAGGGGCCGTTCGTGCCGGGCTCGACGAACGCGTAGCCGATTCGCGGGGCCGGGCCATCGAGCAGGCCGAGCACAGTCAGCTTGTGGGTGGCCGCTGCGCGGGCAAACAACGCCGGCGCCTTATCCATCGTCGCCGCAAGCTTGGGCTGGGCGCCAACCACGGTGGTGGGGCCGCCCGCCGGGTTGTCCACTCGCCACAGCGACATCGACGCGAACGGACGGCCGCTGCCTTGGCCCACGTACTGTCCCGCGAATTTGTCGAACTTGCCGGCGTTGCCGTTGGTGGCCTCGGCGAAGGTCGCCGTCGACCCGACTGATGTCAGGACGCTCGGGACCGCCGCCGTCAAGACCGAGCCGATGTCGCGAGTTCGCAGCTTCAGCAGCCGGTTCTCGTTGTTGTGGTACAGGATCGTCGACACCACGATCAGCCCGACGGTCACCAGCAGCCCGACGACGCCCACGGCGACCACAGCACGGTAGGGCCAGCCGCGGCCGTCCGGCCTCCTCGCGGAGACGGTCTCCTCACCGTTGTTCGCAGCCATCGACGCTACCGCCTGACCGTGCCCCGCATGATCGGTCACAAGAGTAGTGCCCACCCGGGCTGAAGCCCCCACAGCCTCCGGGGATCCGGGCAAGCGCACTGCATGTTCATGCACGAACATGCATAAACGTGTAATATCATGCAGGTGCTGACGGATGAGCGCCGATCTCTGATTCTCGACCGCATCCGCAACCATGGCCGCGTGCTTGCGGCCGACCTGACCGACGAGTTGGGAGTGTCGGTCGACACGATCCGCCGCGATTTACGCGAGCTCGACGAGGCCGGCCTGCTGCGCCGTGTCCACGGAGGTGCGCTGCCACGCCACGGCGACGCGTCGCCGTTTGCGGCGCGCGCCCGCCGGGCTCCCGAGGCCAAGGCATCGATCGCGCGCCGCGCCGCGGAATGCGTGCACGACGACCAGATCGTCGTGCTCGACGGCGGGACCACCACGCTCGAGGTCGCGCGGGCGTTGCGCGATGACCTCCGCGCGCACGTGATCACGACGAGCCCGCCGATCGCGCTGGCGCTCGCCGACCACCCTGGTCTCGAGGTGACGATCGTCGGCGGGACGCTTCGACCCAAGGCGCTCGTCACGGTTGGGGCGGCCGCGGTCGAAGCGCTCCGAGTAGTCCGCGCCGACGTGGTGTTCCTGGGCGTCTGCGGGTTGCATCCGGAAATCGGCGTGACCACCGAGGACCTCGAGGAGCGCCACGTCAAGGCGGCGATGATCGAGGGCGCCGCCGAGGTCGTGGCGCTCGCCGACCACGACAAGCTCGGCACGGCGATGCCGGTGGTCGTCGCGCCGATGAGCGCGGTCACCCGACTGGTCACTGATGCCGACGTCGACGACCCCGCTGTGGCGCCCTATCTGGCTCTCGGCATCGAGGTGCTGCGCGCGTGAGCCCGCGGGCAGGCGTCACCGTCGTGTTCTTCATCAACGGCGCGCTGTTTGCCTCGTGGGCATCCCGCATCCCGGCGCTGTCCGATCGCGTCGGTGCGACCACCGGCGCTCTTGGTCTCGCGCTGCTGGCGCCTGCGGTCGCGGCGATCATCGCGATACCGATCGTCGGTCGGCTGCTGCCGGGGCGCTCCAGCCGGACCTTCTGCCTGTTCTCCGTTGCTGCGTTGATGGCGGCCGAGCTGCTGCCCGGGCTCGCCCGCAGCGTCCCGGCGCTGGCCGTCGGCCTGTTCGCCGTGGGGTTGTGCAGCTCGACCATGGATCTCGCGATGAACGCCCAGGGCGTCGCGATCGAGCGGCGCATGGGGCGGCCGATCTTGTCTTCGCTGCACGCGGCGTTCTCATTCGGGGGATTCGCAGGTGCCGCGCTCGGCGCGGTGGCCGCGGCTCTTTCAGTCGCACCACTGCCGCAGCTGGCATTCGCGGCTTTGCTGTTCGGCATCCCCGGCCTGCTGGCGATCAGGCCCCTGCTGCGAGACGATGAGGACGTCGACGCCCACGCTCCGGCGTTGACCTTGCGGCGACTACCCTCCCGGCTCGCGCTGCTGGGCGTAGCGTGCTTCTTCTGCCTGATGGCCGAGGGCGGGTCGTCGGACTGGAGCGCCAAGCTCGTCCGCGACGAGCTAGCCGGCACCGCCGCGTTCGGGGCGATCACATACGCGGTGTTCAGCATCGCGATGGCGAGCGGACGGCTGATCGCCGACCCATTGTGGAAGCGCTGGGGCTCGGTCGGCCTCTTGCGGCGGTCTGGCGCGCTTGCCGCGGTCGGGTTCGCTACGGGGCTGGCGATCGGCACGGTCGGATCGGCGCTCGTCGGGTTCGCGGCGCTAGGTCTTGGCCTGGCCGGGGTCGTGCCGACGCTGTTTCGCGCCGGCGCCGACGAGCCGGGCGTGCCGACTGGACCCGCGCTGGCCGCGGTCAGCTCGCTTGGATACCTCGGCTTCATGGCGGGGCCGCCGTTGATCGGCGGCGTCGCGCAGCTGACCTCGCTGCGCCTGGCCTGCTCGCTGCTGGTGCTCGCCGGGGCGCTGGTGATGCTGCTCGCGCCAAGTGCGGCGCCACCCGTTCGGCATCGTCGCAGCGGTGCGGTGCAGCCGGGGCTCAGCACGTGAGCGCGGCGTTGATGCTTGCCGCGGCGGACGCGGTGCTGGTTGATCTCGACGGAACCCTGGTGGACTCGACCGCTCCGGTGCGGCGCGTGTGGGAAGCATTCGCGCAGCGCCACGGACTCGATCCCGATGACGTCGAGCGATTCGCGCATGGCCGGCCGTCGCGCGAGACGGTGCGAGCGCTGACGCCGGACGCCGACCTCGAGGCCGAGGCAAGCGCGATCGAGGCGGCGGAGATCGAGGACACGGCCGGAGTCGTCGCGCTGCCCGGAGCGGCGCAGTTGCTGTCGAGCGATCTTCCGCTGGCGATCGTCACGTCGTGCTCGACGGCGCTTGCGTCCGTCCGGCTACAGGTCGCCGGGCTGGAGATCCCCGACGTGATGGTCTCGTCGGACGGCCTCGAGCGCGGCAAGCCAGATCCGACGTGCTTTCGGATCGCCGCCCGGCGGCTCGGGCTCGACCCCGCGCGCTGCGTCGTGATCGAGGACGCCCCGGCGGGCATCCTCGCGGGACGCGCCGCCGGCGCGGTGGTGATCGCGCTCCGGACCACGCACCGCGATGATGAGCTAGGCGACGCGGACGCGATCGCCGACGACATCGCCGCGTTGCTGCGGACGCCGGTGGGCTAGCGCCCCAGGCGCCGGCGCCGCGTGGTCGATGAGCGCGAGGCTCGCCTAACTGCCCCCAATCGGTCCACGGTTATACATTGACCACACCGCTCCTCCAGCGGTGTGACATTGTCTGCGACAGGTGCCCCCGTGGGTCAAAGCGCGGTCACCGACCGCCGGCGCGGGAACCGGCGCGCGAGCGTGAGGGCGTCATTACGCTGCATCCGTCGACGGAGAGGAGCGGTGGGATGAGGTGTTCAGTCGCGCGCGGGATGCGCTACCGGCGGATGGCGGCAACTGCGCTCTGTGTTGGTGCGGCGGTGGTCGCGGTGTTTGCATCGACGGGCGCGACGGCGCCGGCAGCGCCAGCCCCGGCTATCGGTTTCTCGCACGCCGTGGTCGTCGACCAGCAGCGGCCCGGCTTCGAGCCCGACGTCAAGATCGACACCAACGGCAACGTGTACACCAGCGTGCCGTTCGGGTTCTCCACGACCCAAAGCTTCGTGTGGTCCTCGCGCGACGGCGGCAACTCTTACCAGTTCACCCCCGGCACGGTCGGGCCCGGCAAGCCGGCCACCTGCGTGGGCGGGGGTGACACCGACCTGTTCCTGGACGCTCAGAACGCGCTGTATTTCTCAGACCTCCAGGGTCTTACGAACATCACGAACAGCATGAGCACTGACGGCGGCGCGGCGTGGAATACCAACTGTGCGGGCGCTGACAACACCCCGGACGACCGGATGTGGTTCGCTGGCACGGGAAGCGCCGGGGCCGGAAACCTCACGCTGTATCAGGACTACGACGCTGTGGACACGGCGCTGCCGAACGGCGGCAACCAGCTCGTCGAGACGGTCTCCCACGACGGGACGACATTCCAGCCGGTTGTCAGCACCGGGGGGCTCACCAGCACCTGCGCCGGCCTCGCCGTCAACTGCGTCACCGACAACGAAGGAATCTCCGGAAACCAGGTCGTGGACCCGAGTACCGGCAACGTCTACATCGCGCATACGACGATCAATGGCAACAGTGCCGGCTCGGCAGTCGGGGTGCAGGTCTCGGAGGGCAAGATCACACCAGGCACTCCGACAACGGGGACGTGGACGGAGAGCCCAAACCTCGACGCGGCGCTCTGTCCCGACCTGAGTTGCGTGGATTCTGCGGGCAATCCGGAGGAGCTGGCAGGTGAGAACTTCGCCAGCATCGCCAGAGACTCGGCCGGCTTCTTATATGTGACTTTCACCGCTGGTCCGGTGGACCACGCGACCAGCTCCGACCCTGACTTCGGCGCGCTGACTGCGCCCGAGCAGATTTACGTCGTGCACTCATTGCAACCGGCGGGAGCCAATCCCGCGAGCCTGACCTGGTCGGCGCCGCAGGCGATCACCGGTGCCGGCGCGAGCGCCGGCACGAACACCTTCCCATGGATCGCGGCCGGCAGCGACGGCCGCGTCGACGTGGCCTGGTACCACACCGCCACGACCAGCGAGCTTGGCACCTGCCCGAGCGGGTCGGGGACGTGCAACCTGTTCGGTGCGGGGAGCTTCAAGAACGCAGAGTGGTCTGTGCAGCTTGGGCAGAGCCTCAACGCGCACTCCCGGACGCCGGGCTACACGACGACCGATGTCAGCGAGGGGTTCGTCAAGCATGGTCAGATCTGCACCAACGGCCTCGGTTGCGCCACCGGCGGTGACCGCAGCCTGGGCGACTTCCTCCAGGTCAGCCCTGACGCGCAGGGCGCCGCGGTCGTCTCCTACGTGTTCGATACGTCCGGCAACACGAACGCCGGCGAGGACGCCGGTCCCGAGGTCATCAGCCGCCAGATCAGCGGCCCGAGCCTGTTCGCGTCGGTCGGAAGCGTCGGCGTGGGCAGCGGTCCCTCACGCGTGATGGGCTCGGTCATCGACCCAGCGGGCGACGCGGACCTCTCCGCCAACGGGACGCGGACGCCGACCGGCGACAACCTGGACCTGCTCGGCGCATCGTTGGCCAACGGGCCCAGCAACACGCTCGTGGCCACAATCCGCCTCAAGAGCCTGGCAAGCCTGGCAGCGTCGCCGAGCGTCGGCGGGCCGGACGCGAGCTGGATCGTGCGCTGGACGGAGATCACGCCTGGAGCGACCGGAAACGGCCACATCTACTTCGTCGGCATGGACAACAACCAGGGCGCAGGCGGGAATGGCACCCCGAGCTTCTTCGACGGCGAGACGGCCTCGATTCCGCCGCCCAATGCCGCCGAGCACACGAAGTTCATGACCTTCCCTCAGGCCCATAAGCTGAGCGCTTCGCAGGCGTCGTTCGATGGCGCCACCGGCGTGATCACGATTCGGATCCCGCGCTCAGACGTCGGCAATCCGCCGAACGGCACGGTGCTGTTCAGCGGCACCGCGTTCACGGCAACGTCGACCTCTCCGCAGTCATCGACCACGCTGTTCAACCTGACTGACGCTACGACGCCGTTTGAGCTGGTGGTCGGCCCTCCCGGCAGGGTTGGCACCTCCCCGACAGGTCCGAAGCTCGGCACCACGCCCAGCGGCAATATGGCCGCCTCCCGGTGCCCGAACGCCTCGGGATCGCTGTCGAGCCGCCGCATCGGTCCGCTGGCACTCGGGATGACGCGCACGCACGCGCGCAAGCTGCTGTCGCACTTCTCGCCACGCAATCGGCGCTATTGGGACTTCTTCTGCCTGCGCCCAATCGGGATTCGCGCCGCATACCCGTCGCCCAAGCTCCTGCGGTCGCTGCCGCGCAAGGAGCGCCGCGCCGTGAACAACCGGATCATTCTGTTGCTGACCGCCGACCGGCGTTATTCGCTGAGGGGCGTCCGGCCCGGGGCGCGGCTCACAAAGCAGGTCGCCCGTCGGCTGCGGGTCGGACGTGCATTCACGGTCGGGCTCAACACTTGGTACGTGACGTCTGACGGCTCAAGTCACGGGCTGCTTAAAGTGCGGCACGGCCAGATCCAGGAGGTGGGTGTGGTCGGTCGTGGGGTCAGCCACAACCGACGGGCCTCTCGAATTCTGTTGCACGCGTTGTTCTGAGCGTGATTCCGTCTGTCGGGCGTGCGATTTTGTGCGGGTGCCCCGTGCGTTAGTGGCCGGTTACGAGCGTGAACCGCTCAAGCCCGCTGCGCGTACTCCATTACGAGTTCGGGTAGCTACGGCCGCGGACCGGGTGATGTAGATGAGTGGACTGGGAACCTGATGGGTGGGCCGGACGAAGGGCGCAACGCCTCTCGCACACCGCTCCGGCGCCGTATTGCGGCGCGCCTCGGTCCGAAGACGCCGCTGAAGCTGGGCTCGACGCCAGCCGCGTCGGCCGTCGTGTACCGGGCAACGAGCCGGTCGTGGTGGCTGTGGTGGCCGTGCGAGCACTGCGGCGGCGCACTCGTGCCGCTGCTCGATCATGCCAGCGCCGCTTCGCTGCCGCTTCCGGTGGCCGCCGGATCGGCGCACGACGGCGTCCGCGTTTCGGTCGCACCGGGGTCGGCCGACCATCCGTGTCCGAGTTGCGAGACGCAGCGACGGCGTCACGCGCCGGCCGGCACCGAACCGGCGGTGTGGTACGACACGCTTCTGTGCGATTGGGTCGTGCAGCTTCCGTGCAAGGGCCTGTCCGGCGGGGCGCTGCTTCCGCTCGAAATCAACTTCTTCGACGCCAACTGGGCCGACGTGTACCGGACTGCCGCGGACGTCTGTTACGGCGACTCCTGAACGCTTCGCGAAGCGTGCTCAGGCGGCGATCGCGAGCCGACCGGACCGAGATCGGGAGCGTCCGAGTTCCTCGGCGATGCGCCCAACCGCGGTACTGAGCGCCCCGGCGGCCAGGAGCGTCTCGGTCGCGCGGGCCAGCAACCGGCCGCGCAGGCCGTTTCCGTAGACGGCCACCGACGCCTGTAGCTCGCTGCACTCTCCGAGGGCGACGACGCGGTAGTCGACGTCGAGGCGAATCGGGCCAGTCGCGATAAGCGCGAGCCTGCCGTCGTCGGCCTCAGCTACATCGACGTCGAACGACACCGACGGTCCGGCGAGCGCTCCGCGTACACGCACCCGGTCTCCGGCGATCAGCCGACGGCCCTCGTAGTCCACGAGCTCAAAGCCGACCGGAGCCCAGCGCGCGATCGCGTCGGGGTCGGTCAGCAGGGCCAGCACCGCTTCGGGCGGGCCGGGCAGTCGAGTTCTGGCGGTCCAAGTTGCCACGCACTCACTTTCGCCGATTCAGGGCCGCCGCCGATGTGACATTAACCACGGCGCCCGGTGCGCCCGCGCTCGGACAGGGCTGGGATGCCAGCCGCTCTTGGCAGCGGCATGGCCCGGGTCGGTACCGTACGTGCATGGCCACTCCACGAGACCCACACGAATCGTTCGGGCCGTCCGAGGCCGAGGAGATCGAGGCAGCCAGGCGCGAGGCGGCCGCGATCGGTGGTCGCGCGGGCGACGAGGACCTCGACCCGGCGTTGCGTCCGCTCGTCGAAGGCGGCGAGGGCGAGGCGGAAGGGTTCGAGCTCGCCGAGGAGGACCTGATCGAGGCGGCGCAACACGGGGACAGCACCGCCGATCCGCTTGGCGATGCGTTCACGCCCGAGATCGACGGATTCGACGACGTCGACTCATATGGCGAGGCAGATCACGAGGGCGTCGGCGATGACTGACGGACCGCCCGGCCGCGTGACCGGCAGACCGTCGCCGGACTGATCTACAGACCCGTCACTCGTCGGGCGCGTCCGCCTGCTCCTCCAGCTTCTCCCGCAGATAGTCGGCCTTGTCCGCGCGCCGTTCGTGCGCTTGGCGCTCGTCGGGCGGGCCTGTTGACTCGGCGAGCTCGGCTTCGCGGCGCGCGCGGCGGCGCTGCTCCTCGCGCAGTCGCTCGGTCTCTTCCTCATCGGGCACAGCTGCCTCCTAGGTCAGTCACGGTCGCCGGGGAGCTCGGCGAGCTGGATCGCGTTGCCGTCCGGATCGCTGATCATCACCCTTCGGAACAAGCCCGGCGCCGTCTCGATCTGTCCCACCGAAATGCCTCGGCGCGTGATTGCATCGAGCTCGGCGTCGAGGTCGTCGACGAACATCGTCACCGCACTGCGGCCCGCGCGATCGTCGTCGGCCACGAGGTACACCGAGGCCGTCTGTGCGACCTGCCACGTCGCCTCGCGCTCGTTGGGGCGCATGTCCGGCGGCCTTCCGAGCAGGCGCTCGTACCACTGCATCGCTACGTCGAGACGCGTCACCGCCATTCCCGCAAACACGTACTCGATCGACATCGCGGCCTCCTTCGTGATCGCCGGGCGGTTCGTGCGTAGTGTTGTCGTCATGCGTCATGGTCGCGCATGGGAGAGGTGCACGCCTGCTCGCGCTCGCGGTCGCGGTCGCCGCCGCCGCGGCTGTCGTCGCCGCGGGAGCGCTCGCGTTCGCCCGCACGAGCAGCGGCGCCGGCGCCGCCCGCGCCGCCAGCACCGCGCCCGCCGCCGGCGTCGGGATCCCCAAGCCGCCGCCGGCGACCGCCGCCGCACGCCGTCGCCGCGCACGCGCGGACGCCAAGACGCTGCTCTCGCGTCTCAATCTGCCCGCCGGCGCGGTCGCGCTCAGCCACGAGCCGGCGGGCGACGGCGGCGTGCTGGCGCGCCCCATTAGCCGTCCCGCCGCCACGCCCGAGCTCGTCGACGAACACGCCTGGTGGCGAGTGCCGGGCTCGGCCGCCTCGGTACTCGTCTACCTGAACGCTCACCCACCGCGGGGCGGCAAGCTGACGCAATCAGGCTCGCAGAGCCCCCCGCACGGTCAGGCCGTCAGCGGGTTCGTCGGATTCTCGTGGCCGCCGGTCGCCAGGCTCCTGACCAATCGCCAACTGCTCGTGCAAGCGGTCGACCTCACCGGGGGCGGCACGGCCGTGCGCGCGGACGCGCAGGTCCAGTGGATCATCCCGAGGCCGGTGAGCGAGCGAATCCCGCGCGGCGTGCACGAGATCGATGTCACGCGGGCCGCGCCCGGCGAATCCCCGTCGCTGTCGATCAGGGTTGCCTCGCCGCACGTGATCCGCGCGCTGGTTCGAATGGTCGACGCGCTCGAGATCGTGCAGCCCGGCGCCTACGCGTGCCCCATGGTCCTGGCCGGCGCACCGGTCGTGACGTTCACGTTCCGCGCGAGCGACGGCGGCACCGTGCTCGCGCGCGCAAGCGAGCTGGCATCGGCCAGGGAGCCGACCACCTCCTGCGACCCGATGACGTTCAGCATCCGCGGCCATCCGCAGACGCCGCTGCTCGGCGGCGCCGCTGTCGTCCACGCCGCCGGGCGTTTGCTCCGCGTCCACCTGCAGACCACGGCGCTTCGGCTGCCCGGGAGCGCTACGGGATAGGCGCGGGGGAGACCACGTCCGGCGGAGCAGGCGAGCGTTCAACAGCCGGGTCAGCACAGACACCTCGCCTAATCCGGCAGCAGGGGCACCCACTGCCCCGTGTCCTGGCCGACGAGCACGCCGCGCGTGATCGCCGACGTCCCAAACTTGTCGCGCACCCGGTCGAGCGTCGCCTCGAGGTCGCCGATCCGGTCGAACGGGAGGATCAGCTGGATGGGGCCACGATCGATCAGGTTCGCCAGCGCGATCCCGATGAGCGTGATCCCGCGCCGCTCAATCATCGGCATCGAGGCCCTCAGAAGCCCGATCGCGGTCCTGAGGATCGTGCCCGTACGCGCCGTGGGCTCGAGCAGCGTATGCGAGCGGGTGGCGCGCTCGAAGTCATCGAACCGCATCCGCAGCACGATCGTCCGGCACAGCCGCTGAGCGGTTCGCAGGCGGCGGGTCACGCGCTCGACGAGCCCTGTCAGCGCCGTGGTCAGCTCCTGCGCTGATCTTCGGCGGCGCCCCAGCGCGCGCTGTGCGCCGATCGACCTTCGTCGCCGGCGGCGCTCGACGGGACGCGGGTCGCGGTTGTGCGCGAGCGCATGCAGATGCCTGCCCGAGGCGCGACCGAGCAACTCCACCAGGGACGTCTCGCTCAGCGCGGCCACCTGACCCACGGTCGTCAGGTCGTGCTCGCGCAGCTTGTGGCCGGTGACCTTGCCGACGCCCCAGAGGCGCTCTACCGGGAGTGGATGCAGAAACGCGAGCTCGACCGCCGGCGGCACCATCAGCAGCCCGTCGGGCTTGGCCACGCCGCTGGCCACCTTGGCGAGGAACTTGGTGCGCGCAACGCCGACGGTGATCGGCAGCCCCACCCGCTCCCGCACGGCCCGTCGCAACGCGACCGCGATCTGCAGCGGAGTGCCCTTGATCCGCTCCAGGCCGCGGACGTCGAGGAACGCCTCGTCGATCGAGAGCGCCTCCACCAGCGGCGACATGTCCTCGAAGATCTCGAAGACCGCCTTGCTCGCGTCGCTGTAGGCAGACATCCGCGGGGAGACCATTGCCGCGTGCGGGCACAGCCGCCGTGCCTGGGTGCCGCCCATCGCTGTGCGCACGCCGAGTGCGCGCGCCTCGTAGCTGGCCGCGAGCACGACGCCCCCGCCGACGATGACCGGCCTTCCCCGCAGCGTCGGATCGTCGCGCTGCTCGACCGACGCGTAGAACGCATCAAGGTCCGCGTGCAGGATCGTGGCGCCGGCAGTCAAGGCGAACATATGTTCGCCATCAGGTCGGACGGAAACGCGGCGCCCGGAGCCCCGCGGGCGCTTACTTGAGCCGCTCGGCGAGGCGGCTGTGGCGCCTTCCCGTATCGGGCGTCCGGGCTGCGCGGGCTACGACATCCCGCGTCCCCACGATCACGGTCGCCAGCGTCGACCGGGTCACGGCCGTGTAGAGCATCTCGCGCCGCAGGAAGAAGGCGCCGCTGGCCGCGTGGGCGACGATCACCGCCACGGGCAGCTCGATGCCCTGGCCCCGGTGCACCGAACAGGCATATGCCGGTCGGAGGCGATCGGCCTCCTCCGGAGGCAGCCGGAACACGGACTCGTCGTCGGCGCTGAGGATCAATGCCGGGTCGTCCTCGTCGTCTGCCGCGGATACCTCGTCGAGCAGCCTCAGCAGCGTCCCGTTCATCAGCCCGAGCTCGTGGAGGTTGCGCCCGGTCATCATCAGCTTGTCGCCGATCCGCAGGCGTCCGCCGCGGACCGGGCGGCCATCGGGATTCAGAATCTCGCGAAGGGCCTCGTTGAGAGCGTCGATCCCGAGGCCGCCTCGATACACCGGGGCGAACACCTGGATGTCCTGCACCGGATCGATCCCGTAGTGGTCGGGAAGGCGCCGGCTGACGAGCGACACGATCTCATCCATCGCGGCCCGCGGGCTGGCCCGCTCGATCATGAACAGGTCGCGGCGCATGCCGTCGGCGGCGCTGAAGCTCGGCGTGGTGCCGCGGCGGATCGCGTGGGCACCCTGAACGATCATGCTCCCGGCGGCCTGCCGGAAGATATGCGTCAGGCGCGCGGTCGGCACCGCGCCTGAGGCGACGAGCTCGGCGAACGGCTTGCCGGCGCCAACGGGCGCAAGCTGATCGGCGTCGCCGACCAGGACCACGTGAGCGCTGGGCCCGACCGCCCGCAGCAGCGTCACCAGCAGCTCGAGGTTGGCCATCGACGTCTCGTCGACGATCAGCAGGTCGCACGGGAGCGGATCCTGCTCGTCGTGGGTGGGGCCCTCGCCGGGGATCCACCCGAGCGCCGAGTGCACGGTTCGCGCGCGCAGCCCGCTGGCCTCGCTCATCCTGATCGCCGCGCGCCCGGTCGGGGCGACCAGCATCACGCGCACGCCCCGCCCCGCCGCAAGGCCGGCGATCGCCCGCAACGAGGCCGTCTTCCCCGTGCCGGGACCGCCGGTGATCAGCGACAGGCGGTGGGTCGCGGCGTTTTGGACTCCGGTCAGCTGCTCGGCGGTGAGCTCGGGACCGCCGGACTCGCCGCCCTGCTCGGGGGCCAGACGATCGCCCGGCGGGCTCGCGACGAGCTCGAGCACGCGCGCGGCGAGCTCGGCCTCGAGCTCAGCGGTCTGGCGCCGGTAGATCCACCGCTCCTCTGCGACGAGATCGCCCGACGCGACGAGCTCGTCGATCAGCTGCCGGTCGGCGGGCAAGCCCAGCAGCTCGTCGAGCGAGCCGAGCAGCACGTCGGCCGGCAGGCACGTGCTGCCGCCGCGCTCGGCCTCGGCGAGCACGTGCAGGGTGGCGGCGCGACTTCGCTGTGGACCGTCGTGTGCGACGCCGAGTCCGCGTGCGATCCGGTCCGCCGTGACGAAGCCCACCCCGAACACGCTCGTCAGCTCATAGGGGCGCTCGCTGACCACGCGGGCGGCGGCGTCGCCATACGCGTCGTGAAGCCGCGACCCCAGGTAGGCGAGCCCATGCGGAGCGAGCATCAGATGCAGCTTGCGGGTGACGCGCATGCTGTCCCACGAGGCGCTTGCTTCCTCGACCGCGCGGCGCCGGAGTCCCGCCTCGGCGAACGCCGCCTCGGGATCGGCGTCGACCGCATCCAGCACGCGTTCGATCCCGTAGCGGTCGATCAGCTTCTGGGCGCGCTTGGCGCCGACGTACTTGACCCTCTGCAGGTAGATCGTCACCGACTCAACATCGGTCGGCGGAAGCGGGGTTGCCTCCGAGACCTTCACCTGCATGCCGTAGCGACTGTCGTCGACCCACGTCCCGACCACGTGGGCACGCTCTCGCTCCTCGAGGTGGATCAACGGGCCGACCAGCACGATCGAATCTCCGTCGTCGCCTGCGGCTTCGATGACGGCCCAGCCACTCTCCTCGCTGGCGTAGCGCCGGCGCCGCACCGTGACCTGCGCGTTGAAATCGACCAAGGCGATTGACATTAGAGCTATCTGGCGGGAGGGCGAGACCGTCGTTGCAGAGATGTCACGTCTATGGGGAGCGCTCGGCCATCCGCACCGCGGTTTCGATGCCCTCGCTGCCGATCAGCTGCTGGAACGTGCTGACCAGCGGGCGCACGGCGGCCACCCCCAGCCGGCCTTGGGTGCCGATCCCGCGCACGCGAACCTCGGAGCACAAAGCCGTGCGCCCGGACGTCACGGGCTCCACCCAGTTGGCGAACAGCACCTTGGCCGTCCCGGCGACCTCCCAGCTGCGGTAATCGCTGGGCTGGCCGAGCTTCGGGTAATCGCGGCGCAGCGTCCAGATCCGCCCGACTATGCCCGAGGCGAGGGCTCGATCGTCCTCGTCCTCAAGGACGATGAACGGCGGGGACCGGAACATGTCATCGAACGACGTGTCGGCCGGCAGACCGGGGATGCGCCAGCGCACGAGCCGTCCCAGCAGTCCCGCGTCGGCCAGCCGGACTCTCTGCGCTGCCTCCCACAGCCGGTCGGGATCGGCCGCGCTCTCGCGCTGATGCGCCACCCGTAGCGAGGGCTCAGACAGCCAACGATCGAGGTCTGGCTTGGGCATCGACTCGTTCTAGCAGGACGCCAATCTCGGGAATTTCTTTTCCCATGGCGCAGATCACCCGCGGTCCAGCGACCCCAAACCGCGATCATCCGCACGTGATCCGCCATGCCCTCGCTCCGGTCTCGCAGGCATCAGCAGCTGGGTTGAACCTGCCTCGCACCATCACCACTACCGGCGCGGGCGTCGCGCTGACCTTCGACGACGGGCCGCATCCCGAGGGCACCCCGGCAGTGCTCGAGACGCTCGCGCGCGCGGGCGCGCGGGCGACGTTCTTCGTGGTCGGCGAGCAGGTGCAGCGCCGCCCGGCGCTCGTCGCGGAGATCGCGGCGGCGGGACATCTCGTCGCCCTGCACGGCTATCGCCACCGGTTGCAGTTGCTCCTGGGCGGCGGCGCGGTCCGGGCGGACATCGAGCGCGGGATCGAGTCGATTCGCGAGGCGGCGGGGCTCGACGTGGCCTGGCACCGGCCACCGTATGGGGTCTACAGCCCTGGCGGGCTGAAATTCGTCCGCGAGGCCGGCCTGCGCCCGTTGCTCTGGTCCCGTTGGGGCAAGGACTGGCGCAAGTTCACGACGCCGTCGCGGATCGCCGCTCGGGCCACCCGCGAAATCGGGCCGGGTGACGTGATCCTCCTGCACGACGCGGACTTCTACAGCGCCCGGGACTCGCATCGCCGCACGGCTGAGGCTCTCAAAACGATCCTTTCACGTCTATCTCATGCAGGACTCGATACCGTGCTGCCCGACTGAGCCGCACGCCACGGCGCACAGCAACCTGAGAGGATTGCGGCACCGAGGCGGGGATCGCGATTCTGGCCGCATCTCACGGGCCCAGACCCCCGCCCGTCTCGGACGCCGCCCCGAGAGTCCATGAATTCCGCTTCCGCCTCCGCGACACAGAGCGCAGACGACTACGCCCGGTTTGCGATCGGGTTCGACCCCCGCGACCGGGCGCGGCTGCATACGTTGATCGACGAGGTGCTGGACTCGGGCCGCTGGTCTGAAGGTGAGATGGTCGGCCGCTTCGAGGCGGCGTGGGAGGAGTGGAACGGGGTGCCCGCCGTGGCCGCGTCCAGCTGGGCCGGCGGCGCGCTGGCGGCACTCGATTTCGCCGGGGTGCAGGGCGAGACGGTGCTGTGCCCCTCAAACACCTTCATGGCCACACCGCTCGCGGCGGTCCGCGCCGGGGCCGAAGTGCAGTTCGTCGACTGCAACCGCGAGGATCTCTGCATGTCTTATTCCGACTTCGAGGCCAAGGCGGAGCGCCACAAGCCACAGGCGGCCTTCCTCGTACACATCGGCGGTCACATCGCCTTCGACGTGGAGAAGATCGCCAGCTACTGCCGCGAGCACGGGATCTTCCTGATCGAGGACTGCGCCCACGCCCACGGTGCGAGCTGGAACGGGCGTAGGGCCGGGACCTACGGCGACGCCGGCGTCTACTCGCTGTACGCGACCAAGACGATCTCGACCGGCGAGGGCGGCGTGCTGGTCTCCAGGCGGCCCGAGGTGCTCGAGCACGCCCGCGCGTTTCGCAACTACGGCAAGCCGTCGTACGACGTGGCGGGGCTCAACTTCCGGATGAGCGAGTTCACGGCCGCGCTGGCGCTCGTACAGGTGCAGCGAATGCCCGAGATCGTGGAGTGGAAGAACGCTGTCGCTCGAGCCGAGCTGGACCCGGCATATTCAAGCCGTTTGCAGCTGCCCGACGGAATGGTCTCGGGGTTCTACAAGTACATCGTGTTCGACTGGCTCGAGCGTTCCACCGGGCGGGTTTACGACGAGCCGTGCCACCGGATCATGGGCCATCACGTCGAGCTGCCGCATACCGACTGGGTCGCCGGTAATCATTCATGCGTCCCCCTCTACTACCGGCCCCACTTCCCACAAGGCGTATGAGAGTTCTCGTCACCGGCGGATCGGGATTCATCGGCTCCCACGTGGTCGACAAGCTGCGCGCACGCGGCTACGAGCCGGTGATCTACGACCTGCGTCCGTCGCCGTGGCACCCGGACGGCACCGTCGACACCGTGCTCGGGTCGATCACAGATCGCGAGGCGCTCGAGCGCGCCCTGCACAGCTGTGACGCAGTCGCGCACCTCGCGGCCGTCGCGGACGTCAACGACGTGCATGCCGAGCCCGAGGACGCCGAGCGCGTCAACGCCCGAGGCACGGTTGCCGTGCTGGAGGCGGCACGGCGCGCCGGCGTCAAGCGGATCGTCTATGCCAGCACGATCTGGGTGTACTCCGACTGCGAGGGCGAGGCGGTCGACGAGGAGACGCTGCTGCCCGCGCCCAGCCATCTCTACACGAGCACCAAGCTGGCCGGCGAGCTGTACTGCAAGGCCTACCAGGAGCTCTACGGGATCGACTTCACGATCCTGCGGTTCGGGATCCCCTACGGTCCCCGCGCGCGCGAGGCGGCCGTGATCCCGGCGTTCGTCAACAAGGCGTTCCGCGGCGAGCCGCTGACCCTTGCCGGCGACGGCAGCCAGTCGCGCCGGTTCGTCTACGTCGAAGACCTCGCGGACGGAGTTGCGCGCGGGCTTGATGACGTTGCGTGCAACCGCGTCTACAACCTCGCCAGCGACGAGAACGTCACGATCAAGCAGATCGCCGAGACCGTCCAGGAGCTGATCGGCGACGTCGAGATCGCGTATACCCCCGCGCGACCCGGAGACTTCGGCGGCAAGGTCGTGTGCAGCCGGCGGGCCGAGCGCGAGCTCGGGTGGACCGCAGCGACGCCGTTCACCGAGGGCGTCCGCCGGTACGTGGACTGGCGGCGCGAGCAGGCCGCAAAGACCGCCGGCCAGGAGGCGGCCGCCGTGATCCCCGCCGGTGAGCCCGACGCCGAATCGCGCCCCAGGCACGTCCTGATCATCTCCGCCGACATTGGCGAGGGCCACGATCTGCCGGCCCGAGCCGTCGCGCGCGAGTTCAAGGACGAGGATCCCGATGCGCAGGTCTCGATCGTCAACGGGCTGCCCGCGATGGGCGCTGTCCTGACGCGCGTGCTTCGGGAGAACTCGGCATTCATGTTCCGGTGGGTCCCCTGGTGGTTTGACCTGCAGTACCGGCTGTTCATGAACTTCGCGCCGACCAGGTGGCTGGCCCGCCGCCTGCTCACCGCCTTCGGACGCCGCGGCCTGATGCGACTGATCCGCGCCCACGATCCCGACCAGATCGTCTCGACGTATCCCGGCGTGACCGCGGTGCTCGGCGAGCTTCGCCGCACCGGGCGCCTGAACGTGCCCTGCTATTCGTCGATCACCGACCTGGCGGGGCTGCATTTCTGGGCCCATCCCGGGATCGACCTGCACTTCATCACCCACCCGGAGTCGGCCGAAGAGGTGGAGGAGATCGCCGGACCAGGCAGCGTCAGGTGGGCCAAGCCGCCGACCTCGCCCGCGTTCCTCGCCGCGCGGTCGCGCGGGGACGCCCGGCGTGCGCTCAGCCTGCCGGCCGAGGGCAAGGTGATCGCGGTGTCGGGCGGAGGCTGGGGCGTCGGCGACCTCGTCGGGGCCACTCGTGCGGCCCTGGCCGTCGACGGAGCGACCGTGCTGTGCCTGTGCGGCCGCAACGACAAGCTTCGCGCCCGCGTGACCCAGCGCTTTGCCGGAGAGCCGCGCCTGCGGGTGATGGGTTTCACCGACCGGATGGGCGACGTGCTCGCCGCCAGCGACGCGCTCGTGCACTCGAGCGCCGGCCTGACGGTGCTCGAGGCAATCATCCGCGGCTACCCGGTGATCTCCTACGGTTTCGGCTACGGCCACGTGCGGGCTTCCAACGCCGCCTTGAAGCGGTTCGGGCTCGCGCAGGTCGCGCGCACCGAGCAGGAGATCGGCCCGGCGCTCGAGCGCGCGCTGCAGCAACGCCCCGAGCCGGATGGCTCGTTCGCGCGGCGGCCGTCGACGGCCTCGCTGATTCTCGTTGATGAGCGTCGTGCGCGCCGGGTGCCCGTATGGCGGTTGCGCACAGCCCGAGCGATCACCGCGACCGCCGCCGCGATCGTGGTCGCCGGCTGGACGCTGACCACCGGCATGTCCTACAGCCTCGTGTCGCACTTCGTCCACATGCGTCCGACGACGGCCGTGAACACCGGCATGCCGGAGGTCGGGGTGCTCGTCGACGCGCCCAGCAGCGAGCTGCCGGTGATCGCGAGCGCACTGTCGAACTACGGGCTGCACGCCTCCTTCGCCGTCGGCCAGCCCGGCGCCGCGATCGACAGGGCGGTGCTCAGCTATGGCGACCAGGCACTGCCCCGGCTGCCCACGCACGGCCTGGTGCGCTGGATGGGCACCAGCGATCAACTGCACGACGTGCTCAACCAGATGGGCTTCAGCCACCACTTCCTGTATGCGTCAAGTGGTCCCAGCGTCGGCCAGTGGTGGCTGGCGCACCGGGCCGGCGGCAGACTCGTGGCAGGCGCCGTGCAACTCGACGACAGTGGCGACGTGCTTGGGCACCTGCACGCCGGACAGGTCATCGAGATCACAGTCCGCCGCGCCGGCGATGCGCTACCGCTGTTGCGCAGGCTCAGCGACGATCTCGACGCGCAGGGACTGCACGCGGTGCCGGTCGCCCAGCTACTTCGTGACGCCGGTACTTCGGTCTAGAGATCGTTTACCAGTGGACGCCGCGGGTGGCGCGCGCGAACGCACGCTGTTCGGCGGTCTCGCGGTCGGATGACTTCTTGGCGCCGTCGCCGTCGCCGCCCTCGGGAAACAGCTTGTAGGCGCGGTTGACGACGAGGTCCTGGGCGCCGGGCACGACCGCGTAACTGAGCTGGCCGATGTTGCCCAGCGTGGTCGCGATCCGCTTGGGCCGCTTGCGGATCGCCTCAGCGATCAGGTGCGCGGCATCCTCCGGGCTAAGGGTGGGGAAGCGGTCGTAGATCTTGGTCGGCGCGATCATCGGCGTGCGCACGAGGGGCATGTAGACGGTCGTGACGTGTACGCCGTCATCGATGATCTCCGGTGCGATCGAGCGTGAGAACGCGTCCAGCGCCGCCTTCGATGCGAGGTAAGCCGAGAACCGGGGCGTGTTGGTCTGCAGCCCGATCGTCGACACGTTCACGATGTGACCCGATCCTCGCTCGCGCATCCCCGGGAGCAGATCCAGGATCAGCTTGACGGGACCGAAGTAGTTCAGTTGCATCGTGCGCTGGTAGTCGTGGAAGCGGTCGTACGCGTTGCTGACCGACCGGCGGATCGACTTGCCCGCGTTGTTGACGATAATGTCGACGCGTCCGTGCCGCTCGAGCACCTCCGCTGCCATCCGGTCGAGGTCGTCGGTATCGGCGAGGTTGCAGGGATGGACGTGGGCCTCGCCGCCCACCAGCTCGATCTGCCGGCGGACCTCATCGAGCTTGTCCTTGCTGCGCGACACCAGCACGATCGTCCCGCCCGCCTTGCCGAGCTCGAGCGCGGCGGACCTGCCGATCCCCGAAGACGCACCGGTGACAAGGATCAGCCGGTCGCTCACCGCGTCCTCGAGCGACCCGGCGAGCAGGCCGCCGGTGACGGGGATCCGGGAGCCGAACGCTCTCAGCGTGCGGATTCCGTCGCCGGCGATGGACGTGATGTTGGGCGCCACGCGATGACCGTACCAGGCTTCTTCCGTCCTCCGACCATGCGAACATATGTTCGCTGTGATCGTCTGTGTCCTGCTCCCTCGCTTTCAGCTCACGGTGGCCGCCGGCAACCGCAAGGAGCTCCTGCAGACGCCGGTCGCGCTGGCACCTGAGCCCGGTGGCGTCCAGCAGGTTGGGGAGGTGTCGATCGCGGCCGAGGCATTCGGGATCCATCCGGGGATGCGCCTAGGCGAGGCGCTTGCCCGCTGTGCATGGCTGACGCTGGTGCCGCCCGATCCCGCCGGGGTTGCCGAGTCGTGGGAGCGGCTGCTGGTGCGGCTCGAGTCGATCGGAGCCGCAGTCGAGCCGGAGCGGCCGGGATTGGTCTGCTTTGACGCGCGCGGGTTGCTGCGCCTGCACGGCGCCAGGACGCTTGCCTGCAGCGACGCCGACCGGCTCTCGGGCGTGCTGGATGCAGCAAGGCAGGCTATGCGCATGCCCGCACGCTTCGGCGTGGCGCCGTCGCGCTTTGCGGCAGTCGCGGCGGCGACACGAGCGCGCGTACGGCGGCCGATGATCGTGTCTGGCGGTCGCAAGCAGGCGGGCGAGTTCCTGGCGTCGCTGCCGGTGGCGCTGCTACGCGCGCGACCGGCGCTGGCAGAGCTGCCCGAGGCGTTCGAGCGGCTCGGGATCGGGACGCTCGGCGAGCTGGCGGCGCTGTCGCCCGCGGCGTTGGCAGATCGTTTCGGGACGGCGGGCTTGATCGCCCATGAGCTCGCAAACGGCGGCGATGGCGCGCTGCGGCCACGGCCCGCAAGCGAGTTCCTGCGTGAGTCGCTCGAGTTGCCGGAGGCTTCATCGGGGATTCAGCTCGAGCGCGGGCTGGGACTGCTGATCGATCGGCTGCTGGCGCGACGGGAGCGCAGGGGAAGGACGCTGAGAGCGGTCGTGCTGTCGGCGGTGCTGGTCGAGCAGGGCGGCACCTGGCGAGAGCAGGTTGTATTCCGAGAGGCGCTTGCCGATCCGGTGCGCATGCGCCTGGCGCTGGCGCCGCGGCTTGCGTTGATGCCGGCACCGGCGGAGGAGCTTCGGCTGGCAGTGGAGCGCTTCGGACCGCCGACCAGCGATCAGCGCGCGCTGCTCGAGGATCCGGCAGAGGCGCGGGTTGCGCGGCTGCGGGAGGCGATACGGCAGGCTCGTGCAGCGGCCGGACCCGACGCTGCCTTGCGGGTGCTCGAAGTCGATCCCTGCTCGCGCTTCCCCGAGCGTCGCGCAATGCTGACTCCGTTCGAGGGATAGGCACTGATGTCCGGTCCACGCCGCCTATCGGTTCCGCGTCGTGTCGCTGTGGCCGCCGGGGACGACGGCAGCCCGCTGCTCGTCGACAGGCGCACCGTGGATGCGGTCCGGGAGTCGTGGCTTATCGAGGATCGATGGTGGACCGATCGGCCACTTCGGCGGCGCTATTGGGAAGTGGTGACCACATGTGGTCGCGATGAGGTCGTGTTCCACGATCTCGTGAGCGGGAGGTGGTGGAGGCAGAGGTAACGCACTTGAGCCGGACTCTTAGACTGATTGAGAGTCCATGTCCTCAGCGCACAACGCCATCGATCCCGGTCAGGTAGCCGTCGGCACCTGGAGCGGCGGACGCTTCATGCGCTTCGGCGAGCCGCTTGACGACGAGCGCTTCGCCGCGCTGATCACGCCCGATGAGTCGATCTCGACCGTTCTGACGGCCGACGTGTACGGGACCGGCGAGGCCGATCGGATGCTCGGGCAGGCGCTCGCAGGGCGGCCGCGCGAGCGCATGTGCATCGTCGGGGCCGTCGGCCACGACTTCTACACCGGCGAGCGCAACGGGCCCAAGGGCTTTCCACGGTTCACCGATCCGGCGCTGCGGGATGCCTCCGGCTACGCGGACTACCTGCGCATGGCAACCGAGCGCAGCCTCGAGCGGTGCGGGATCGATGCGTTCGACCTGCTGCTGCTCCACAACCCCGATCGCATCGGCTACACGAGCGAGACGGTCTGGAACGGGATGGCGGCGCTGCGCGATGCGGGCCTGACGCGTCTGATCGGAGTCGCCCCGGGGCCGGCAAACGGGTTCACGCTTGACGTGATCGGCTGCCTCGAGCGGTTTGGCGAGCTGATCGACTGGGCGATGATCATCCTCAACCCGCTCGAGCCCTGGCCCGGCGAGCTGTGCCTCGGCGCCGCCGCGAACGCGCAGGTGAAGGTGATCACGCGCGTCGTCGACTACGGAGGCGTGTTCTTCGACGACGTGCTGCCCGGCCAGGAGATGCATCCCCACGACCACCGTAGCTTCCGTCCGCCGGGTTGGATCGAGGCCGGTCGCGAACGGCTGGATGCGATGCGCCCGATCGCACAGCGCGCCGGGCTCACCACGATCCAGCTGGCATGTCAGTGGAACCTCGCGCACGAGCCCGTTGCATGCGTGGTGCCGACGTTGATCCAGGAGGTGGGCACCGGGGCGCGGCCCGTCGAGGGTAAGCGCGCCGAGCTCGCCGCGCTGCCGCGCGAGCTGCGGCTCTCCGAGGAGGACGTCGACGCGATTCGGTCGGTGGGCGACAACACCGGCTGCATGACGTTGAAGGGCGGCAGTCCGGACTACGCGGGCGACGACAGTCCCGACCGGTGGGTGATCGACGGCGCGCTCGAAGAGGTTGCGCGGCGCTGGGGCATCGAGCCCGAGCGCGATCTGTCACACGTCGCGGCCGCGCTGTAGCCTCGAGCGAGCGGCATGGGCGAGGCGTTGACAGGCGGATGCGGGTGCGGGGCCGTGCGGTTCGAGCTGACCGCTCCGCTCGTCTCGGCGACGTATTGCCACTGCACCCGGTGTCAGCGCCGGACCGGCACCGGGGCGTCGGCCAACGGCCGCGCAGCCACCGGCACGTTCCGGATTGTCGCGGGCGAAGACCGGCTGCGCGCGTGGAGGCCCGAGGGCGGAGCCGAAAAGTGGTTCTGCGGCGACTGCGGCTCGGCGCTGTTCAGCAGCACCGGCGGCGACGATCCCCAGATCGGCGTGCGGCTGGGTGCCTTCGACGAGGATCCGGGGATCCGTCCCGTGGCGCACCAGTTCGTCGCCTACGCCGCCTCGTGGGAGTCGATCCCCGAGGACGGACTGCCGCGGTTCCCCGAACAGCGCGTCGCCGACTGACGGCTATCCGGATTCGGAGGGGCCTGCGTCGGCGGGGTTAAGCGCCTCGGCACGAATCCATTCGCAGCCGACCGACAGGTCCTCGACACCCATCGCCGCGGCGACGTTCAGCCACATGCCGTATCGGAAGAACTCGTCGATCCTCTCCGAGTCGGCATCCGACAGGCGCTCCACGTGGGCGACCAGACGGGCGTACAGCGCTCGCACCCGGTCGCGAATCACCTCGTCGTCGCAGGCGGCGTAACCCTGGTGCTGGAGCAGCAGGTAGTCGCGATCCGTGTCGAGCAGCTCCATGTAGGCCTTGCCCATCGCCGTCAGCACGTCCGCGTCGGGCTCGGCGATCGCCGGGTCAAACTCGGCCGCGCCGCGGGTGAATGTCTCGGCGATCAGCTCAAACCCGCGCTCGACGGCGGCCAGGAACAGCTCGCGCTTGTTCTCAAACAGGCTGAACACGTACGGCTGGGCGACGCCGACCCGGCGCGCGATGCGGTCCACCGGCGTCCCGTGGAGGCCGCCATGCGCGAACTCGTGCACGGCGGCCTCGATCAGCGCGGCCCGGCGCTCTGAGGCCGGGACGCGCTGACGCGGCTGCTTCTGACTTGAGGATGTCGTTGCCATTGCGGTGAGGTGATCCTAGTGGTGCCGGGGGCGGCGGTCAGGCGGCCTGCCTTGCGACCTCGAGGCGCTGCGGGATCTGCTGCTCAGCCTCGGCCGGGGCGCCCTTCCCGAACGGGAACACCGCGGCGACCATCGCACCGGCGGCGAGCACCCCGGCGCCCACCCAGATCGCGGGCGTCAGCCCGTCGATGTAGGCCTGCGGCGAGGCGTAGCTGCCGTGGCTCGTGAACACGGTCGCGAGGATCGCGATCCCAAGCACGCCGCCGAGCTCGCGGATCGCGTTTGTGGCGCCGGACGCCTGGCCCGCCTCTGAGACCTTCACCGAGGCGAGGACTGCGTTGGCCGACGGTGCGAACACGAGCGCCATGCCGGCGCCGGCGAGGATGAACGGGGCGATCAGGCTCGCGTAGGTCTGGGTCGTAGATGCCAGCGTCGCCATCCAGCCGAGCGCGATCGCCTGAAGGCTCAGACCGGCGACCATGAACAGCCGCGACCCGAAGCGCTCCGAGAAGAATCCAGCCAGCGGCGACACGACCATTGTCGCGCCGGTCCAGACCAGGAGCTTGACGCCGGCCTGAAGCGGCGTGTTGTGCAGCACGTTCTGCAGGTATTGGCTCAGGAAGAAGATCGAGCCGAACATCCCGAAGTACATCGACAGCGACACTGCGTTGGTGACGGCGAACGACCGCTTGGCGAAGAAGCGCATCGGGAGCATCGGCTCGGGCGTGCGCAACTCGTAGGCGACGAATGCGATCAGCAGCAGCGCGCCGCCGGCCAAGGAGACGATGATCTGGGTGCTTGTCCATCCGAGCGTCTGCGACTGCACGAGTCCGTAGACGATTCCGAACAGGCCAGTTGAGCCGAGCGCCAGCCCGCGCAGGTCCATGCGCCGGGTCGAGCCGTAGCTCTCGTCGAGCCGGGTTGCGGCGAGCGGGACGAGCACCAGGCCGATCGGCACGTTGATCCAGAAGATCCAGAGCCACGTCGCAGCCTGCACGACGGCGCCGCCGACCAGCGGACCAAGCGCGACCGCGATCCCGCTGATCCCGGACCAGATCCCGATCGCCACGCCGCGGCGCTCCTGCGGGAACGCCTCGGCCAGCAGCGTCAGCGTCAGCGGCGTCGCGATTGCCGCGCCGACGCCCTGCATGGCGCGCGCCGCGATCAGCAGGTCGGCAGAGCCGGCCAACGCGGCCGCGGCTGACGAGAGGGTGAACAGCGCGATGCCGAACGAGAACATCCGCCGCCGTCCGAATCGATCTCCGAGCGCTGCGCCGGTCAGCAGCAGCACCGCGTAGGCGAGCACGTACGCGTTCACGGTCCATTCGAGCGACTGGATCGACGCTCCGAGCTCGCGGCGGATGCTGGGCAGCGCGACGCTGACCACGAGGTTGTCGAGCACGACCATGAACAGCCCGATCGAGACGATCGCGAGCGTCCAGGCGCGGCCGCGCTTGGCAGCCTCGGGGGTGGTGGCCGGCTGTTCGACGGGGCTGAGGGGGCTGGGTTCGGGTTGAGAAGTCATAGCTGCATCCTCTGATTAGTGAGTGCTAACTAGGGACAACTTAGCAGCAACTAATAAGCTGTGTCAAGCGAAGTTTTCGGAACCGGTAGTCGTCCGGACCACATGCGAACATGCGTTCGCATGTATGTCGAGCTCCACTGCCACTCGGCCTTCTCGTTTCTCGATGGCGCGTCGCTTCCTGACGAGCTCGTTCCGACCGCGCTGGAGCTCGGCTACCAGGCGCTCGCGCTGACCGACCACAACACGGTCTCGGGGTCGATGGAGTTCGCGGTTGCCGCGCGTGCCCTTGGTCTGCGGCCGATCCACGGGGCAGAGGTGGACCTGTCGGACGGACGCCACCTGACCCTGCTCGTCCAGGACGCGCGCGGCTGGTCGAATCTCTGCAACATCCTGACCAGGGCGCATGCCCATACGCGCGAGAAGCCGGGGCCGCCCTCGCAGGCGTTCGTGGAGTTATCGGACGTGCTCGACCATGCCGAGGGCCTGGTCTGCCTGAGTGGCTGTGCGTTGCGCGGGGTGCACGACGAGTTCACACTCAGGCGGCTGCTTGATGCCTTCGGGTCGGATCGGTTGAGGATCGAGCTCCAGCGGCCGTTTCTGCGCGACGACAGGGCTCGCAACCGGCGGCTGGCGGGGCTCGGTCAACGGCTCGGAGTCCCGTGTGTGGCGACAGGCAACGTGCACGCGCATTCGCGCGCGCGTGCGCCGCTTCAGGACGCGTTCGTGGCCGTGCGTCTGCACACCACCCTGGACGCGTCCGAGCCCGAGCGGCGCGGCAACTTCAGCCACGTGCTCGCGTCGCCCGAGGCGATGGCCGCGCGCTTCCCGGAGCACCCGGAAGCGGTGGCCGAGACGATGCGGCTGGCCGAGAGGCTGTGCTTCGACCTCTCGAGCGATCTGGGTTACCGGTATCCGGGAGCGGAGGACTCAGAGGCGATGCACAAGCTGGCCGAGCTGTGCCAGACGCGGCTGCACAAACGCTACGAGAGCCAGCCTGACCGGGTACGCGGCACCGCCGCGGGACGTCTCGAGGAGGAGCTGAGGATCATCGAGCTGCTGGGGCTGCCCGGCTTCTTCTTGCTGCACCACGACCTGCTCGAGCTCGCCCGGGAGGTTGCGGCCGAGGTTCGAGGTCCCGACACCGCCAGAGCGCTGTTGCCTCCGGGCCGCGGCCGCGGCTCGAGCGTGTCCTCGATCGTGTGCTTCTTGACCGGGCTGTCCCACGTCGATCCGATCGCCAACGAGCTGCTGATCGGACGCTTTCTCAACGAGGAGCTCAAGGCCCTGCCCGACATCGACCTCGACTTTCCGCGCGACATCCGGGAGGTGCTGATCCCGCGTGTTCACGATCGCTACGGCCACGACCGCTCGGCGCTGGTGGCGGCCTTCCCGACATATCGGGCGCGAGGGGCGATCAGGGAGCTCGGCAAGGCGCTTGGGCTGCCGCCGGGGGAGATCGAGAGAGTGGCTCGCGGCAGCGAAGGGTGGGATGCGCGCGAGGTGTCGAAGGACATCGAAAGCGCGTTCGGGGTCAGGCCCCCCACCACGCCGGATAGAGGGGGTGCGGCCAAGACGGACAATGCCCGACGTGGTGCAACCGGCAGGTGGGCTTGGCTGGCTCAGCTGGCCGCCCAGGCCCACGGCTTGCCGCGCCACCTCTCCCAGCACTCCGGGGGGATGATCGTCGCCACACGGCCGCTCGTCGACTGCTGTCCGATCGTGCCTGCGGCGATGGAGGGACGCCAGATAGTCCAGTGGGACAAGGACTCCTGCTCGGACGTCGGCTTCCTGAAGATCGACCTGCTGGGGCTGGGGATGCTGTCGGCGGTCGAACGCTGCGTTGAGCTTGTCGCGCGGACCCGTAACGAGCGAATCGACCTGTCGCGGATCCCCTACGACGACGCGGCGACGTATGAGTGCATCCAGGAGGCGGACACCACCGGGGTGTTTCAGATCGAGAGCCGGGCACAGATGCAGTCGTTGCGGCGCACGCGGCCCGAGACCCTTCAGGACATCACGATCCAGGTCGCGATCGTGCGCCCCGGTCCGATCCAGGGAGGAGCCGTCAATCCGTACATAGAGCGGCGCCAGCGGATGCGCGTCGATCCCGACTACGAGGTGCCGTACGAGCATCCCTCGCTAGAGCCGGTGCTGCGTGAGACGCTCGGCACGATCATCTTCCAGGACCAGGTGCTCGAGGTCGCGATCGCCTTCGCGGGCTTCTCGCCGGGCGAGGCGGAGGGATTGCGGCGGGCGATGAGCCGCAAGCGCTCGGAGGCGGCGATCGAGGCGCACCACAAGCGCTTCGTCGCGGGCGCACAGGCTCTGCATGGGGTCGACGAGGAGACCGCCGAGCGGGTGTTCGAGATGGTTCGTGGATTCTCGGGCTTCGGCTTTCCCAAGGCCCACGGCGCCGCGTTCGGGCTGCTCGCCTACCAGTCGACGTGGCTGCGAGTCCACTATGGCCCGGAGTTTCTGTGCTCGCTGCTCAACGAGCAGCCGATGGGCTTCTATCCACCCGACGCGCTGGTCCACGAAGCACAGCGACGTGGGATCGAGGTTCTGCCGCCCGATGTTAACGAGAGCGGCGCGGAATGCGACATGGAGGTCGAAGAGATCGGCAGCGAGGATGCCGGCACCGGCCGCGTCCGGATCGGCCTCGGCTACGTCCGGGGCGTCCGCGATCAGGAGGTCAAGGCACTCGTGTCCGTGCGGGAGGCCGGGGGGCTGTTTCGCACGCTGTCGGACCTCGCGTCACGGGCAGGCGCGGGATCGCCGTCACTTGAGATGCTCGCCTGGTCGGGAGCGTGCGACTCGCTCGTCGCCGGCGAGCGGAGATCGGCTCGGCGAATCGCTCTCTGGCAACTGGGGGTGGCGACGCCAGGCAGGAAGGTTCCGGGCGGCACGCAGTTGGCGCTGCCCCTCGACCTGCCGGCGCCGCCCGAGCTCAAGGGGCTCTCGTCGTGGGAAGCGATGCTCGCCGACTACGGCACCATGGGCTTGACCATCGGCACGCACCCGCTCGCGCTTTTGCGGGGACGGCTGCCGGCAGATGCCGTGACCAGCAGGGACCTCGAGACGATCGATCACGGCACGCGGGTCCGAGCGGGGGGACTCGTCGTTGCCCGCCAGCGACCGGGAACGGCAAACGGGATCGTGTTCATCCTGCTCGAGGACGAGTACGGGACGATCAACCTGATCGTCCCGCCTGCGGTCTACGAGCGACACCGCCTGATCGTGCGGACCGAGCCGCTGATGCTGATCGAGGGGAAGGTGGAGAGGTTTGCGGCCGCCGGAGGCACGATGAACGTGCTCGTCGACAATGTCGCATCGATCGCCGCGCCCGATCGAATGCTCGCCGAGGTCAAGGACTTCTCGATGCTCGACGAACAGGTTCGCCGAGGGCTTGCGGAGCAGCGTGCGGCCGCGCAGACCGAGAACGAGGACTTCCGGGCGGTTGCTCCGCCGGTGATGAGCTTTGCATCGGGCAGACGGCGCTAGCGCTCCGGACGATGAGTTCGCCGCCCTTGGAGCGACCCGGCAACATCGCGCCATCCGGCGGCTTTCCACGGTAAGGTGCGCGCCCGGTGCTTCCAGTTGCCGCCTTCATCGCGTTCTGGGTCGTCGTCGGAGCGGCCGTGTTCTGGGTCGCGGTCAGTGGCTCCTCGCGCGGCGCCCCCGCTCGCGACCGTCGGCTTTCGCCCGGGACCCGCCGTTTCGGAATCTTTCTGTTCTTCGTGATCTACGTCGGCGTCGGAATCGTCGTGCCGTTCGCGGTCCTCGCCGGTAACAAGGCGAACGCGAGTGAGCAGATCGGGGGGGACAAGCTGACCGCCGCCGAGAAGCACGGCCGGATCCTGTTCGGACAGCACTGCGGCGTATGTCACACGCTCGCCGCGGCCAACACCAACGGCAAGGTCGGGCCAAACCTCGACACGCTTAAGCCTCCCGCTTCGCTCGTGCTGCGCACGATCAACAACGGCTGCCTCCAGAAGCCCGCCTCTACGAGCGATCCGCAGAACTGCCTCGGGCAGGGGACGATGCCGGCCCAAATCGTCCAGGGCAAGGAGGCGCAGGAAGTCGCCCAGTTCGTCGGCAAGGTCGCCGGCAAGGAGTAGCAGCCGGCCTCGGCCGGCGGGCAGTCGCCGCTGTGGCGCGGCCGTAAACATCCGGCCGACGCTTTGTTCACATTTAGTTCGCAATTTCCGGATTCGGCGACAGGCGGTTCCGTCCGCGGACGCGTTAGGATCGCTTCTCCGTACAAGCTGAATTCCCGCGCCGGACGACCAGTCGCCGGCAGGAAGCGGGGGGCCCAAGTTGTTTGGGGCGAATCGCAAGCACGCGTAGCGCCGCTCTTTCGGCGCGAGTCCGTCAGCTAACCCCGCAAGCACCGAGAAAGAGGACGGTTAGATGCCCCAAGCCGGCGTTTCGCTGCACCCGGAGGCACTCTGGAGCGATCACGAGTGGGAGGAATCGGCGTCCGCCGGTGCCGCCCCGGTTGGTGCGCCTTCGTCGGTTAGCGCCCACCCTGCGCCGGGGGTTCCGGCACCGTCGCGACCGGGTGCCCCCGCCCGCTCGCGCGTAGAGGCCGCCATCCCGGAACGCCCCGCGCAGGGTGTGGCAGCTCGTCCCGCAGCATCCGCCCATGGCACCGGGGTCCCCGGGCGCCGGACGGTCAAGATCACCGGCTACGGGTCTCAGCGCAACTTGATCTACGCGAGCCGTGAGCCCCGGCGGCGCCCGCCGGAGCGGCCCTACGAACGCGCCGGCTTCAAGCCCGACCGGGTGGCGATGTGGGCGGTCCTGCTGGGCGTGCTGCTGGTACTGGTTGCGGCGATGAGCGCGCACGCGGCAACGCTCGTGACGCTGTCTGGGCACTAGCTCAACCCGCTGCCGGTCGCGGCTCCGGGCGCCTGTCGGAGGGCCGCTTACGGTCCTCGTAGCGCTCGCTGATCCAGCCTTTATCCGCCGACGTATACAGGGCTAGAGGCCCCGACGCCGCGGTCTGCAAGCGCGGCAGGCCGCCTCGCTGGACGGACCGCAATGGCCCGGAAATGCAGGCTCCAGGCCCTTGTGCAAACTTTGTGCGGGATCTAGACTTATTTAGGGTAAGCAGGTCTCAAAAGTGAAGGGGGGACCCGTCCCTGATGTCCCCAACCCCAGGCGGTCAACGATGAAGACTTCAATGAGCAGATTCCAAATCCACGATGACCTGACGGCGCCGGATGGCTCCGTCAAGGTGCTGCGGGGCGCGCTCGCGTCGGGCGGGCAGCTCCCCAACTTTCTCGGTGTGCTGGCCGGTTCGCCGGCGGCGCTGCGCGCGTACGCGCGCTTCCGATCTGAGCTGCGGCATGGCAAGTTGAAGCTGGCCACGCTGGAGCGGATCGCGCTGGCCGTTGCCGAGCACTACAACTCCGAGCCCGGTATCGCGACCCACTCGCGCACGGCGCGGGCGGCGGGCCTCGACTTGGACGAGGTCGCGCAGGCGCGCAAGTTCAGCTCCAAGGATCCGCGTGAAGCGGCCCTGTTGCGCTACCTCAAGCCGTTGCTCGAAGACGGCGGCAGGCCTGCGATGCACCTGCACGAGGAGGCACGCGAGGCGGGCTGGGACGACGAGCAGATCCTCGAGGCGATCGCCGCGCTGGCGCTCGAGACGTTCACCGCGATGGTGAACGTCGCGGGCGAGGTGCCGGTCGACGGCTCGCAGGAGGCCTCGCGGGCGCTCCAAGCCGCGTAGTGCTTTCCGCGACAGACAACGTCGCAATCGAGCCGACTCGGGCCCCCGATCCGCGTTGCGTACTGCAGCGGCTTCGGGTGCTCGAGCGGACTCGTGCGGCGTATGTGTGGAAAAGCACTAAGCTCTCATACTGATGTGTGCTCGAGAGCACCCGTCGCGAGTTGAGGGAGACGCTCCCAGTGCTTGTTGCCCGCTCTACCACGAGGCTGTGGAGCTGGTCGGGCGACGGTGGACGGGCGCGATTCTCCGCGTCCTGATGGACGGCCCGCTTCGCTTCTCGCAGATCGCACAGGCCGTGCCCGAGCTTTCGGACCGCCTTTTGTCGGAGCGCATGAAGGAGCTCGAGGCGCGCGGCATCGTCGAGCGGACGGTGATCCCGGGGCCGCCGCTGCGCGTCGAATACTCACTGTCGCAGATGGGCGCCGAGCTCGAACCGGCGCTCGTCGAGCTCCAGGCGTGGGCCAACCGCTGGCTCAGCCGACATCGCGAGACCGTTCGCGCCTGATCGCGGCCGGCTCTGCCCGGCGCGTCCCGGGAAGCGCGGGCGTGGAAAACGACCCACTCGACCGGTCCCCGACGCCTGTTGGGTCGAAACCGTCCGTGAGCGAGGGTTAAGACCCACTCGAGGATTGGAGGGGCTCGGGTGGGGCGTTTTCCGCCTCCCGTGACCGACCCTCCGATCAGTTCGCGCCGGCAGCTCGCACGACGCGAACGCGCGTCGCCCCGGACTCGGCCAGTAACGTTCCGCGCCTGATGACGGCCACATCCCGCCAGCTGACCGCCGATGACGTCATCTCGCTCGTCAGCGAGCGCGACATCCGCTTCATCCGCCTGTGGTTCACCGACATCCTCGGCCAGCTGAAGGCGTTCTCGATCAACGCGACCGAGCTCGCGGACGCGTTCGAGGGCGGGATGGGCTTCGACGGATCCTCGATCACCGGCTTCAACCCGATCGAGGAGTCGGACATGATCGCGATGCCCGACCCCCAGACGTTCAACGTGCTGCCGTGGCGTCCCGCCGAGCAAGGCGTGGCGCGCATGTTCTGCGACATCGTCACCCCCGAGCGCGACCCCTACGAGGGCGACCCGCGCTATGTGCTGCGCCGGGCACTCGAGCGGGCGCAGTCGATGGGCTTTGACCACTACTACGTCGGCCCGGAGCTCGAGTACTTCTACTTCCGCGACGCCAAGTCCACCGAGGTGCTCGACGAAGGCGGCTATTTCGATCTGACCACGCTCGACGCCGGCTCGGACCTGCGGCGCGAGACCGTGCTGGCGCTCGAACAGCTCGGGATCCACACCGAGTACACCCACCACGAGGTCGGCCCCAGCCAGCACGAGATCGACATGCGCTACGCGGATGCGCTCAAGATGGCCGACGACTGCATGACCTATCGGATCACGGTCAAGGAATACGCGATGAAGTACGGGCTGCACGCGACGTTCATGCCCAAGCCGCTGTTCGGCAAGAACGGCTCGGGGATGCACACGCATCAGTCGCTGTTCCGCGGTGAGCAGAACGCGTTCTTCGATCCCGACGACCAGTACTTCCTGTCGGACATCGGCAAGGCGTTCATCGCCGGGCAGTTGCGCCACGCGCGCGAGATCAGCTCGATCTTCGCCCAGTGGGTCAACTCGTATAAGCGGCTCGTGCCGGGCTACGAGGCGCCGGTTTACGTGGCGTGGTCGCGCCGCAACCGGTCAGCGCTCGTCCGGGTCCCCCTGTATCACCCCGGCAAGGAGCAGACCACCCGCATGGAGCTGCGCTGCCCGGACCCGGCGTGCAATCCGTACCTGACGTTCGCCGTGCTGCTGCAGGCCGGCCTGGAGGGCGTCGAGCACGGCTACGAGCTCCCCGAGCCGATGGACAAGAACCTGTACCACCTCGCCCCCGACGAGCGAAAGCGGCTGGGCATCGAGCAGCTGCCCGAGACTCTGGGCGAGGCGATCGAGCTGACCGCGCGGTCGGAGCTCGTGCTGCGCACGCTGGGCGAGCACATGTTCAACCGCTACATCGAGATCAAGCGCCAGGAGTGGGACGACTATCGCGTCCAGGTCACTCCGTGGGAGCTGGAGCGCTACCTGCCTGTCCTGTAGCGAGCGCCGCCTCGAGCTGCTGCGCGTCGGTCACCGGCGCCTGACAGACGAAGTGCTCACAGACGTACGCGGCGGCGCGGCCGTCGACCGGTTCGCGGCCCTCGAGCAGCGGCACACCGACCAACGGCTCGCTAGCGCTCGCCGTCGGTGCCCCGTCGCCGCCAGCGAGCACGAGATGCGGGCGAAAACGGCTACGTACGACCGACACGAGCGAATCGCTGTCGTCGCCGACGATCGCCACCTCGCGGACGGGCGCCAGATAGAAGTCAGCGGCTCGGAGCAGGTGAGCGAACGCGTGCGGGTGCCGCGCGCCCAGCCTGTAGAGCAGGCGCAGCACGCTGAGCGCATGGCGCTCGTACTTGTCCTCGCCCGACAACAGCGCCAGCCGCAGCAGCCCGAACGCCGCGGCTGAGTTGCCCGAGGGGATCGGCGTGTCCTCGAGGTCCTTGCGCCGCGCCGCAAGCAATTCGTGGTCGTCGGCCGTCGTGAAGAAGCCGCCGCGCTCGGGGTCCGAGAACCGCTCGATGAGCGTGTCGCCGAGCGCCACGGCCTCGTGATACCACCGCGGGTCAAACGTGCTCTCGTACAGCGTCAGCAGCGCCTCGAGCAGGTAGGCGTGGTCCTCCAGGTACGCGGGCAGGCGCGCCTGCCCGTCCTTCCAGGTCCGAAGCAGGCGTCCGTCTTCGTCGCGCAACTCGCCCATCAAAAACGAGGCGCACGCGACAGCCGCTTCGAGGTAGTCGTCTCGCTCGAGCACCGCGCCGGCGTCCGCGAGCGCCGCGACCATCAGCGCGTTCCACGAGGTCAGCCGCTTGTCGTCGAGCCCGGGTCGCACGCGCGAGGCGCGAGCTCCGTAGAGCTTGCAGCGAATCTCGGGCAGCGCCGCTGGCTCGGGTCCCCGTCCCTCGAGCACCAGCCGGCCCTCCCACGCCACCGGCTGAAAGTACGCGACCGCATCGTCGTAGCGCTCGCCGAGCACGTCGCGCAGCTCGGCCTCCGTCCACACGTAGAACTTGCCCTCGACGCCCTCGGAGTCCGCGTCGAGCGCCGCGCAGAAGCCGCCCTCGGGCCCCCGCATCTCGCGCAGTGCCCAGTCGAGGGTCTCGGAGCACACCCGCCGCAGACGCTCGTCGCCCGTCTCCTGCCAGCCGTGCAGGTACGCCCGGGCCAGCAGCGCGTTGTCGTAGAGCATCTTCTCGAAATGCGGAATCGTCCACGTCGCGTCGACCGCGTAACGCGAAAAGCCACCGCCGATCTGGTCGTAGATCCCTCCCTGGGCCATCGATCGCAACGTGCCCAGCGACATCTCGTGCTCCCCGCGCGACAGCAGAAGCTCGATCGTGGACGCCGGCGGGAACTTCGGGGCGCGGCCGAAGCCGCCGTTGACGCGGTCGTAGGTGGCCGCGAGCGTGGACAGGGCATCGGTTAGCCCCTGCTGCTCGATCGCCTCCGGTGACGGGTCCAGTCGCGCCGTCGCGCCGAGCGTCTCTACGAACTGGGCGCCCTGGCTGAGGATCTGATCGCGCCTGTTCTGCCAGGCGTCGGCGATCGCGTCGAGCACCATTCGCCAGCTCGGCAGCCCATGGCGCGACTCGGGCGGAAAGTAGGTCCCGGCGTAGAACGGAGCCTGCTCGGGGGTCAGGAATGCGTTCAGCGGCCAGCCGCCGTGGCCGGTGATCGCCTGACAGGCCTCCATGCAGATCGCGTCCACGTCCGGGCGCTCCTCGCGGTCGACCTTGATGCAGACGAACTGCTCGTTCATCAGCGCCGCGATCTCGGGGTCCTCGAAGGACTCATGTGCCATCACGTGACACCAGTGGCACGCCGAGTAGCCGATCGAGACCAGCAGCGGACGGTCTTCGTCGCGGGCGCGCGTCAGCGCCTCGGGGCCCCACGGATACCAGTCGACGGGGTTGTCCCGGTGCTGCAACAAGTACGGAGAGCTTTCTGCCGCGAGCCGGTTGGACATGCACTCCAGGCTACCCGTCGGCATTTCGGGGAATACGCTACGTCGACTGCTATCACGAGGGAGAGCCACTTTGTCTGCGCACCGCGAGCCAGTAGAAGCATCGAACGCCCCGGCGGCGATTGGTCCGTACGTTCACGCCGTGCGCGCCGGCGGCCTTCTGTTCTGCTCTGGCCAGATTCCGCTCGATCCCCGTACGGGGGACCTGGTCGGAGGCAGCGCCGGGGAGCAGGCGGGGCGGTGCCTCGAGAACCTCGCGGCGGTGTGCGACGCGGCCGGGGCGACGCTCGGCGACGCGGTCAAGCTGACCGTGTACCTGACCGACATGCGCACGTTCCCCGAGGTCAACGACGTGTACGGCTCATTCTTCGAATCCGATCCGCCCGCGCGGGTGGCGATCGGCGTGTCGGCGCTGCCGCGAGGCGCGATGGTCGAGATCGACGCGGTGGTGGCGCTCCCTGACTAGTGCCCCGATTCACAAATTCGATGCCATTCGAGCCGCCCCTGGCGGCGTCTGGCGGCGTCCTCGTCGGCTCGCGCAGCGCTGCTGCGCCACGCCTCCTGCGTCCTTGCCATCCATCCGCCAGTGGCGCCTCTCGGTGTCACCGAACCCATGAATCGAGACACTGAGGGCCCCCCGACGGCTCCGGTCTCCACGGCCGATTCGAGCACGCCGGTCGCGGCGCAGGACATACGCCGCGCGGCGCAGGCCGGAGCCGGCATCGTCCGGCAGACGCCGGTCGTGAGCTCGTACACGCTCAGCGAGCGCATCGGCGCCACCGTGGTCTTCAAAGCCGAGAACCTGCAGCGAACCGGGTCCTTCAAGCTCCGCGGCGCGCTGTCCAAGCTCGCGGCGCTGGGCGATGCATGTGCCCGGGGAGTGGTCACGGGCAGCGCCGGCAACCACGCCCAGGCGGTGGCCTACGCCGCGCGCGAGCGGGGCATCCGCTGCGAGGTGTTCATGCCCGACACGGCGCCGATCGCGAAGGTCGAGGCGGCCGCCGCGCTCGGCGCGGTCGTACACCTCGGCGGCCTCAGCGTCGACGAGACGTTTGCCTTCGCCCACGAGCGCGCCGAGGAGGCGGGCTTCGCGTTTGTACACCCGTTCGACGACCCGGACGTGATCGCCGGCCAGGGAGGGCTCGGCCTCGAGCTGCTCGCCGATGTCCCCGACATCGCGCGGGCGATCGTCCCGGTCGGCGGCGGCGGCTTGGTCAGCGGCGTGGCGATCGCGCTGAAGTCACAGCGGCCGGAGATCGAGGTGATCGGCGTGCAGGTCGAGACCTGCGCACCGTTCCCCGCATCGCTCGAGGCCGGAGAGCCCGTGGCGGTGACCTCGGCGTTGACGATCGCCGACGGGATCGCGGTCAAGCGGCCCGGAGGCCTGACGCTCGAGCTGATCAAGCGTTGGGTCGACGACATCGTCGTGGTCGCGGAAGACGACGTCGCCGAGGCGATGGTGTTCCTGATGGAACGCGCCAAGCTGGTGGTCGAGGGCGCCGGGGCGGTGGGGGTTGCGGCGCTGATGTCCGGGCGCGTGCGACCACGCGGCGGCGGCACCACGGTCGTGATCCTGTCGGGCGGCAACGTCGACGCCGGGCTGCTGGCAGAGGTTGCGCGCCGGCACGAGACCGAGGCCGGCAGGCGACTGGTGCTGCTGGCGCGCCTGCCCGACCGGCCTGGATCCTTGGCGGCGCTGCTGGCCCTGGTCGGCGAGCAGCGCGCAAACCTGCTCGATGTGCAGCACATCCGCGAGGGTATGGAGCTGCACGTGCGCGAGACCGCTGTGCAGCTGGTGCTCGAGACGCGCAGCCGCGAGCACGCCGAGCAGGTGACCTCGGCGATCCGCCGGGCGGGCTACGCCGACACGCGCGTGTCGCGGTAGTCCCGGGCCCGCTCGATCAGCGCGCCGATCACGCGGCTGCGCTCGTCGGCCTCGGGGTGCCATTGCACTCCGAGCACGAACCGGCGGTCCGGGGCCTCAATCGCCTCCGGGACGTCGTCGATCATCGAGTAGCCGGTGACCTCGAACGGCTCGGCGATCGCCTCCAGGCCCTGATGGTGGTGGGACTTCGTGTTGTGGATCGTCTCGCCCGCGGCCAGCGCGGCGAGTGACCCCTCGGTCAACCGCACTTCGTGGTCGGAGTCGTCGAAGCTCCCGGGGTGCGGCCGGTGGCGCTCGTGACCGACCTCGTCCGGCAGGTGCTGGGTCAGCGTCCCGCCGAAGGCGACGTTGATCAGCTGCATGCCGCGGCAGACGCCGAGCACCGGCATGTCGCGTTCGATCGCGCGGCGTGCCAAAGCCAACTCCGCGCGGTCGCGCTCGGGCACGGTGTGCTTGGTCATCGGATGACGGTCGGCTCCGTAGGACGAGGGGTCGATGTCATCGCCGCCGGCCAAGATCAGGCCGTCGATCACGTCGAGCGCCTGATCGGGGTGGTCCTCGAGCTCTACATCGGGCGGGATCATCAGCGCCAGCCCGCCGGCCTTCTGGATGGCCGCGATATAGCTGACCGGCAGCAACGCAGCGCGCCGGTCCCACACACCCCACTGGGCGCGGGTCAAGGCAGTGCATATCCCGATCACGGGTCGGCCGTTGGGCATCGCCCTCCAGCGTAGCGGGGGCGATTTCGTACCGCGCCACGCGGTCTGGGAACGATTCGGCGCCCCGACACGTCTTGCTCGATCGGAGTAGATCCGATGATCAGACGCATCTCATTCGCCGCGCTGCTCGCGATCGCCGTGCTGACCGCGGGCTGCGGATCGGCCGCCCACAGCGGGCGGGCTGCGGAGCGCACGCTGGCCGCGACTTCGCGCGGTGGGCCGAACCCAGCCGCGGCTTACCCCGGCGGGGCTGCCGTCGTCCGGCTGAGCGAGTCTGAGTTCACGATCACGCCGGCCAACCCCAGGGTCACCGGGACCCACGAGGTGGACTTCGAGGTCACCAACAACGGCTCGGTCACGCACTCATTCGCCGTCCGGACTCCATTCGGCGTGCTCAAGAGCGAGCCGATCGGACCCGGTCAAAAGGGGGGCCTGACGGTTGACTTGATCAGCCCGGCATCTACGCCTTCTACTGCCCGCTGCACGATCATCGGCAGAAGGGCATGCAGGGCTCTGTCGTCATCGAATCTCGCTGAAGCTTCGGCGCGGGGTCGCAGATGGTCAGCGGGCGCGCAGCAGCGCCCGCTGAACCTTCCCGCTGGGGGTCTTCGGGAGCTCGGCGGCGAAGTCGACGATCCGGGGGTACTTGTAGGGGGCGGTCTCGCGCTTGACGTGCTGCTGAAGCTCGGCGGCGAGCTCCTCGCTTGGGGCGAATCCGTCGCGGACCACGACCACCGCACGCACGACCGAGCCGCGCTCGTCGTCGGGCGCGGCGACCACCGCGGCCTCGGCGACTGCGGCGTGCGACACGAGCGCCGATTCCACTTCGAAGGGACCGATCCGGTACCCCGCCGAGATGATCACGTCGTCGGCGCGCCCTTCGAAGTACAGAAACCCGTCTTCGTCCTGCGCGACTCGATCGCCGGTGTGCCAGGGACGGTCGGCCGGCGCGTCGCCGCCGCCGAGGTGGCCGACGAAGAACGTGGGGTCGGTGTGTGGATCGGCCAGCACCAGCTCGCCGTCGATCACCTGCAGATCGACACCGGGAAGCGGAAGCCCCATCGAGCCTGGCCTGACCCGCTCGCCGATCGGCATTGCGGTCAGCTGGCCGGTCTCGGTCTGTCCGTATCCGTCGCGGATCTCGATCCCGGTGCCTTCGCGAAACGTGCGCAGAACTTCGGGGTTGAGCGCCTCTCCGGCGGCGACCAGCGTCCGCAGCGACGGCTGCGGCGCTAGCTCGACGCGCTTGGCAATGACCCGGTACTCGGTGGGGGCCATGCACAGCACGTTGACGCGCTCTCGGGCAAGCAGCTCGAGCCGCTGCGCGGGGTCGAAGCGCGCGTCGTGCAGGAGCGCGGTCGCGCCGCGGATCCAGGGCGCGATGAACACGTTGCGGGCCGACTTGGACCACCCGGTCGCGGCCGTGCACCACACCAGGTCGCCGGGCCGGGCGTCGAGCCAGTGCTCGGCCTGGAGCGCCTGGCCGGGGAGGTAGCGCTGCCCATGCACCACGCCCTTGGGCTCGCCGGTGGTGCCGCTGGTGAACGTGATCAGGCATGGATCGGTGGCGTCGAGCTCGGCCGCCGACGCCGGCTCGCCCGCGAACAGCGACTCGTCGGGGATCGTGATCACCTCACAGCGGGGGTCAGCGCTGGAAAGCTCGGCGAGGTTGCGCTCGTCGGCGACGATCAACCTTGGGCGCGCGGCGTCGAGTCGCTCTCGCAGATCCTTGGCCCGGAGCTGCTCGTTGCACGCGAGCGCCACCGCTCCGAAGCGAAAGCAGGCCACCATCGTCAGCACCCACTCCGGCCGGTTGCCGATCAGCGTCAGGACGACGTCGCCGCGCCGCACGTCCCGGTCCTGCAGGGCTCCGGCCAGGCGTGCGCTGCGGTCCGCGACCTCGCCGAACGACCAAACCCGTCTTATCCCATCGCGCGCAAGCTCGACCAGCGCGGGCCGCGAGGCAGGCGCGGCATCGACTATGTCACGGGCGAAATTCAACGATCGCTCACCGCGCGTGAGCCTACCTTCGTGCACTTTCAGCGGGCCTCTTGGGGGGCCGGGAGGCCACTGGTATGCTCGCGGTCATGGGCCTTATGAGTGGTAACGGCCCGCTGGGGCGCACGCCTGCGGGCACATTCAACTTCGAGCCGCCGCCTCCGGGCCGCGCGCTCTATTTCGATCCTTGCCACAAGCGCGTGCGCGTCGTCGTCGGTGGCAAGACGATCGCTGACAGCCGCAACCTCCTGCTCCTGCAGGAGTCGGGCCACCAGCCCGTCTATTACTTCCCGTCCGACGACGTGCGGATGGATCTGCTCGAACCCTCCGACCGCCACACCCGCTGCCCGAAGAAGGGCGAGGCCTCGTACTACACGATCCGCGCGGGCGACAAGCAGGTCAAGGCCGGCGCCTGGTACTACCCCGAGCCGCTGGCGGGAGCCGAGCCGATCAAGGATCTGATCGCGTTCTACTGGCAGTGGATGGACCATTGGTACGAGGAGGACGAGGAGGTGTTCGTCCACCCCCGCGACCCCTACCACCGCGTCGACGTGCTGGACACCAGTCGCCACATCCGCATCTCGCTCGACGGCGAGCTGCTGGCGGAGACCGAGCGCGCGCAGGCGCTGTTCGAGTCAAACCTGCCGACCCGTTGGTACATCCCCCGCGAAGACGTGGTGGCCACAGTCGAGCCGACCGAAACGGTGACCAGGTGCCCGTACAAAGGGACCGCGAGCTATTACTCGGTCAAGCTGTCCAACGGCGAGATCGCCAAGGACGTCATCTGGTACTACGACGAACCGCTCGTGAACGTCGGCAAGATCCAGGGTCTCCTGTGCTTCTTCAACGAGCGCGTTGACGTCGAGGTCGACGGCGCGCATGAAGGGCGTCCGGAGACCGACTGGAAGCACGGCGTCAAGTCCGAGGCGCCGGCCAAGGCCGGCGCGTAGCGCCAGCGACGAGGCGGTCACTCCGACGGGTCAGCGCGGCCTCGCGCCGACCGCAGGTATTCTCGGGCCCATGGCGATCGCGACCCCCTTTACCGACAAGACCGACGAGCAGAAGGCGATCTGCGAGATGATCCGCCAGTTCGCGGACGAGCAGATCATCCCCAACGCCGAGCACTACGACCACGAGGACACCTTCCCGGAGCCGATCGTCGAGCAGATGAAGGAGCTCGGGCTGTTCGGGGTGACGATCCCCGAGGAGTACGGTGGCATGGGGCTCGATCTGACGACCTACGCGATGATCGTCGAGGAGCTCTCGCGCGGCTGGATCTCGATCTCCGGCATCGTCAACACCCACTTCATCGGCTCCTACCTGCTAATGAAGTTCGGCACCGACGGACAGAAGCAGCGCTACCTGCCGCAGATGGCAACGGGCGAGATGCGCGCCGCCTTCAGCTTGTCAGAGCCCGAGCTGGGCTCCGACGTAGCCGCGATCAAGGCCTCGGCCAAGAAGGTCGACGACACGCATTACGAGATCAACGGCACCAAGATGTGGGTGACCAACGGCCTGTTGTCGAGCCTCGTGTTCGTGCTCGTCAGGACCGATCCCCAGGCCGATCCCAAGCACCGCGGGCTGACCTGCTTCATCGCCGAGAAGGAGCCAGGCGTCGCCGAGAATACGGGCGATTACAAGGGATTCAACGTGCCGCCCAAGATCAAGAAGATGGGCTACAAGGGCGTCGAGTCGACCGAGCTCGTGTTCGACGGCTACCGCTGTCCGGCCGACAACATCCTCGGCGGCGAGCAGGCGGGCCTGAACAAGGGCTTTGCGCAAATGATGGACGCGCTCGAGCTCGGCCGCGTCAACGTGGCGGCGCGCGGCGTGGGCCTCGCCCAGCGTGCGCTCGAGTTGGCGCTTCGCTACAGCCAGGAGCGCCGGGCGTTCGGCAAGCAGATCGCACAACATCAGGCGATCCAGTTCAAGCTCGCCGACATGGCCACCCAGGTCGAGGCGGCACGCCTGCTCACCCACCGCGCGGCGCGGATGAAGGATGCCGGGGAGCGCTCGGACATCGAGGCGGGCATGGCCAAGCTGTTTGCGTCGGAGACCGGTCGCTTCTGCGCCGAGGAGTGCCTGCGCATCCACGGCGGCTACGGCTACTCCAAGGAATACGAGATCGAGCGGATCTACCGCGACGCGCCGCTGCTGCTGATCGGGGAGGGCACCTCGGAGATCCAGCGCATGGTCATCGGGCGCAAGCTGCTCGAGCGCCACAAGATCTAGATCCGGGCGAAACTTCTCCGCCGCGATCCCGTTTCAACGGGACATGAGAATGCGCCTCCGGATTGTCACACTGACGGTTACTGTCCTGTTCGCCGCTGGCGCCGGCCAGGCCGCGGCCGCGACGCTGACAGTGACTACATTCGACGACCTCAGCGGTCCGGGCGACGGGCTCTGCTCGTTGCGCGAAGCGATCGCCGCGGTGGACTCCCCGGGTACTGCCGGCAGTGACTGCAAGCCGGCGGCGTTTGGCGCGAACACGATCGTGATCCCCGCGGGGACCACCACCCTTGCGAGTCATGTCGATTCGACCGGGCAAATAGTGGGCGAACTCGTGATCGCACCCACCGTCACAAACCTGACGATCGTCGGAGCCGGTGAGACCAAGACCACGATCGCGTCCCGCCCAAACCTGGTAGATCGCCTCCTGGAGATATCTCCCGGCGCGACGGTCACCATCAAGGATCTGACACTGACAGGGGGTAGGGCGGGCGTCGGTAATGCTGGTGGTGACGGTGTCAACGGGGGAGCGATCCTCAACGGCGGCTCGCTCGTGCTGATCGACTCGGCCGTGACCAACAGCAACGCCGGAGCTGGCGGTCCAGGTGCTGTCGGCGTCACCTCGGGCGGTACAGACGGCGGCACTGGAGGCGACGGTGGCGCCGGGGGCTCCGGTGGCGCCATCTACAACACCGGCGCCCTGACCCTTCAGAGCACGACGATTGCAGGCAACAGCGCCGGCGCCGGGGGCGCCGGCGGTCAGGGTGGAGGCGGCACCGCGACGGGTGGGAACGGCGGGGCCGGCGGCTCCGGCGGCCAGGCAGGCGGGGTCGCGAATGCTGGCGGCACCATCGCGGTGGTGGACAGCACGTTCCGGGGCAATGACGCCGGCACCGGCGGACGCGGCGGAGACGGCGGTCCCGGCCCGACCGCGGGAACGGGCGGCATCGGAGGCTCGGCGTCGGGGGGCGGTGGCATCGTGAGCACCGGCGGCTCCCTGTCAGTCACTAACAGCACGTTTGCATCCAACTCAGCCGGCGACGGCGGCGCCGGTGGAGATGGCGCCCGGGCCAGCGGCGCCGGCAACGCCGGCCCGGGTGGCAACGGCGGTAGCGGCGGCAACGGCGGCGGCATCGACGTGCTCGGAGTCGGCAGCTCGGCGCTGGAGAACGTCACGATCGCCGGCAACAGCGCTGGCGGCGGAGGCGCTGGCGGCTTCGCGGGCTTTCCACCGCCGGCCGGCCCGATCGCAACCGCCGGTCCCGCAGGTGTAAGCGGCGGCATCTTCAGCCAGGGAGGGGGGACCACCGTCCAGAACTCACTGCTTGCGTCCAACAGCGGCGGCAACTGCTCGGGCTCGGTCCTCGACTCAGGCCACAACCTCAGCTTCGCGGGCGCCGGATGCCCTGCGTCGTTTGCGACCAGCGATCCGAACCTCGGGCCCCTTCAGAACAACGGCGGCCCGGCACAGACGATTTCGCTTGCACCCGGCAGCGCCGCGATCGACAAGGTCCCCGCCACCGGCTCTGGGTGCCCCGCGACCGACGAACGTGGCGTCGATCGGCCCAGCGGCTCGGGATGTGACATCGGCGCATACGAGGTCGCTCCGCCCACGGCGACCACCGGTCGGGCGAAGTCTGTCACTGCTTCGACCGCGACCGTAACCGCGTCGGTAACTCCCAATGCCGGCGTCGCCACAGTCCAATTCCAGTTCGGCACGAGCAAGAAGTACAGGTCAACGAGCGCGGTCCAGCGCATCGGTGGAGTGGTCGCGGTCACTGTGACGGGCAAGCTCACGCGGCTGCGGCCCGGGACCCTGTACCACTATCGGGTGACGGTCGTCACCCCGGATGGCACCGCCAAAGCGCAGGACCGCACCTTTAAGACGAGCACGCATCCAGCGCTGACCAACCTGTCGGTGAAGCCCGCCTCATTCCGTGCGAGCGGCGCCGGCGCAACGATCACCTACATCGACACCGATCCGGCTACGACCACATTCACCGTGCTGCGTTGCGCAATACCGCTCTCGCATGCCCGTTGCGCTCGGTTCGTCAACGTGGCTACCTTCACGCACCGCGACCATGCCGGACACAACAAGCTGCGGTTGCGCGCCCGGATCGGCACTCGCTCGCTGTCTCGGGGGATCTACAGGCTGAACGCCAGGCCTCGCCTCGCGGGGAAGTCCGGCAGCACCGCCAGCGCCAAGTTCCAGATCTTGGCTTGAGCGCCTACCGCGTAGACTCCCGGGCCTGTCCCAGGCAGACACCAAAGCCCTGATCGAAACCGCCGTCAAGCGGTTTCTTGACGAGGTGCCGGCGCTGCAGAAGCTCAAGCTGGTGGCGGGGCTCGAGCTGCGCGCCCGCCACGACACGCAGCTCTACCGGATCGAGCTGCCGGGGCCGAAGGTCACCAAGGACATCGCCGCCGACGCGAAGGTCCGCGTGGAGATCTCGCGCTCGCCCTTCAACGAGCTCGCCACCAAGGGCCACATCGCCGACTGGCGTCAGGCGTTCGAACACGGCGACGCCAAGGCCACAGGCGTCGATCAGGTGCTCAAGCTGATTGTGCACGTGGTCGAACGCCAGGAGGAGCGCTCGCGCACGCGGCGCGCTACGGGGACGGGCGGGCCTCGGCCAGCTCCTCAGCAGCGCTGAGCTGCTCGTCGATCAGCGCCAGGCCCGCGTCCCAGAAGCCGGGATCGGCCAGGTCGATGCCGACGATCGCGCCGAGCTCCTCGGGGCTGCGCGATCCGCCCGCCGCGAGCAGCTCCAGGTAGCGCGGGATGAACGAGTCGCCCTCGTGCGTGAAGCGCCGGTACGCGGAGAGCGCCAGAAGCTGACCGTACGCATAGGCGTAGACGTAGCCAGGGGTGTTGATGAAGTGGGGGATGTACGACCACCAGATCCGGTAGCCGTCGGTGATCTCCACCGAGTCGCCGAACATCTCCGACTGGCTCTCCAGCCACAGCTCGCCGATGCGGTCGGTCGACAGCTCGCCCTCGTCGCGGCGCCGGGTGTGGATCAAATGCTCGAAGCGGTTCATCGACATCTGCCTGAAGACCGTCGCCATCGACGCGTCCAAGCGCTCGGCAAGCAGGCTGAGTCGCTGGTCGTCGGTCGTCGCGGCGGCCAGGAGGCGCTCGAACACGAGCGTCTCGCCGAACACCGACGCGGTCTCGGCGAGCGTCAGCGGCGTCCCCTGGTGGTAGACGCCCTGCGGCTGGGCAAGGGCGGCGTGGAGCCCGTGGCCGAGCTCGTGTGCCATCGTCAGCACGTCGCGGCGGCGCGCGGTGTAGTTGAGCATCACGTACGGGTGGACGCTCGGCACGGTGTAGGAGCAGAACGCACCGCCCCGCTTGTTCGGCCGCACCGGGGCGTCGATCCAATGCTCCTCGAAGAACCGGCGGGTGATCCGGCCGGCCTGCGGCGCGAACGCGTCGTAGGTGTCGAGCACCAGGTCGCGCGCCTCGCCGAACGAGAACGTCACGTCCTCCTGGAACACCGGCGCCATCCGGTCGTAGTCGGCCATCTTGGGGATGCCCATCAGCTTGGCCTTGAGCGCGTACCAGCGGCGCGGGACGTCATAGCGGCGGCGGACGGCCTCGATCAGCGCCATCACGGACTCGTCGGAGGCCTCGTTTGCGAGGTTGCGGCTGGCCAGCCAGTGCGGGTAGGAGCGCAGCCGGTCCTCGACGGACTTGTCGTAGACGAGCGTGTTGAAGATGAACCCGCGGGTGCGCAGCCCCGGCTCCAACGTCTTCGAGACCGCGTCCGCCGCAGCCCTGCGGGTGTCTCGATCGGCGAGCTGCAAGCGGCTGAGCGCGACATCGAGCGTCACCTCGTCGCCCTCGAGGTCGACCCTGAGCGCCGCAACCACTTCTCCGAACAGCCGGGCCCACGCGCTCTGGCTGGAGATCGACTTCTCTGCCAGCAGCTTCTCCTCCTTCTCCGACAGGAGGTGAGGCCGATAGCGGCGGACGGTCCGCAGGTGGTGGCGGCAGAACTCGAGCGCATCGTCGCCTAAGTCGGGGCGAGCGAGCAGCTCATCGGCTTGCTTGTCGTCGAGCGCCGCCCACTCCAGATCGAAGAACAGAAGTTTTGTCTCAACCTCGGTGCCGCGCTCCTGAACGCGCTGCAGCAACGCTCCGCGAGTCGGGTCCGCGGTATCGGTCGAGAAGCGCAGGGAGGCGTACGAGGCCGCGCGTCCGATCAGCTCATGGGTGCGCTCGAGCTCGTGCATTGCCTGCGCGAGCCCCTTGATGTCGAGCTCGCCGACCTTGCCGGCGTAGCGGTCGGCGAACTCCGACGCGGCGGTGACCGCTTCGTCGAGCTGGCGGTCGACGCCGGCCTCGCCTTCGCCTTCGACCAGCGGGTCGAGGTCCCAGGCGGTCTCGAGCAGCTCGGGGTCGGTGAGTGGATCGGCAGTTGCTGACATGTTTTAGGAGGTTAGTGACAATTCCCCGGGTGCACCCGGCCATGGATTCTGTACACCGCGATCAGTTGTCCGCGGGACCGGTGTCTGAGAACCAGCTTGGCGGCCGGGTCTGAGCCTGTCCACCCGGATTCGGGCGATGGCGCCAGGCGCTTGGGGTGCCAGGGGTCGCGCGCCGGGGTCGTGACCACGTACTGGAAGCGCCCCGCGTTGAGCGCTTCGCGCCACTGGCGACAGGTCGCGATCGCGGTGAACGAGCCGTGGGGGCCGCGCGCGCCGACGTACTGCACGCGGTTTGAATCGTCGGGCCCCCAGAGCGGATACGAGAAGAAGCCGCCGAACGTGCCGACCACGCCCACGCGCGCATGGTGCACCGACCTGAAGAAATCCCAGGTGTGAGCGAGGGCAGTTACGCCCGGGTTGAACTGGTATCGCCCGCGGAGGTAGTGGCGCTGCCAGCCGTACCCGGCGGCGGCACCGGCCAGGAGCAGCAACGCTGCGGCCAACACGATCACGCCGCGCTGCGGGCGGCCGCCGATCGCAACGAGTGCCAGGCCCGCTGCCGACAGCGCGGCGGCCACGAGCACGATCCCCAGCAGGTGACGATGTGGCCACAGCGAGCCCTTGGTCACGGTCGCGATCAGCACGACGGCGAGCGCGACGACCAACGCCGACTGGCGGCCCGGGCCGTCGAACGCCGGCGCCAGCGGCAGAACCGCGAAGCACAGCGCCAGCGCCGGCGCGGCGTAGCGCAGGTTGAACGCAAACCCGGCGGGATCGCCGGCCGGCCCGGCGGCGGTCTCCGGCGTGATCAGGTACGCGGCGAGCGAGACCAACGCGACCAGCCCTAGCATGCGCACGCTGCTGCCGGCTCCGGGGAGCAGGCACAGCACCGGTCCGACGACCGCGAACGCGAGGATCACCGACCACCAGCGCCCAAGCCCGGCTGCGAGCCCGGGCTCGAAGAAGTCTTTCCACGCGTGCGAACTCGTCAGGTAATGAGCCACGGCGAATCCCGTGTGCTGCTGCAGCGGCGCGGCCGGGGTGGGGAGGATGCCCAGGCTCGTCCACGGTAGGGGGTTGCCGACCGCGATCAGGTTGCGCGCGTACCAGTAGCCCCCGGCGAGCACCAAGGCCGCGAGCCAGACGGCCGCGGTCGACCCACGGCGGCCGCGGGGTGCGATCGCGATCACCCCGACCGCGAGCGCCAGCGCGGGAGCCACCATGCTGAGCTTGGTGGCGACCGCCAGACCGGCCGCCACCGCCGCCAGTACGAGCGCGGGCGTGCGGCCGTCGCCGGCGAGGACCAGCGCCACGGACGCGACCAGGAAGAACATCCCCACGATGTCGTTCGCGGCGCTGCCAGCCTGCGATGAGTGCATCATCGGTGTCGACAGCACCACGGCCACTCCGGCTGTCGCCGCGGTGCCCGCTCCCCGCGCCCGCCCCACGCACCACGCTGCGAACAGCGCCAGCATCGCCCAGATCAGGTTGAGGACCGGCGACAGCGTGTCGTGTCCGAGGAACACGATCCCGAGGCCGTGGAGCATCTCCGCGGTGGCCGGATAGAAAGCTGTCAGGTACTCGATGTCTGTGAAGCGCAGCGGCGCGATGTGCCCCGTCTGAGCAAACGACGCGGCCCACGGGAGGTGGTACCAGACCGAGTCGAACGTGCGAATCCCGACGTCGTATGACTGCAGCGTCGCTCCGGTCCACTCGGCTGCCACCGCCACGGTCACCGCGACCGCGATTCCGGCTGCGGCCAATCCGGCGGTCCGGCCCGGCGGTCGGCTCGGGCGTCGGCCGCCCGGCGTCAGCATCAAGCTGGCGCCGCCGACCACGGCGCAAGCCGCCACGATCGGCGCGAGCTCGAACCAGCCGACGGTACCCAGCAGCTCGAGGATCGCCACCAGCGTCGCGATCCCGATCACGATCTCGGCCAGGCGCGCCGGCGCCCCCGTCCAGTCCGACATCCAGCGCCGGCGGACACGCGCCGCGGTCAGCGACAGCGATGCCAGCACGACCACGAGCGCGGCTGCGCCGAGCGCGTAGCGTCCCAGGCTCATGGCGCCGGTACGGGTGGCGTCAGGCGTGCCACCACAGCAATCGGTCGGGCTCGAGGACCAGCACGGGACCGGCCGGCGGGTCGCTTCGATAGGGCTCGTAGCGTTGCGCCAGAGCGGCTATCGCCTCCCGGGCGCTCGCCGCGTCGAGCACGCTCACGGCGCCGAGTGCCTGCACCCACGCGAGCGCAGACCAGTCATCGTCGTAGTGGTCGACGGTCAACGCCGCCGTCGGCCGCGCGCGCAGCCAGCGGACTCGGGCCAGCTCCTCACCGCTGCGTCGCTTTGGCTTCTGGTCGACGGCGGTGACCAGCGATTCGCCGCTGATCGCATAGGTGACGGGCAGGACCCGGGGCGCGCCGTCGTCGTCCAACAGGCCCAGCCGTCCGACGCGCGAACCCGCCAGCAAGCTGCCGGCCCACCGAGGTAGCTCGGTTAACCTTGCGCTGGAACCCATGACCGCCGGAAGACTAGGTGTTGGAAGACTAGGTGTTAGGAGTCGTGCGCTGGTCGCGCTTGTTGCAATGGCCGCGCTGGGCGCGGCGGTCGCGGGCTGCGGTTCCAGCGGCGGTCCGCACCGGCCCGATCTGGCGCAGCTTCCGCTCGTCGACGGCGCCAACGTGGTCGCCCAGGTGCACTCGTGCGACCGTGGCAAGAACGCGTTCTGCGCGATCGAGCTCGTGGTCGTCGATCGCAGCTACAAGAGTTCCACCGATCTCGTCGAGGCCGAGCACGCGCAGCTGCACAAGCACGGCTGGACCGGCGGCCAGGGCGACACCGCGGAGCAGAAGGCGGCCGACTCCCCTGGCCACAAGCTGCGGGTGACCTACGCGACGGCGTCCGGCGAGCTGCGCGGGGTCGAGCTCGGACCGATCCAGCGGCCCCGTGAGATCACGCTCGCGCTGTCGCGGGCGATGTTCGATCAGGCGCCCACCATGTCGATCATGCTCGAGATTGGCGCGTCCTGATCGGCTGCGGGCCTAGGCGGAGCGTTCGCTGAGCACCAGACGCCGCTGCGGTCCGACACCTACCGCGCTGCGTCCCTGCAGCAGGTCTCGCAAGTCGCCGCCCACCAGCTCCTCGCGCCATCCGGTGAGGGTGCGTACGTCCGGCTCGGGGTCGCCGCGGCGCGCGGCACCGACGATTGCCTCGAGCTCTGAGCGGGACGCGATCAGCTCGTAGGCGAGGCCGGCCTCGAGCGCCCTTGCTCGCAGCAGCGCCTCGGCGAGCGCGATCAGCGGCGCGTCCCCCGGCTCCGAGCGCTCGCGCGCGGGCTCGCGCGGAATCGGAGGTGCCTCGCGTCCGGCGGCAATCGCATCGAGGATCGCCGGCCCGCGGCGGCGCAGACCCGATGGGTGGATGCCGCGGATCTGCTCGAGGCCGCGCAGGTTCGACGGCTGACGCTTGGCGAGCTCGACTAGCGGCGGGTCGGCGAGCACGGAGCCGACCGGGCGGTCCTCGGAGATCGCTGTGCGCTCGCGCCATGCCGCGAGTTCGCGGGCCACGGCGCGCGCCCGCGAATCGAGTTGATTGACGCGAGGCAGCCGCTCCCAGGCGGTGTCGGGATCGCGCTCGTCGGTCGCCGACTCCAGCCGCCGGCACTCCTCGACCGCCCAGCCGAGCCGGCCGCTGTCGCGAAGGCGGGCCTGGATCTCGTCGGCTAGCTCGAGCAAATGGGCGACGTCCTCGGCTGCGTAGCTGAGTTGCTCGTCTGTCAGCGGACGGGCGTCCCACCGCGTGTAGCTGGCCGTCTTGTTGACGCGCCGCCCGAGGATCGATCCGAGCAGGTTGGCGTAACCGGCCTGCGCACTCCCGCCGGCAAAGCCGGCCGCGATCTGCGTGTCGAAGATGTTGTTGAGCTCGGTGCGCCAGGCACGGCGCAGGATCGCCACGTCCTGGCGCCCGGCGTGTAGGACGATCTCGATCGCGGGGTCGGCCAGCGCGTGGCCGAGCGGCGTCACGTCCGCCCCGTCGAGCCCGTCGATCACGATGATCTGGGGCTCTGCGTCGTCACGCTCGACGACCACCTGAGTGAGGCACAGGAGCGCGCGATACCGGCCCTCGGACATGAACTCGGTATCGATCCCAAGCCGGCCGCGAGCGCGCGCGGTGGCCGCCACCTCTGCGATCTCAGGGGTCGTTGCGAGGCTCGGGCCGGACATGAGCCGCCACCCTACAGGGCGAACGGCCGTTTCCTCGGGGCCGAAGACATAACCAACCGCAGTGGTAGGATATGGGCTACATGATCTTCTCCTCCAAGGCTGAATACGGCGTGCGGCTGATGATCGAGCTCGGCCGCCAGTCGCCCGAACAGCCCACCAGCCTGAAGGCGATCGCCGACGCCGAGGGGCTGCCGCTCGCCTATCTCGAGCAGGTGGTGGCCAGGCTTCGCAAGGCGGGGCTCGTGATGAGCGCTCGCGGCGCGCACGGCGGCTACTGGCTGGCGCGCCCGGCGGACGACATCGCGATGCACGAGGTGGTGCAGGCGCTCGAGGGCGCCATCGCCCCGATGGAGTGCTTCGTCCACGACCACACCGAGCGCGTTCTGTGCTCACACGAGCCGGACGCCGGGCGTGGGTGCGCGACCAAGCTGCTGTGGACGCGGGTGCAGGCCGGCATCGTCAGATCGCTGCAGACGACCACGCTCGCCGAGCTGGTCGAGTTCTCGCATCGCACGAACCGGGTACCCGCTACCCCGGCCGGCGCGCAAGCTCCCGTGGTCTCCACGACCGCCGTCGGGGCGCAGGCGCCCGCCGCTTAGAAACGAACGAAAGTTGGAGATGGCAGACCTAGAGATTCGAAACCTTCACGTCCAGGCCGGCGACAAGCAGATCCTCCGCGGACTTGATCTGAGCGTCAGCAAGGGCGAGATTCACGCGCTGATGGGCCCCAACGGCTCGGGCAAGTCGACGTTGGCCAACGCGGTCATGGGCCACCCCAACTTCGAGGTCACCGAGGGTCAGATCCTGTTCAAGGGCGAGGACATCACCGAGGCCGACACCGACGAGCGCGCCCGCATGGGTTTGTTCATGGCGTTCCAGTACCCCGTGTCGGTGCCCGGCGTGACCGTCACCAAGTACCTGCGGACGGTGATGAACGCGCACCGGGAAGCGCACGGCGAGGAGCCGGTCCCGCTGCGCGAGTTCCGCCAGACGGTCGAGGCCGCGATGAAGCTGACCAACGTGCCCAAGGAGTTCTCGAGCCGCTACCTCAACGAAGGCTTCTCCGGCGGCGAGAAGAAGCGCATGGAGATCCTGCAGCTTGCGCTCCAGCATCCCGAGCTCGCGATCCTCGACGAGACCGACTCCGGCCTGGACATCGACGCGCTGCGCGTCGTGGCCAACGGCGTCAACTCGGTCGCCGGCCCCGACATGGGCGTGTTGATCATCACCCACTACCAGCGGATCCTGCACCTGGTGCAGCCCAGCCACGTGCACGTCATGTACCAGGGTCGGATTGTCAAGGAAGGCGGCCCGGACCTCGTCGACGAGCTCGAGGCCAAGGGCTACGCGTGGATCACCGACAAGGTCGCGGCATGAGCGCGCCCGGGGTCGCCACCGCGGTCCTGCCCGACACCGCTTCGCAGTTCCCGGTCCTCAGCCGGCGGATCGGCGGCAAGCCGCTGACCTATCTCGACTCGGCTGCAACCTCACAGACTCCGCAGCCGGTGATCGACGCGATGACCAGCTACTACACCGAGTCTCGCGCGTCGATCCACCGCGGCGTGTATCCGCTCGCCGTCGAGGCGACCGACCTGTACGAGGGCGCCCGCCGGCGGATCGCCGACTGGCTCGGCTCGACGCCGGAGGAGACGATCTTCTCCGCCAACGCAACCGCGGCGATCAACCTCGTCGCCTACAGCTGGGGACGCCAGAACGTCCACCGAGGCGACCTCGTGGTCCTGACCGAGATGGAGCACCACTCCAACATCGTCCCGTGGCAGCTGCTCTGCCAGGACCGGGAGGCCGAACTTGCCTACGTCCCCGTGCTCGAGGACGGGCAGCTCGACCTCGACGCGCTCGACGAGCTGCTGGCGCGCGGGCCCAAGCTCATGGGCGTGGTGCACGTGTCCAACGTGCTCGGCACGATCAACCCCGTCGCCGAGATCGTGCGCCGGGCCCACGCGGCGGGAGCGGTTGTGGTGATCGACGGCACCCAGGCGATCCCGCAGATGCCGGTCGACCTGCGCGCCATCGACGCCGACTTCTACGCTTGGACCGGACACAAGGCCTACGGCCCGACCGGCATCGGCGTGCTGCACGGCCGCCGTGCGCTGCTCGAAGAGATGCCGCCGTTCATCGGCGGCGGTCACATGATCCGCACGGTGGCGGCCAAAGAGTCGACGTGGACCGACCTGCCGGGGAAGTTCGAGGCCGGCACGTCCCAGATCGCCGAGGCGATCGGGCTCGGAGTGGCCGTCGACTGGCTGCGGGCACTCGGGATGGAGCACGTGCGGGCCCACGAGCTGGCGGTCACGGGCGAGGCGCTCGAACGCCTGACGTCCGAGGTGCCGGGCCTAGTCGTGCACGGCTCCCTGGCTGCGGCCGACCGCGGCGCGCTCGTCTCGTTCGCCCTCGACGGCGCGCATCCCCACGACATCGGCGAGATCCTCGGACGTGAGGGGGTCTGCGTGCGAGCCGGGCATCACTGCGCGCAGCCGCTGATGCGCAAGCTGGGCGTAGGCGCGACCGCGCGGGCGTCCTTCGCGGTGCACAACACGCCGACCGACGTGCAGCGGCTGATCGACGGCCTCCACGAGGTCCGTCGCGTAATGCAGCTGGACTGACGCCGCCGCGGCGGCGGCGGGACGCCGGACCAGGCTCGAACGGAGCACCGCGCCGCCGACGAGGGCCGCGAGCCCTGCCAGCACCAGCGCGCTGCGAGGACCGAAGGCACCCGACATCCAGCCGGCGATCGGTCCCCCGATCGGGGTCGACCCGAGGAACACGACGCTGTAGAGCGCCATCACCCGTCCGCGCATCTCGGGCGCGGCCGCAAGCTGCAGCGATGAGTTGATGCCCGCGGCGAACATGACGCTGGCGGCGCCGACGGCGGCCAGCACCACGAACTCCGTACCCAGCGTTGGGGCGATCGCCGCGGCGAGTCCGAACCCGCCGAACGCGAACGCTGCCGCCGCCAGCAGCTCGGGCCCGACGCGGCGCCGCGTGCCTACCGCAAGCGCTCCGGCGACGGCGCCGGTCGCCATCGCGGTGGTGAGCGCCGCGTACGTCGTCGCCGAGCCGTCAAACGCGAAGCGCGCCATCAGAGGCAGGATCGTCTGAAAGTTGAAGGACAAGGTGCCGACGATCGCCATCACCCCGAGCGGCACGCTGAGCTGAGGCGTGCGCTGCACGTAGCGAAGCGCCTCGCGCAGCTGCCCGGGCTCACGCGGGCGGCGCTGGCCCGGCTGCAACTCCGATGGATTGATCCGCCACAGGGCGATCAGCATCGCACCGAAAGACAGGGAGTTGAGCAGGAAGCAGAAGGCGATCCCGACCGATGCGATCACGATGCCGGCGAGCGCCGGGCCGATGATCCGCGCCGACTGCACGATCAAGCTGTTGAGGCTGACGGCGTTGACCACGCGCTCGCGGCCGACCAGTTCCATCACGAAGCTCTGGCGGGCCGGGTTGTCGATCGCATTGACCGAGCCTCTCACGAACACCAGCGCGTAGACGACCAGGAGCGTGACGTGGCCGGTCGTCGTGAGCATCCACAGCGTCAGGGCGGGGACGGCCATCAGCGACTGGGTCCAGGCCAGCAGCCGCCGCTTGGACAGCCGGTCGGCCAGGACGCCGCCCCAGGCACCGGCGAACAGCATCGGCGTGAACTGCAGCGCGGTCGTGATCCCGACGGCGGTGGCGCTGTCGGTGAGCCGCAGCACCAGCCACATCTCGCCGACGGTCTGCATCCAGTTGCCGCTAATCGAGATGACCTGACCGACGAAGTAGCGCCGGTAGTTGGGGACCGAAAGCGACTGGAAGGGGCGGCGAAGCGATGTCGAGGAGCGCCGGAGCCTGGCCAAGATCACCGGCGCTCGTCGTCTCCTTCGAGCAGGAACTCGATCAGCTCGGCCGCGCGAGCCAGGGTCTCGAGCTCATCGGGGCCCAGGTCGCGCATGCGCCGCGCGAGGTAAGCATTCTTACGGGAGCGTCCGCGCTTGAGGACGGCGGCGCCCTCGCGGGTGACCTTCAGGCGCGCCACCCGGCGGTCGGAGGCGTCGGCCTCGCGCGTCACCAGGTTGCGTTCGCTCAGCCCGCCGAGGACTCGGGTCGCGGTGGGCCGCTGGATCCGCTCGACCGCGGCCAGCTCTGAAGGCGTCAGTCCGCCGTGGCGCTCGATGCTGGCCAGGGCGGAGTTTTGCGAGGGGGTGAGGCCTTCTCCCGACTCCTGGCGCAGGCGGCGCGCCAGCCGCGTTACCGCCAGCCGCAGCCGGGCAGCAAGTTCGAGGTCGGGAGCGACGGTCGTCATCGTGCGGTTCTACCTGGCTTATCGGCGGGCTCGGTTGAATCATGAGCGATGCTAATTAGCATTGCTAATTATTATAGCGATGATGGGAGGCGGCTGACCCGTGGCCCAGGCTCGCTACGCTTGATCAGCGATGGACGACCTGTACCGCGAGAACATCCTCGACCACTACAAGCACCCCCACAACTGGAGCCCGCCGGCGCCGGAGCTCGCCGACGGGGCGTTGCAGTTCCATGATTTGAACCCGCTGTGCGGCGACGAGCTGACGGTCCAGCTTGCGGTCGACGGCGACGGGCGGATCGAGGAGGTCCGGTTCTCCGGGCACGGCTGCGCGATCTCCCAGGCCGCCGCGTCGATGGCGTCCGACGAGGTCAAGGGGATGACCACCGACGAGCTCCTGAGGCTCGATCGCTCGTTCGTGCTCGAGCTGCTGGGGATCGACATCTCCGCTACGCGGATGAAGTGCGCGCTGCTGTCGCTCAAGGTGCTCAAGGGTGCCTCGCTGGGCCACGCGGTCGACTGGGAGCCCGAAACTCCCGCCAGCGACGCTGCCTGAGTACGCGCTTTTGAAACTCGTTTAAGCGGGCAGATATCCCGCATGGAGGTGTTTCGGCGCAAGAGCGTTGAGCAATGCCTGCAGGACGCCGACGATCCGGAGCGGCGTCTGCGAAGGGCCCTGGGGCCGGTCCAGCTGACCGCGATCGGGATCGGGGTGATCATCGGGACGGGGATCTTCGTCCTGACCGGTGAGGCCGCTGGGACGGTTGCGGGGCCGGCGATCACGCTGTCGTTCGTGACCGCCGCGATCGTCTGCTTCCTCGCCGGGCTCTGTTACGCGGAGTTCGCCTCCACGGTGCCGATCGCCGGCTCGGCCTACAGCTTCTCGTACGCGAGCCTCGGCGAGCTGATCGCGTGGATCATCGGGTGGGATCTGATGCTCGAGCTGGCGCTGGGTGCGTCGACCGTCGCCTCCGGCTGGTCGCAGTACTTCCAGGTGGTGCTGACGTCTGCGCCCTGGCACGCGCATCCCCCGGCGTGGATCTTCGCCGACCACCACAACCTCGTCGCGGCCGTGATCGTGCTGCTGCTGACAGGGCTGCTGTGCTTCGGCATCCGGGCGTCGAGCGGTGTCAACGCTGTGATCGTGGCGATCAAGCTGGCGATCATCCTGTTGGTGATCGTCGCCGGGCTGTCGTACATCCACACCGGCAACTACCAACCGTTCATCCCGCCGACCGGCGCCAAGCCTGCTCCCGGCGGCAGCTCAGGCAGCACGCTGCTTCAGGACATCGGAGCCGCACCCGGGGCGTTCGGTGTGGCCGGGATCTTCAGCGGAGCGGCGCTTGTGTTCTTCGCATTCATCGGCTTCGACATCGTCGCCACCAACGCCGAGGAGGCAAAGAAGCCGCAGCGCGACCTGCCGCTCGGAATCTTCCTGTCGCTGACGATCTGCGCGCTCTTGTACGTCGCGGTGTCGCTGGTTGTGACCGGGATGGTCAAGTACAACCACATCGACGTGAAGGCGCCGCTTGCGACGGCCTTCCAGTCGGTCGGCCAGAATACGATCGCCACGATCATCGCCTACGGGGCCTTGGCAGGCATCACCTCGGTGATCCTTGTGCTGCTGATGGGCCAGAGCCGTGTGTTCTTCGCGATGAGCCGCGACCGGCTGCTGCCGCCCGTGTTCTCCCGCGTGTCGCAGCGGTACGGGACGCCCTACCGCACGACGATCGTCACCGGCGTCGTCGTCGCCGCGCTCGCCTTCTTCTTCCCGCTCAAGACGCTCGCCGAGCTCGTCAACATCGGCACCCTGTTCGCGTTCGTGCTCGTGGCGATCGGCGTGATCGTGCTGCGACGGACGCGGCCCGAGCTCGACCGTCCGTTCCGCGTGCCGGGGGTGCCGGTCGTGCCGATCCTGTCGGTGCTCGCGTCGCTGTGGCTGATGCTGAACCTCCAGACGTCCACCTGGATCCGGTTCGCGGTGTGGATGCTGATCGGCTTCGTCGTGTACTTCGGCTACTCGGTGCGCCACAGCCGTGTAGGCCAGGAGGGCGGCCAGCCGCGTGAGGAGGACCGGCCGCGCCGGCCCGAGCGGGTGCCCGCCGGCACGACCGGCGCCTGAGCGCCGTCCAAGTCCCGCTCCACCGAGGCGGCCAACCAAGCGCCCGCGCACCACCGCTACACTTGGAAATCCGATCAACCCGCTAGGACTTACAACCACGTTGCCCGAGATCATCGAAGTCTGCCCCGTAGACGAGCTCAAGCCCGGCCAGCGCCGCCTGATCGAGTGGGAGGCCCTGGAAATCGGCGTGTTCAACTGCGGCGGCAACCTGTACGCGATCGAGGATCGCTGCTCGCACGATGACGGTCCCCTGGCGGAGGGTGAGTTCGACGAGGAAGCTTGCACGGTGGAGTGCCCCCGGCACGGGTCGCTGTTCGACCTGAAGACCGGCAAGCCCATGACATTGCCCGCGTACGTTCCGGTGGACACCTTCCCGGTGATCATCGAAGACGAGACGATCAAGTTGGAGGTGGAGTAGTGGCTACTCCCGAGACTGCAACCCCGGTGGCGCCGGTCCTCACCGAGAACGACGCGCTACGCGGGATCAACGCCGATTACACCGAGCGCTACGGCTTCCACGACGCCGAGAACTACCTGTACAAGGCGCCGAAGGGTCTCACGCACGAGCTCGTGGCGAAGATCTCGGAGTTCAAGTCCGAGCCGCAGTGGATGCGCGACTTCCGTCTGAAGGCGCTCGAGCACTTCCTGGCCCGGCCGATGCCGACCTGGGGCTCGCCGATGCTGGCCGAGGTCGACTTCGACAACATCCACTACTTCGTGCGCGCATCTGAGCGCGCCGAGCGCTCGTGGGACGACGTTCCCGAGGACGTCAAGAAGACGTTTGACCGGCTCGGTATCCCCGAGGCCGAGCGCAAGTTCCTGTCGGGCGTCGGCGCCCAGTACGAGTCAGAGGTCGTCTACCACCAGGTGCGCGAAGACCTCGAGAAGCAGGGCGTGATCTTCAAGGACATGGACTCCGGTCTGCGCGAGCACGAGGACCTCGTGCGCGAGTACTTCGCAAGCCTGATCCCGCCGAATGACAACAAGCTCGCGGCGTTGAACTCCGCGGTGTGGTCGGGCGGCTCGTTCGTCTACGTCCCCCCCGGCGTGCACGTCGAGATGCCGCTGCAGGCCTACTTCCGGATCAACACCGAGAACATGGGCCAGTTCGAGCGGACGCTGATCATCGCCGACGAGGGCTCCTACGTGCACTACGTCGAGGGCTGCACCGCGCCGACCTACAGCTCCTCTTCGCTGCACTCGGCAGTGGTCGAGCTGATCGCCAAGCCCGGCGCCCGGATCCGCTACACGACCGTCCAGAACTGGTCGACGAACGTCTTCAACCTCGTCACCAAGCGGGCGGCCGCGCACGAGGACGCGACCGTCGAGTGGGTCGACTGCAACCTCGGTTCGAAGCTGACGATGAAGTACCCGAGCGTGTACCTGCTGGGCGAGCGGGCCCACGGCGAGATCCTGTCGATCGCGTTCGCAGGTAAGGATCAGCACCAGGACGCCGGCGGCAAGATCATCCACGCCGCGCCGAACACGACCTCGAACATCTTCGCCAAGTCGATCTCCAAGGACGGTGGCCGCGGCTCCTACCGCGGGCTGCTGGAGATCGCCAAGGGCGCCCACGGGTCGCGCTCGAAGGTCGTCTGCGACGCGTTGCTGCTCGACGAGCACTCGCGCTCTGACACCTACCCGACGATCAGGATCGGCGAGGACGACGTCGATGTCGGCCACGAGGCGACGGTCTCGAAGGTCGGCGAGGACCAGATCTTCTACCTGATGTCGCACGGCATCCCCGAGGAGGAGGCCTCCAAGCTGATCGTCAACGGCTTCATCGAGCCGATCACCAAGGAGCTGCCGATGGAGTACGCAGTCGAGATGAACCGGCTGATCGAGCTCCAGATGGAGGGCTCGATTGGCTAGCAGTTCACCCGCGGTCGAGCTGCCCACATTCAAGGGGCGGCCCGGCTGGGAGTTCACCGACATCACCGGCCTGGACCTGGCCGCCTACGAGCCGGTCAACGGCGAGGAGGCCGCCACCGCCACGCCGCTGTTCGATCTGCCCGCGGCGCCGGAGCTGCCCGACGGCGTAATTGTCGCGACGATCGACGAGGCGATGCGCGACCACGCCGAGCTGGTCGAGCGCCACCTTGGCTCGCTGGTCTCCGGCGACGATCCGTTCGTCGCGCTCAACGACGCCGGCCACCGCCACGGCTCGTTCGTGTACGTGCCCCGGGGCGTCGCCGTCGAGCAGCCGATCTCGCTGAAGAGCGTCCAGGCCCGGACCGGGACCCTGTTCAACCAGCGCACCCTGATCGTCGTCGACGAGGGCGCGCAGGCCGAGGTCTGGGAGCAGTACCTGTCCGGCAGCGACGACCTCGACGGCGTGTTCAACACCGTGGTCGAGCTGATCATCGCCGACGACGCGCGACTTCGCTACATCTGCGGCCAGGACCTGTCCGAGCGCAGCTGGATCTTCGGCGCCCAGCGCGCCGAGGTCGGCCGTGATGCGTCGCTTGACTGGGTGGCGCTCGGCTTCGGCTCAGCGCGCGGCCACGTGCGGATGGAGACGCGCCTGGGCGGCCAGGGGGCCGAGGCCCGGGTCACCGGCGCCTACGCATGTCATGGACGCCAGCACATCGATTTCGACACCACGCAGGAGCACGCGGCGCCGAACACGACCTCGGATCTCGCGTTCCGGGGCGTCCTCCAGGGCCGCTCAACCGCCGTCTGGAAGGGCAACATCATCGTCGACCCCGGCGCCCAGAAGACAGACGCGTTCCAGGAGTCCCGGAACCTGCTGCTGTCAAAGCGCGCCCACGCCGACGCGATCCCGGGGCTTGAGATCCAGGCAAACGACGTCCGCTGCACCCATGCCGCGGCGGTCGCGCAGGTCGACCCCGAGCAGCTCTTCTACCTGCGCTCGCACGGCCTCGGCGAGGACGTCGCCAAGCGGCTGGTGATCGAGGGCTTTCTGTCGGCGCTGGTCGAGCGCTTCGAGCAAGGCCCCGTTCGCGAGCGGCTTGCAGCCGCGCTCGAGCATCGGCTCGCTACGGTCCTGGCCGGTTAGCCGCCTACCGAGTCGAGCGCGTCCAGCTCGTCTTGGTCGAGCTCGAGCTCGACTGCCTCGAGGTTCTCCTCAAAGTGCGCGATCGAGCTAGTGCCGGGGATCGGCAGGATCACCGGTGAGTGGTGCAGCAGCCAGGCCAGCGCGACCTGACCGGGTGAGGCTCCGTGAGCCCTCGCGGCCTCGTCGAGCCGGCCGCCGGCCTGCGACAGGTTGCTGCTTCCGCGGCTCCCGAGCGGCGCCCACGGAAAGAACGCCAGCCCGCTCTCCTGGCACGCCTGGAGGACGTCCTCGGACTCGCGGTCGGCGACGTTGTAGCGATTCTGCACCGACACGATTGGGACGATCTCCCGGGCGCGCTCGAGTTGCTCGGCGTTGACGTTGGACAGACCGATGTGGCGGATCTTCTGCTCCTCGCGCAGCTCGGCCAGCGCGCCGACAGAATCCCCGATCGGCACGTTCGGATCGACCCTGTGAAGCTGGTAGAGGTCGATCCGCTCGAGCTTGAGGCGTCGCAGGGAGTCCTCGCAGCAGCGCCTGAGGCGCTCGGGTCGGCCGTTGGCGACCCAGCGGTTCGGCCCCGGGCGCTCGAGTCCGCCCTTGGTCGCGATCACGACGTTGTCGGGGTACGGGTGCAGCGCCTCCGCGATCAGGCGCTCGGATACCTCCGGTCCGTACGAGTCGGCGGTGTCGATCAGGTTCACGTCGGTCTGCACGATCCGCCGCAGAAGGTCGCGGCAGGCGGCTTCGTCGGCGGGCTCTCCCCAGATTCCGTCGCCGGTGATCCGCATCGCGCCGAACCCGAAGCGGTACACCTCGAGGTCGCTGCCGATCGTCAACGTCGTGGTAGCCATCATGGATTGCTCGGGTTGTATTGAAGCTGAGGGCCGGTCTGCGGGTTGCGCGAGAAGGTCTCGCCGGCCGGCACGTGGGCGCGGCCGTGGAAGGTTGTGCCCTGATCGCCCGGGGTGTGGGGGTCAAGCGCCAGATTACGCCCTTGCGGATCGAATGCGTTGAGCTTCTTGGGGTAGCCGCGCTGGCCGGTCTCGCAGTCGGCGTTGCCCTGGTTGTCGATCGCAGCGCCGTAGTTCTGGCTGTGCAGGAACGCGTTGCCGCCCGACGTCGGCGAATCGAACCCGCCGCCGTTGACCGGAGCAGTGGCGCCCTGGGAGCCGACGTTGTTGGGCTGCGCGCCGTTTGCCGAGTTGAGCAGCGCGCGCTGCGCAAACCCGAACGCGGTCTGCTCGGAGATGTGCTCCGCCAGATACGTCCACCAGTAGTTCCAGCCGTCGCACACCGTCTGGAACGGGCCTAGGTAGCGGACCATCGGGTTGAGCGTCGTCACCGTGGACACCAGCCCGTTCAAGGCGATGTTGGTACCCGGCGCCTGCGCCAAGCCCTTCAGCGCGTTCATCACCTGCTGCAGGTGGGCGTTCAACGACGGCGTGTGCTTCAGCGTCTGCGTCCCGGCCTCGATGGCAGGCACGAACGCCGGCAGCGCCTCGTTCAAAGACGCGGTCGCCGGGGTCATCGCCTTGCCGAACGCTGTCAGATCGACCAGGAAAGGCTGCTGGACCTTGAGTGACTCGGTCGACACCGCCTCGGTGGACGGCGACTTGGCGATCGTCGCCTGCAGGTTGTTGGGCTCCTTGTCGATCGCCGCGAACGTCGTGGCCATCTGCGTAAACAGGTCGGCGTTGG